>CAVYHC010000046.1:0-36091 GCA_963768125.1 uncultured Gammaproteobacteria bacterium
TTGAAGGGCGTGTTGCATACAAAGGGCCAATGGGTACCATCGTTCACCAGATGATGGGCGGACTGCGCTCCAGTATGGGCTACGTAGGTTGCCAAAATATGGATGAAATGCGGTCTAAGCCCGAGTTTGTTCGTATCTCAGGTGCCGGTATGTCCGAATCGCATGTGCACGATGTGACCATCACCAAAGAAGCGCCAAATTACCGTTCTTCTTAGAAAAAAGATTGAACCACAGAGGCACAGAGGACACAGAGAAATACGTATTTTTTGTTAGTCGCGCCGCAGGCGCGACTAACAAAATAAAAAACTCTGTGTTCTCTGTACCTCTGTGGTTAAAAATTTTTAGTTTTTTAAATAAATCAGATATTCATCACTATGCATGACATACACTCCGATCGAATTTTAATTTTAGATTTTGGTTCGCAATATACGCAGCTTATCGCGCGCCGTGTTCGTGAAGCCGGTGTTTATAGTGAGGTTCATCATACCGGGATCAGCGCTGAAGAAATTAAAGCCTTTAACGCTAACGGTATTATTTTGTCTGGCGGACCAGAGTCGGTAAACGCCGACGATACCCTGGCCGCGCCGCAATATGTGTTTGAGGCCGGTATTCCTGTTTTAGGTATCTGTTATGGCATGCAAACCATGGCGCTACAGTTAGGTGGCAAAGTCGCTGCATCGACACATCGTGAATACGGCTTTGCGCAGGTGCGCGCCAGGAATCACAGTGCTTTGTTAAAAGATATTGAAGACCATGTTACGGAAGAAGGTTTTGGCATGCTTGATGTCTGGATGTCGCACGGTGATAAAGTGGACGTGTTGCCTGAAGGTTTTAGCTGTATCGCCAGCACCGACAATGCGCCACTGGCTGGCATGGCGGATGAATCGCGTCATTTTTATGGCTTACAGTTTCACCCTGAAGTGACTCACACCAAGCAGGGGCAGCGCATTATTGAACGTTTTGTACATAATATTTGTGGCTGCGCTGCAGACTGGACTGCGGGTAATATTATTAAAGATAATATTGATCGTGTTCGCCAGCAGGTCGGTGATGATGAAGTTATTTTAGGTCTCTCCGGCGGTGTCGATTCATCCGTTGTCGCTGCCTTATTGCATCAGGCCATCGGTGATCAGCTAACCTGTGTGTTTGTCGATAATGGTTTGTTGCGTCATCATGAAGGCGATCAGGTGATGGCGACCTTTGCAGAAAACATGGGCGTAAAAGTCATTCGTGTTGATGCAGAACAACGTTTCCTCAACGAGCTGAAAGGTGAAAATGAGCCTGAACAGAAACGTAAAATTATCGGTCGTGTGTTCATCGAAATTTTCGAAGAAGCAGGCTCGCAAACTGCCGAATGCAAACTGGCTGGCACAGGGTACTATCTATCCTGATGTTATTGAGTCAGCCGGCAGTAAAAATTCGCACCTGATTAAATCACACCATAATGTGGGTGGCCTGCCTGATGATATGGAACTGAAACTGGTGGAGCCATTACGCGAACTGTTCAAAGATGAAGTACGTAAAATAGGTGTAGAACTGGGTTTGCCTTCTGCCATGGTTTATCGTCATCCATTTCCAGGGCCGGGTTTAGGGGTGCGTATTCTTGGTGAAGTGAAAAAAGAGTATGCGGATTTATTGCGCCTGGCTGACCATATCTTTATTGACGAGCTCTATAAAAACGACTTATACGATAAAGTCAGCCAGGCGTTCACCGTCTTTATTCCGGTTAAATCGGTTGGCGTCATGGGTGATGGCCGTCGTTATGATTACGTGGTGGCACTGCGCGCGGTAGAAACCATTGATTTCATGACCGCGCGCTGGGCGCATCTGCCTTATGATTTTCTTGGCCATGTCTCAACACGCATCATCAATGAAGTTGATGGCATATCACGCGTTACCTACGATATCTCAGGCAAACCGCCAGCTACTATCGAGTGGGAATGACAAAATAATGAAAAATGAAAAGTGAAAAACGAATATTGAAAGGCGCAGTTTTGTTTTTACATTTTTCACTTTTCACTTATCACTTTTCATTTTCGTCGTGATAAACGACGAACACTGGATGAAAAAAGCCCTGCAGCTTGCGCATAAAGCCGAGCAGGCAGGCGAGGTGCCTGTTGGTGCGGTGATTGTAAAAGATGATCGGTTAATTGCCGAAGGCTGGAACCAGCCGATCAGCAGCCATGATGCCACTTGCCACGCTGAAATTATGGCGATGCGTGCGGCGGGCAAAAAACTCAATAATTATCGTCTTATTGGCACCACGCTGTACGTCACTTTAGAGCCATGCTCTATGTGCGTCGGCGCGATGATTCATGCCCGTGTCTCTAAGGTGGTGTATGGCGCGTCAGAGCCGCGTACCGGCGCACTGGGCGGCGCCTTTAACCTGCAGCATGCCAGTCAGCACAATCATGTCTTTGCGGTAGAGTCCGGGGTGCTGGCTGAGGAAAGCCGGTTACTGCTGCAGAATTTCTTTCAGTCAAAAAGAAAGTGAACCGCTTATTCCAGTCTGAGCATTCATGCGCTCAGATGCAGGCGAATTATGGTCATATCATTGTCTTATTTAGAGCAGGCTTTCAATCGGCAATAAACCTAATATATAAACCCCCAGCTTTTTTAACAGGCTGGCTTTCGGTTCGCTAGCGTACTGAATTAGTTTTCCGACTTCTTCTGTTTTCCAGTTTAATTGCTTATTTTTGCTGTTTAATGTTACTTGATAACTGTTGCTGGCCGATGTCGCCTGCATGAAGAGTTGCCTGGTCAGGTGCGCCAGTTCTTTGCTGTTTACAATAATGCCAATTTCCGTGTTCAGCAATTGCGAACGCGGGTCCAGATTAGCCGAGCCAATAAAGACATATTGCTCATCAATCACCATGTATTTTGCATGCAAGCTGGCATTTGATGAGCCTTTGATGAATTGCTTTGTTTTCGAAAGAAAATGTTTAGCCGTTGTTTTTAGCTCAAATAAAGTTATCCCTGATTCGGCAAGTTGCTTGCGGTATTTTTTGTAACCGGCGTGAGCGGCAATGACATCTGTTGCTGCCAGCGAATTGGTTAAAATGCTTATTGACATGCCTTGTTTCAGCTTGTTTTTAAATATTTTAACGCCTTTGTTTCCCGGCACAAAATAAGGCGAGGTGATTAACAGTTCTTTACTCCCCTGTTCAACGTAGCTAAATAACTGTGCTGCAAAATGTGTGTTTTTATCAGCTTTATCTTTCGTTAGTTTTTCGGGCCGGTCATAAAGCAATTCGGCATTGGCCCAGATAAACGGAATCTGTTTATTGATTATTTTCTTCGTAAAATCTGAAAGTTGCAGTGAGTGGAAATACTCAGAGTTTTTAGCATGGCGCCATTTGTCCTTGAGTTTTCTGCGAATACCGGAAAGCTGTTTTTTTACAACCTTGATTTTACTTAAGTCCTCTATGGGGGTGACCCACTGGCTGTTCCAGTAAGCATTGAAACTGACGGTGATTTCATTCACTATTGGACCGATGCTTAATAAATCCAGGTCAACAAAATTTAAACTGTGCCTGGCATCAAAATATTCATCACCAATATTTCTACCGCCTATAATCGCGGATGTGCTGTCAGCGATGAAAGTTTTGTTATGCATTCGCCTGCCGGCACGGTTCAAATTAATGATCAGTTCAATATTTCGAAACCATTGACGATTGGCTAGTGGATTAAAAATACGTATTTCAATATTAGAGTGCTGGCTTAACATTTTCAGCCGGCTGTCACGCCCGGATAAGTTGATATCATCGACTAAAATGCGGACATGAACGCCGCGATCGGCTGCAGCGAGAATTGCGTAGCCGAGGTATTCACCACTGGCATCGTTATGTATAAGGTAATACTGAATGTCCAGTGTTTTTTCAGCGAGGGTTGCAAGCGCGAAACGGGCGACAAAAGCGTCGGTGTTATCACTGAGTAAATAAAAGCCTGATTGATTGTTGTTGTTTATCACATTGTGCTTATTATTGAATTTGTAATACGAGCATTATTTTATGCTGCCATTGTTTTGTTTGTTCGGGAAGCTTATAAGGGCAGGTGAAATTAATAGCGGCGCCCTTAACTTAAAAATCTGCCTGACACTTGAGTTTCTGGCTATTACCTGCATACTGGTAAGTTAATAACATCTATCGATTGTACCGTAAATATATAATGTCAATCAGGTTTAGAATCATTTTTTTGATTGTGCTGTCATCATTACTGGCGGCATGTGTGTCTTTTAATGACAGATTACAATTTGTATCCAGCAGTTTTTCCGCTAACCATGATATTCAGTCATGCGATGTTACGCCTGAAATGCAAAAAAAGCTTGACCAGGCACCTGGGCTGAATCCCGATAAGATTGCCTTTTTGAACTGGAATATTTATAAAGGCAATGGGGAGAATTGGCAGCAAGACCTGTCTGCTTATGCTGAAGGTCATGATTTGATGACTATTCAGGAGGCATTTTTGGATGATGAGCTAGCGGCAATGCTGGCAGGATATGATCTTGACTGGATAATGAATGCAGCCTTTCACCTAAATGGTACAGCGGCAGGGGTAATGACGGTTGCAAATTCAAAAGCGATTCACAGCTGCGGTTTCAAAATTAACGAACCGCTGATTCGTCTGCCAAAATCAACATTGGTCAGTTACTATGCAATTGAAGGTTCGAAAAAAAACTTGTTAGTCGCCAATATTCATGGCATTAACTTTGCTTTTGGTGTTGGTGTCTATCACCAGCAACTGGATAAGTTGTACAGTGCTATAAAACATCATGATGGGCCGATGATCCTTGCCGGCGATTTTAATAGCTGGAGCGACGATCGAATGGAGCAGGTAATGCTACTGGTCGACAGAATGTCATTGTCCGCGATTGAATACCCGGTTAATAATAAAACGCATGTTTTCGGCATGGCTATTGACCATGTATTTTATCGCCAGCTGGAACCTCTAAGTAACCGGGTATGGCCGGTTACTTCTTCTGATCATAATCCTATTTCGGTGAATTTCAGGGTGAAAGCTTCAGTTTTATAAGCATTATTAATCGCAGGAGCGCAATGCATTGATTCAGATCATTCAGGGCTATTGTGGTTTTTAAGCAGCGAAGTTTGTTGTATTACTGCTCGTTAAACTCTTCAATTAAACGCAGATAGTTGTTGAATCGTTGTTCATTTAACTGGCCATCTATTACCGCCTGTTTCAGTGCGCATTCGGGTTCGTTTTTATGGCTGCAGTTGCTGAACTTGCAGGCGCCAATAAATTTTCTTATATCAACAAAGCCATTGCTTATTTCATCAAGGCTGTTGTTGATCGGCGTGAAATCGCGGACTCCCGGTGAGTCGATAATAATGCCATTGCATTTTAAATGATAGAGCGCAGATACCGTTGTTGTATGTTTGCCTTCACCGGTGGCTTCTGACGTTTCACCGATTTTAATTTCTTCTTTCGGCAGAATTGATTTAACGATAGAAGATTTACCGACACCCGATAAACCAACGAGTATGCTGGTAGTGTTGCTCAAGGCATCTGAGGTTTCCTGCAGGCCGATATTTTGTTTGATGCTGGTGCTGATGACGCGATAGCCGATGCTCTGATATAAAGCGGTTAAATCTTCTATACCCTGTTTTGTCTTGTCATCGAGTAAATCTATTTTATTAATGATAATGAGCGCTTTAGCCGGCAGGTTTTCCGCAGCGATTAAATACCTGTCGATAAGATAAGGATTGGGTTTTGGTTTTAACGAGGTAACAATGACCAGTTGTCCGATATTTGCTGCTACTGGTTTTGCTACACCGCCAAAGCCGGTTTTGACCAGCAGATTTGTTCTTTGTTTGACGGCAATAACAACGTTTTGTGGCTCACCGGACGGTGCCGTGCCGTCAGGCGCAAGTGCCTGCTGAACGATGACGTAATCGCCGCAGGCGATATCACCTAAGTTCTGCCTGATTTTGCATTTTATTTTAGAGGGTGCCTTACCGGGGTTGTCAATTTCGGCATATAACTGACGGCCGTGGTGACTGATAACGCGTGCGGTTTGAGTGCTGGATTCGTCCAGTTGCAGATCGTCATCTTTGATTTTGTTGTTTTGCTGTGAAGCAATGCGCCGCTGTTGCTGAATCGATAATTTTCGTTTAGCCATATTTAAAAACTTAAAGCGTCTGCGCGGCGTTTATTTTTGCCGCGCAGATGAAATCATTGATCGACAAACCGGAAACGCTGTGAGTGCTATAAGCAACCTTGCATTGCTTATAACTCACTAACAGGTCAGGGTGGTGGTCTTGCTGGTGCGCTATTTGCGCAATGACATTAACAAAAGCCATGGTTTGATAATAATTACGGAAGCTGTATGTATGGCTGATCGTCTGTTTGTCCTGATCTAACGACCATTGCGGATTCAGCTGTGCTAACAGCTGGCTGGATTCTTCTTTACTGAGCGCCGTATCATCAGCTGATAAATTACTGCATTGCTGGCGTTCGAGACTGGTGTTTTTCTCAGTCATTAATCGGGTCATTAAAATCGGTAGTATTTTTTATTGAGAAACTGCACCACGGCATCAGTGTCTTCATCAAACCAGGGGATATTGCTGCCATCTTTACAACGAACGACCTGTTTGCTTAACGCGTCAAGTGATTTAACAAAGCGGTTTTCACGTGTATAAACCTCATCGGTGTGACATTTATAACAATGGTTATTGTGCGCCTGTTCGCCGTGTGAAATCGGATTTTCTATGACGGCGGAACTTTTTATAGCGGCATCTTTGTTTTCACCATTGCTTTCATTCGCGCAGGAAACAGAGATTATGCTAACTGCAGTAATAAATATAACGTTTTTGAATGATTGTCTGTTGTGTAAGTTCATTGGTTATTCTCTGCTTTTCGTCAATGGGATTAGGTTATGTTTGTGCATTTAGCTGAGCAATTCTTACCGGCGCTGGCGGGTGAGAATCATAAAAAGCCGAATATATGGGGTCAGGTGTTAACGTGTTTGCGTTTTCACGGTATAAACCAACGAGTGCGTGAATAAGGTACTTGGCGTCAGTTTGCTCGGCAGCAAAGGCATCCGCTTCAAACTCGTTTTTACGTGAGAAGATGCTGAACAAGGGCTGAAATGCAAAAGTAAATACAGGCATTACCAGTGCGAACAGTAACAGTGCCATATAAGTTGATGCATTGCTTATGCCTAATGCAGTGTAAAACCATTCCGATTTCATCAGCCAGGCCAGTACAGCCAGTGCCAGCAATGTAGTGGCAAAAGAAATGACCATGCCTTTTATAATATGTTTTTTCTTGAAATGCCCCAGTTCGTGCGCAAGCACCGCTTCCAGTTCGTCGTCGCTTAACATCTTCAGCAGGGTGTCAAAAAATACGATACGTTTATTACGGCCGAAGCCTGAAAAGTAGGCGTTGCCGTGAGAGGATCGCTTTGAGCCATCAATCACAAAAATGCCATTACTGTTAAAACCGCAACGTTGCAGTAAGCTGGTTATGCGGTTAAGTGTTTCGCCTTCTTCAAGGGGCTCGAATTTATTGAAGATAGGTGCTATCCATGTCGGGTAGACCCACATCATAAATACACTGAAGCCACTGATAACAAGCCAGGCATACACCCACCATGGATCTCCCGCCTGTTCCATTAACCATAAAATGACATACAGCAGTGGAATGCCCATGACTAATCCCAGCAGGCTGCCTTTGAACATATCAATGATAAATGTTTTTACCGTGGTTCGATTGAAGCCAAATTTTTCTTCGATGACAAATGTACTGTATATCGAAAACGGCAGGTCGAGCATGGCTGAGATGAATGTGTAGACCAGAATAACGGCGATGCCGGTAAGGATTGGGCTGAGCTCAAGCGTTATAAGGTTTTTATCCAGCCAGTCCAGGCCGCCGCCCAATGTCCATAACAGCAAAAGAGCGACATCATAAAATAGTGGTAAACGGCCGAACTTCACCTTGGCCGTGGTGTAATCAGCGGCTTTTTGATGGTCTTCAAGCGAAATGTTTTCGGCAAACGACTCAGGGACTTTTGCGCGATTATGCGAAACATGGTTTATTTGCCGCTGCGACAGATAGAGACGCATCACGGTCGACAGCAGTAACATGGCCAGGAATAAAAGGGTGAAATTGTGTAACTCGTTCATTAAAAACTCTTTGTGTTATCAGCAGTTGCTTGTATTATCTACCGTCTTTGTTGAGTATGCCAGTGGTTACGCTGGCAAAAATCAGCACCAGCACTAATTGACTTAGTGATTTTATGATAGAAATGAGCCGGGATAATAACAAATATGTCGAAAATAAATGATGAAAACCTGATCTGGATTGATCTGGAAATGACAGGACTGGATCCTAATTCTGATCTAATTATTGAAATTGCGACCATAGTCACAGATAAACACCTTAATGTTGTCGATAAAGGGCCTTCAATTGTTATACATCAGGCGGATGATATGATGAATAACATGGATGAATGGTGTACCAATCAGCATGGACAATCCGGCTTGACTGACCGCGTTCGAAACAGCTCTATTACAGAAGAAACGGCGGAGAATTTGACGCTGGCTTTTTTAAGGCAATATGTGCCAGAGAAGAAATCGCCGATGTGCGGTAACAGTATTTGCCAGGACAGGCGTTTTCTTGCGCGTTATATGCCGCAACTGGAAGACTTCTTTCATTACCGCAATCTCGATGTGAGCACCTTGAAAGAGCTAACCAGTCGCTGGGCGCCCGAAAAGAAAATGGTTTATCACAAAGAATCAAGCCATCTGGCGATGGACGATATTAAAGACTCAATCGATGAGCTTAAACACTATCGTGAAAATATACTGTACGATATAAAGAATAGTATAGCAGTTACTAGTTATAAGTTATAAGTTTAAAATAAGTAAAGGCGTTAGTTAGCTTTTTACTTATAACTTAAAACTTACAACTAATTTTTCTATATTTCAACAGCGGTATCGGGATGATTGCCCCATTCAGACCATGAGCCGGGATAACCCAGGACATTTTCATAACCTAGGGATTTTAACACCAGCCATGAATAGGCAGAACGGTGATGCGACTGGCAATAACAAACCACTTCTTTGTCTTTGCTAATGCCTAAGGCATCAAGCTGCTGTTGAATGTCTTCGCCAGGTAAGCGGCGCAGGTTTTTACTTTGGTCCATTGCTGCGGTCCATTCATAGTGAATGGCGCCTGGAATATGCCCGGCTTTTTCTGCAAATTTTTTCTCGCCGGTATATTCCGCCAGGGAACGGGCATCAAGAAAAACGACATTGTCATCATCTAAATGGGTTTGTATGAAAGCACGGGTCGCTGTATGGTGATGGCTTTTTTTCAGCGGGTAATCGCTGGCTACGGGTTTGTCCGGTGTGGTATTGGTTAACGCATGGCCTTCATTTGCCCAGCTGTGTAAACCGCCGTTAAGTACTACCGCTGTTTCATGGCCAAAAACATTCAGTGTCCAGACGAAACGCGCAGCACAACCGCCGCCTTCATCATCATAGGCAACAATCAATGATTTTTTTGTAATGCCGAGGCTGGATAACAGGGCGGAAAAGTCTTCATTGTCGGGTAACAGGCCCATTACCGGTTTATCATTTTTCACAATGTCGAAATAGTTAACATAATGAGCACCTGGAATATGTGCCTGTGCATATTGTTTGGCTTTGCATAAATCGATAATGACTAGATTTTCATTACTGAGTAAGGCTTCGAGTTCGTCTGGTTCGATAAAGTAACTTGCTTGTGTCATAGGGATACTGAGTTTTAAGTTGTAAGTTTAAGTTGTAAGTTTTAAGCTGTTTTGGTTTGAAACTTACAACTTAAAACTTAAAACTATTTTCATTTATTATGCGGTGGTATTAACACCGTGTCTTTCGCAATAGACGATTCATCGGCGACAGGGTAGTCCAGTGAAAAATGTAAACCGCGACTTTCTTTTCGTGACATGGCACTGCGAATAATTAACTCTGCCACCAGGGTTAAGTTGCGCAGTTCGATTAAGTCACTGCTGATACGGAAGTTGCTGTAATACTCGGTGATTTCCTGTTGTAACAAACTGACGCGGTGTTTGGCGCGCTCTAATCGTTTGTTGGTTCTGACAATGCCAACGTAATCCCACATGAAGCGCCGCAGTTCGTCCCAGTTGTGCGAGATCACGACCTCTTCATCGGAATCGGTGACCCGGCTTTCATCCCAGTTTGAGATTTTCGGCAAGGTGTAAGGTTCATTGATAAGTGATGAAATTTTTTTTGCCGTCGCTTGTGCAAATACCAGGCACTCAAGTAATGAATTACTCGCCATACGGTTTGAGCCGTGCAGTCCTGTATGCGCTGTTTCACCAATAGCGTACAAGTTATTAATGTCGGTATGTCCGTTTAGATCAGTGTTAACGCCGCCACAGGTATAGTGGGCAGCGGGAACGACGGGTATCGGTTCTTTGGTTATGTCGATACCAAATTTCAAACATTGTTTATGGATGGTCGGGAAATGCGAAGCAATAAAAGCCGGGGAGCGGTGGCTGATGTCCAGATAGATGCAAGGAATACCCAGGCGTTTCATTTCGTGGTCGATGGCGCGTGCCACGATGTCGCGCGGCGCCAGTTCGCCGCGTTCATCAAATTTGTGCATAAATCGCTTGCCATTAGGCAATAATAATTTACCGCCTTCGCCGCGAACCGCCTCACTGATGAGAAATGATTTTGCTTCCGGATGGTACAGGCAGGTTGGATGAAACTGGTTGAATTCCATATTGCTGATGCTGCAGCCTGCACGCCATGCCATGGCAATGCCATCGCCTGTAGAACCGTCTGGATTACTGGTATACAGATATACTTTACTGGCGCCACCGGTAGCGAGCACGACAAATCGTGCCTGAAAAGTTTCCACGCGGTCGTTCTTTGTATTGAGTACGTAAGCACCGATACAGGAATTGTTTATCACTGTATGGGAACTGCTTTCGATGCCCTGTTTTTTCGTGGTGATTAAATCAACGGCTATGTGATGCTCGTAAAAAGTAATACTGTCATGATGTCGCGCGTGGTTTTCCAGGGTGTCGCTCATCGCTTTGCCGGTGGCATCAGCGGCATGCACCACACGGCGGTGCATATGTCCGCCTTCACGAGTTAAATGCAGTTCACGTTCGCCTGACATAAAGATTTCACTGCTGAAAGGTACGCCCAGTTGCTGCATCCAGCGGATGTTTTCCGGGCCGTGCTCAACCGTGAATTTGACGGTTTCTTTGTTTGACAGGCTGCCACCAACATCTAAGGTGTCTTCAATATGTGATGCAAAAGAGTCATCATCGCTCAGTACGGCAGATATGCCGCCCTGGGCATAATAAGTACTGCCGTCCTTGACTGGGGCCTTTGGTAATGATGGCGATACTGCATTTATCTGCCATGCGCAATGCCAGGCTCAGGCCGGCTGCGCCACCACCTATAATCAGAACGTCATGTTGGTATGTTAATGCCATGCTTAAATTGGGGTGTCGAGTATAAGGCTTTAAGATTTTCTGGAAATAAGGTAAGTTTAACCGCTTAACTATAAAAAATACAAAAGCTTATGAAATTGGACTATAAAAATTGGGAACTATGATGGTAATTGCCTGTCACAGCATGCAGGGTGATACGTCGCTCATTAATGAGAGGCTAGCAATGAGCGAACGTGAGATTGATCAGGAACTGGTCGTTCGAGTACAAAAGGGTGATAAAAAAGCGTTTGATTTGCTCGTTCTGAAATATCAGTTACGTTTATCGAAACTGGTTTCCCGGTTTTTAAGAAATCAGTCAGATGTGCCGGATGTCGTGCAGGAAGCCTTTATTAAAGCGTACCGTGCTTTACCCAATTTCCGCGGTGACAGTGCGTTTTATACCTGGTTGTATCGTATTGGCATAAATACGGCAAAAAACCATCTGGTTGCGCAGTCGCGTAAAAGCCCGGCAAACAGTATTGATGTGCAGGAAGCAGAAGATTATGGCGCCAGTGAATGGCTAAAAGAATATGCCTCACCTGAACGTGAAGCACTGGCAGCTGAACTGGGATCCACCATTAATCAGGCAATGGGAGATTTGCCTTCAGATTTACGCGAAGCCATAACTTTGCGGGAAATTGAAGGTCTAAGTTATGAGGATATTGCTGCAGTAATGGATTGCCCGATTGGCACCGTGAGATCGCGAATATTTCGCGCACGTGAAGCCATCGACAACAAGCTGGCGCCGATTCTTGATGATGATAGTCATCAGGTTTCTAATGGTTACGGATAAGCGCGGTGCTGGTTTTTAAAGTGAACGGCCTGGCCAGTGCTAAAAGACAGGCAACGATATTTAATATTTATATGTGGTTATGGTAATGAGCGATTTGACGAGCAAACGAAAAGAAAAAATTTCAGCTTTCCTGGATAATGATATGCATCGAGATGAACTGATGTCATTTTCTTTGTCGGCTGACTCTGATGATGCAAATACTGCACAGCGTTACCATTTGATCGGTGATGCTTTACGGGGTGAAATGAGTGATTCGTCTTTTGTTGACGTCAGTCATGCGGTACGCGAAGCCCTGGCAGATGAAAATCTTGTTATGGACGATCATGCGATAGCGTCAGACAGCCGGAAAAATTCAGCATCAAGCGGCGTTTTCGATATATTAAGCTGGCCTGCGTTGGCCTGGTTTAAGCCCGTTGCGGGCATGACGGTTGCGACTTTTGTTGCAGTTGTTATGGTTGTCAGCCTGTCAGAGCATGATGCTGCCAGCGTTGCGCCGGTGGCCAGTCATGTTGAAAAAGCGCCGGTTATTCAACTTGCAACGGAGAAAAAACCTGTTGAGCTGGAGCCGTACGTTAATAAGTACCTGGTTGACCAGCATCTGGAGTTTGCCACCCAGGACGCACTGCAAGGCCGCCTGCCTTATGTAAGAGCGGTGAGTTTCGAGTCTAAAGATAAACCGGTAAAATAAGTCTTTAATGCCTACTCGTTCACTTATTGCTTTTATTGTATTTCTATTAAGCACGAACAGTTATGCGGGCGATCTGTTTGACATGTTAAAACGCATGTCAGATGCCGATCAAAATCAAAATTATCAGGGTACTTTTATACTGAGAAAGTCAGACAAACTTTCAGCGATACGTGTCACCCACGGGGTAAATGAAAAGGGTGACTGGGAAAGTCTTGAAGCACTTGATGGCGAACCGCGAAAAATAGTTCGATATAATAATCGAGTTATCTCCGTTTATCCGGATCGTGAAATAGTCACTGTCCGTCATACTGACAAAAATAGATCATTACACCCAAAATTACCCGAGAATATCGATCAGCTTGAGCTTTTTTATTCAATGAATCGCCTTAATGATGATCGCATCGCCAATCTTCAGGCCGTGGTTGTTGATCTCATGCCTAAAGATCAATATCGTTACGGCTATCGATACTGGGTGGATAAAAACACCGGTATGCTGTTGCGCTGTGACCTTGTTTCAGAAGAGGCGGATAATAAAAAAAATGTTATTGAGTCAATGATGTTTACCTCACTGGATTATTTGTCAGAGCCACCTGAGCCCGCCTTTAATGTGCAGATGTTTGAGCAATACAAGCAAAAAGTAGAGGATGAGCCTGAAATAGAGGCGTCAAACAGTACACTGCCGCAATGGACGGTAAAGCAATTACCAAAAGGATTTATGCTGACCCAAAATATCATGCGCCACTCGCATCTGTCATCAGCTGCCAGTAATCACTCATCAAACACGGCGAAGCCCGATTTATTACATCTGGTTTATTCTGATGGCCTGGCCTCGGTTTCTGTCTTTATCGAAAAAAACAGGGGCGCGGAAAGTCATCTGCTGGGCTTGTCTTCCATGGGGGCGGTTAATGCCTTTGGTCATGCGGTTGATGATTATTATGTTACGGTTGTCGGCGAAGTGCCGGTAAAAACAGTGCAAACCATGGCGCAATCAACGGTTAAAATGCCCTAGATGAAAATAAAACCGGGTAAATGTTAGTCTCATGATTGAAGAGCAGGCTCAAGTTGTTGAAATTAAAGGAAATCGATTGATGTTGCAGGCGCAAACACAGTCGACCTGTGGCGCTTGTGCGGCAAAGAAAGGCTGTGGCACCTCGCTGCTGTCTAAAGTGGTTGGTCGAAAATTCAGCCAGTTTCAGGCCGATAATAATATCAATGCAAAGGTGGGTGATACGGTTGTTGTCGGTATCGCTGAGGATGCGTTGCTTAAGGGGTCGTTGGTGATGTATGCCGTTCCAATTCTAGCTATGCTGATTTTTGCCTTACTGGCAGACTATTTTATCAATGTAGCGCCCCTTAAGGACCTGTTTATTGCTGCATCGGCCATCATGGGTCTGGTGTTGGGTTCGCTCCTGGCGCGATGGTATTTTCAACGCCAGAGCAGTGTTCATTTGTTTGCACCAGTTGTTCTGAGAAAAATCATTGATCATGGTAAACTCTAGCCATTGATACTGCGTTAGTTTGTGTCAATGATGGTTTGCGGGATAGGCCGGCTTTGCCGGCTTTTTTCTGTCTGACTGGAACATATTAAGCAAATTCATCTTTATCACCTTGGGCAGCACCGTTGGAATTCATACTTTATTCACGTAGTAATTGTCCATTGTGCGAGGCCCTGGAAGATGAATTAGGGCCCTTTATTGAAAAGCTACAATATTATTGTGAAACGCCAATATATTGATAATGAACCCGAACTGGAACAACGTTACGGCAGTAAAGTGCCAGTATTGACCCTGGATAAAAAAATACTTTGTGAATATTTTCTGGATACCGATTTATTATCCAGTATCATCGCTTCGCACAATCCTGTTTATAAAAAGTAATTTAATGAAAAACATTCGAAATTTTTCCATCATTGCGCACATTGATCATGGTAAATCCACGCTCGCTGATCGCCTGATACAATCCTGTGAAGGTTTAAGTGAACGTGAAATGTCTGCGCAGGTACTTGATTCAATGGATCTCGAGCGTGAGCGCGGCATTACCATTAAGGCACAAAGTGTAACCTTAAATTACACGGCTGATGATAAACAGACTTACCAGTTGAATTTTATTGACACCCCGGGCCATGTTGACTTTTCCTATGAAGTTTCACGTTCACTGGCTGCTTGTGAAGGCGCATTATTGATTGTTGATGCATCTCAGGGTGTTGAAGCACAAAGCGTTGCCAATTGTTATACCGCGCTAGAGCAGGGACTGGACGTGATTCCAGTATTAAATAAAATTGATTTGCCAGCGGCCGATCCTGAGCGTGTTTGCGAAGAGATCGAAGAAGTTATCGGCATAGACGCGAGCAATGCGTTACGGGTCAGCGCGAAAACCGGTGAAGGTATTCATGAATTGCTGGAACAGATTGTTGCTGAAGTTCCTGCGCCAGAAGGTGATGTAAATGCCCCATTGCAGGCGTTAATTATTGACTCCTGGTTCGACTCGTATGTCGGCGTCATCATTCTGGTTCGCGTTATGCAAGGCACCATATCGCCGCGTAAAAAAATGACCGTCATGTCGACGCAGCGCAGTTACCTGGTGGATAAAGTTGGCGTGTTTACCCCCAAACGCGAAGATCGCGGATTCCTGTCAGCTGGCCAGGTCGGTTATATTATCGCAAGTCTGAAGGAGATTGATTCGGCAAAGGTCGGTGATACCATCACCATGACTGATAACCCATCACAGGAGGCACTTGCAGGTTTTAAAGAAGTGCAGCCGCGGGTATTCGCCGGTATGTTCCCGGTGAGTACGGATGATTATAATGATTTTCGAGATTCGCTGGAAAAGCTGACACTCAATGACGCGTCGTTAAAGTTTGAGCCGGAAAATTCATCCGCTTTAGGGCTGGGTTTCCGCATTGGCTTTCTTGGCATGCTGCATATGGAAATCGTCCAGGAGCGACTGGAGCGAGAGTATGATTTAAACTTGATTACGACTGCGCCGACAGTAGTGTATGAAATATTGAATACCAGGGGAGAAGTCTATGAAATTCACAACCCGTCGGATTTGCCGGAGGTGAATTTTATTGAAGAGCTGCGTGAACCTATCATTAGAACGAATATCCTGCTACCCCAGGAATATGTGGGCAATGTCATTACACTGTGCGTTGAAAAACGTGGCGTACAATTGAACATGCAGTACATGGGAAACCAGGTGTCGCTTAATTATGAAATGCCTTTAAGTGAAGTAGTGCTCGACTTCTTTGACCGGCTAAAATCAGTCAGTCGCGGTTATGCTTCATTCGATTATGAATTTGACCGTTTTCAGGCGGCTGATCTGGTTAAAATAGATATACTGATTAACAGTGAGCGGGTCGATGCACTGTCTATTATTGCGCATCGTGAGGTAAGTGTCAGGCGTGGACGTGAAGTTGTCGAAAAAATGCGTGAATTAATTCCACGCCAAATGTTCGATATCGCAATACAAGCCGCGATCGGCCGTAATATAATTGCCCGCAGCACGGTTAAAGCGCTGCGTAAAAATGTGACAGCAAAGTGTTATGGCGGTGACGTGTCACGTAAACGTAAATTGCTGGAAAAACAAAAAGCCGGTAAAAAACGTATGAAACAGTTTGGTAAAGTCGAGATACCGCAGGAAGCTTTTTTAGCGGTACTGAAAGTTGACAGTTAAAGCAGATGTAACCAATATCGCCTTAACTTTTATTCTAATTAATAGTGATGTGAATTTATAATGATTTTTGATTTTTCTTTTTATTTATTTGTTGCCGTTGTCTTTACCGGAACTGTCTGGTTAATTGAAAAATGGATTCTTGCGCCAAGGCGTAGCGAAATTGTTCAGGCATCCAGCGAAATCCACCAGGGAGTAGAGGTTAGCCGTAAAGGTAAAGAGCCGATAATCGTTGAATATTCAAAGTCATTCTTTCCTGTATTACTGATTGTTTTTTTGTTACGCGGCTTTGTGGTTGAACCATTTCGTATTCCGTCAGGTTCCATGTTGCCATCTTTGTATATCGGCGACTTTATTCTGGTTAACAAGTTTGCCTATGGCATTAAAGTGCCTGTTATTAATAAAACAATCATAGAGTTTTCACCGCCAGAGCGTGGTGATGTTGTTGTTTTTCGCTACCCGCGTGACCCGAATCTGGATTATATAAAACGTGTTATCGGCTTACCGGGTGATCACATTGCATATTATAACAAGGTGCTTTATGTTAATTCAAAGCCTGTAGAAAGAGAGTTTGTTGGCCAATATAAAGGTCCGGGACAAACCTCAGCAACAGAGTATGTAGAAAAACTGAAGGGTGCTGATCATGCAATGCTGTTGTTGCCTGCCAGGCCCAATAATTTGCAGGGTGAATACATTGTACCTGAAGCGACGTATTTTGTGATGGGCGACAATCGTGACAACAGTAATGATAGTCGTGTTTGGGGTCCTGTGCCCGAAAGCAATTTATTAGGCAAAGCTTTTATGATCTGGATGCACTATAGCGATGAATGGCATTTTGATCGCATTGGTGATGTCATCAAATAATCAGAAACTATAAAAGAACTGCTGCTAAAATTATTAATTAACGAGGCCATTATATTATGCAAAAAATAATAAATAACTCTATGTCAAAGCAACGTGGTTTAACCATGATTAGCTGGATAGTCGTCATCGTCTTTTTGTTGTTCCAGGGCGTGATTGCAATGAATGTGCTGCCAGTTTATCTGACCGATTCATCTGTAAAAACCATCATGAAAGAGTTGCCAAATGATGTGGCGACAAGAGATTTATCTGCTTCTGCACTTAAAATTTTGGTGATTAAACGTTTAAGCATGAATAGTATATACAGTATAAAAGCTGATCACATTCAAGTGAAAAAAGGCCGTGGTGAACAAATTGTGACGATTGAATATGAGCCTCGCGGTAAATTAATCGGTAATCTTGAATATATTGTTGGTTTTAAACATGAAGCAAAAATTTCTACTCGTTAAGTATTGTGGCCACTTCCCAGTTAAATTATTTTGAGTTGTATCTATGGCACAGTCTAATGCCATTAATTTCCTATTAAAAAAACTGGAATATTCTTTTAACGATATAACGTTGTTAAATGAAGCGTTGACGCATCGTAGTTATGCCGCAATAAATAATGAGCGCCTTGAGTTTTTGGGTGATGGTGTTTTAAATTTTGTCATCGCAGATGAGTTATTCAAGTTATATCCAGATGTGCAGGAAGGCGACTTAAGCCGTTTACGCGCTAACCTGGTGAATAAGGAATCACTGGCGGTAATTGCTAATCAGCTAGCATTAGGTGATGTTATTAAACTAGGTTCAGGTGAACTTAAAAGCGGCGGATTTCGCCGCCCGTCTATTCTTGCGGATGCCGTAGAAAGTATTATTGGTGCCGTTTATCGTGACGGTGGTTTTGCTGCAGCGAGAGATCTTATCGTCCGTTTATATACTGAAAGGCTGGCGTCACCAACGGATCTGCAAAGTTTAAAAGATGCCAAAACACAACTGCAGGAATTATTGCAGTCACGCCATTTTGAATTGCCGGATTACCAGGTTACAAACATTAGCGGGCAGGCGCATGCGCAGGTGTTTCACGTCAGATGCATCATCGAAAAAATGAAAATAGAAGTTAATGGTGAAGGTAAAAGCCGTCGTAAAGCCGAGCAGGTAGCAGCAGAGAAAGCCATAACACAGGTCGAAGCAAGTTACAGGAAAAACACAAAGTGACTGATACAGAGATGACAAATTCCAAGATGGACAATCAGGTCAGACGTTGTGGTTATGTTGCGATTGTCGGCCGGCCAAATGTGGGTAAATCAACCTTACTTAATTATATTCTTGGCATGAAGTTAAGTATTACTTCGCGTAAGCCACAAACCACACGTCATCAGATTCTCGGTGTTAAAACAATACAAAACATTCAGACAATTTATGTTGACACCCCGGGCATTCATCAGCGCCGTGGTACGGCGATTAATAAATACATGAACCGCGCAGCAACTTCAGTATTGAATGATGTGGATGTCGTTCTCTTTGTGGTTCAGGCAAAAAAGTGGACAGAAGAAGATCAGGCAATACTTGAAAAGCTGAAATTGGTCACCTGTCCGGTAGTACTGGTGGTCAATAAAACAGATAAGCTTGAGAGTAAAAAGGAATTGTTGCCGGAGATACAAGAACTATCCAGCTATTATGATTTTACTGAAATTATTCCTGTTTCAGCCTTAAATGGAAGTAATGTTGATGTACTGCAGCAGAAAATTTCATTTCTGCTTCCTGAAAACGAAGCTATTTATCCGGATGATCAGGTGACCGATAGAAGCATGCGTTTTCTTGCTTCGGAAATAATTCGTGAAAAGCTGATACGCGAGCTTGGCCAGGAGCTGCCATATACCTCAGCCGTGGTTATTGATAAATATGACGAGGATGAGAGCATTATACGTATCCACGCCACCATTTTCGTTGAAAGCGCCGGGCAAAAAGCCATTATCATTGGTAAAAAAGGCGGCAGACTGAAAAGTATCGGTACAAAAGCACGCGAAGATATCAGCAAAATGGCGGAGTCAAAAGTGTATTTAAACCTGTGGGTGAAAGTACGTGAAGGCTGGTCTAATGATGAAAGGGCGCTGCGTGGTTTGGGCTATGGTGAGTAGTGCAATGAAAAATGAAAGTGAAAAATGCACTGTAATCGTTCCCGACGATTCTCAGCATACACTCCATCCATGGAGATAAATAGTGAAATGCTGTTACCAGTATAACGAGGCAGTCTCTATCGCTCCTGGCTGTTCATTATTCATTATTCATTATTCATTTTTCATTGCGTGATCCCGCGCATGAATGTCGTCAATACACAGATTGCTTATATCCTGCATAAACGGGCTTTTCAGGAAACCAGTAGTATTCTTGAAGTGTTAACGAAGGATTATGGCCGTGTCGCGCTGATGGCAAGGGGCAGCCGTGGTGCACGTTCTAAAATAGCAGGAAACCTGTTGTTATTTACACCCCTGGTACTCAGCTGGCAGGGTAAAGGCAGTTTACCGTATTTGAAAAGCGTTGAAAGAGCCGATCTCAAGGCGCCGGCTTTAAAAAGTAAAGCTTTGCTTTCGGCAATGTATATTAATGAGTTATTGATGTATTTATTGCATAAAAATGATGTGCACGAGACGGTTTTTGAGCATTACCACCACTGTTTGTATTCCCTGGAAGACATTAATAAGCTTGAAATAACGCTGCGACAATTTGAAATCAAGTTGCTTGAACTGCTTGGTTTTGGACTTAATCTACATGCGGAAGCCGATACCGGCGAGGTGATTCTGGCTGATGCTATGTACCATTATTACCTTGAACATGGGCCGGTAATAAGTACTGAGCGCAATAATAATGTTCCCTATATATCCGGCGCCTGCCTGCTTGCGCTGTCCCATGGTGAACTGCAGACGGTTGCCGAAAATACGCAGTATCTTTCTGAAATAAAACGATTAATGCGATTTGTTATTAATCACCATCTGGGCAACAAAAAGCTCAAAAGCAGGGATTTATTCAGGCCAGCAGGGCAGTAACTGCATTAAGCGCCACTGTCGTCTCATTAAATACCTTTATTCTTATAATTCTTCGTCTAAATAGCGCCGATTATTGCAGTTCGGTATTTTCCTTCTATGCTTACCTGTGAGTCATTATTATTCTCTAAGAAGGTCTGTATATGTCATCTGCTGTATCTCATAATATCGATGATTATGAATCCCTGCTTGTCGCACTGCAAAATGTTCTGGGTGTGGTTGTGCCTGAAGATCAGCGCAGTAGCCTGCTTGAACGCATTGAGCCGCTGCTAACAAGTTATAAACTGGATTCACTGGTAACTCTGGCGGATAAATTACAGGGTAATTCCAGTGATTTGCGTGCCGATGTGCTGGATGTCATATCACGGCGTCAGTCTGGCTGGCATTTGAGCGCTGAAATAAAAAATGTTTTACATGATTACGTCTTTGCGCAATTACCCAATAAAGCGCAAATATGGATCGTCGGATGCGGTCAGGGGCAATTGGCTTATTCTGTGGCGATGGAGGCGGCGGAATTTGAACAAAACAGTGGTGAAATTAAAGATTTTCAACTGATAGCTACAGATGTCTCAGCTAGCGATATTCAGCAGGCAGAATCAGGTGTTTACACTATGCAGCAACTGTCGACACTGGATGATAAATATAAAAAATCATATATCACTGTCAACAGTCAGGAAAAGAATGGGCGGATAAAGAAAAAAATTCGCCAGCGAATTAATTTTAGCCAGTGTGATTTAAATGAAGATTTCCAGTCATTAGGGAAGATGGATTTAATATTATGCCCTGAAGTACTGACTTATTTTTCTAATGAAAGAAAAGCCGGGATTCTTTACCAGTTTTCCAGCTTACTAAAATTAGGCGGTATTTTACTTCCAGGCAGCCATCAGGCCATGCCCGTTGATCCGGGGCTTGAACGTGTTGAGCATCCGGCAGGGCTCTTTTATCGGCAAAAAACTTGACGTGTTGCACAAAGACGCAATAAATATGCCCTACTGAACGATGGCGCAGGATCCTGCGCCTTATAATTTATAAGCTATTGGGTATCTTCAAAAATTCTACGGGTACAGCAGTGGCTTTACTATTGCTTTCATCAACCCATTTTAAAATATCGAAATAACTGCGAATATTTTCTACATAACGCACAGGCTCCCAGCCACGTGCATAACCATAACGGGTTTGTTTGTACCATTTTTTTTTGGCAAGCAGCGGTAAAACCTGCTTAACATCCAGCCAGCGATTCGGGTCATCTTTTAATTTTCGCGTAATTTCCCTGGCATCCTGTAAATGACCATAACCAACATTGTATGCAGCGATTGCCATCCATGTTCGGTCAGGTTGCGGAATACTTTTGTCTATACGCTCTAGAGTTTGTTTAAAATATCGTGCACCACCAATGATGCTTTGCTCAGGATTACGGCGATCTTTTATATTCAAATCTTTTGCTGTTTTTCGCGTTAACATCATAATGCCGCGAACCCCTGTAGCGGATACGGCATCGGGATCCCAATGGGATTCCTGGTAACCCATGGCTGCAATTAATCGCCAGTCTACATCGTTGTCTTCTGCTGCTTTTTGAAACAGGGGCAGATATTCAGGCAGTCTTTTTTCTATATGTCGCCTGAATATTTTGGTGCCAACATAATCGAAGTCTTCCAGGTGTCCATAATTGCGTTCTATCATGCGAGTGAGCTCGCCATTTTCCTTTATTCGATTAAAGAATTTTTGAACTTCGAGATAAAGACTGTTATCGCTGTTTTTTGCTAAAGCCCACGCCAGTGACTGTGGTTCGCTGACATCAAATGCAACACGTAAATTGATAAAATAACGCTGGTTTAACGAAAGTTCGTTGGAATCAGCAATGGTATATTCAATAATGTTCTCAGAGACCATCTGTAATAACTCTTCGCTTTCTATCCTGTCATTTGATTTCCAGCTTAAGCCTTTGATGGTATCTTTTAAATAATTTAATGTTTCTTCATGACTGGAGTTTGCCACTACTTCGAGTGTGCCATCTATCTGGGAGAGATTTTTGGGGCGTTTGTTGGCAAGGTTATAGACCAGTTGTTCAGTGACCTCCTGGTAGGCCGGGCCAAATCTGAATAATTTTTCACGTTCTTTGGTAATGGTTAATCCAGCCGCAGCAATGTGAGCGCTGTTATTGGACAGGTGGTTTAGCAAATCATCAAGCGAGTCAGGAATCAGAAGCGTGAGCTCAACACCCAGTTCATCGGCAAACATTTTTACCATTTCATATTCAAGACCGGCAGGGCCGTCGGCATCTTCAAAATAGGCGGCTGGATTATTGCGAGTGACTACGATCAGCCGACCATCATTTTTTATTTGCTCGAGTAAAGACAGGCCGCTCAGTTTTGGCAAGTAATTAAAGATAAATAAAATGCTCGCAACAGCCATTGCTAAAGACAGGAAAATCGGGCGGCATAGCGATTTGGTAACGTCGATGGTTATAGTCCTAATGTAACGAGCTTTTAATTTACTGGCGACAACTGTTTGATAAGATTATATTAAATTATTGATGTTTACCATGCTTAAGTACATCGAATATGGCATCGCATAATACGTTTAATTCCTTATGTTTAATAACGTAAGGCGGCATAAGATAGATTAGTTTTCCAAACGGGCGAATCCAGACGCCGGCGTCAACAAAAGCCTGTTGAATGGTCGACATATTGACCGGTTGTTCCAGTTCGACAACACCAATTGCACCTAACACGCGTACCTGCTTAACATCATTGAACTGTTTGCACGGTTCAAGGCCGTCGCTTAGCCATTGTTCAATGTTGCGGACATGGTCTTGCCAGTTTGATGCCTGCAATAATTTAATGTTTGCAATGGCTACCGAGCAGGCCAGAGGGTTAGCCATAAACGTGGGGCCATGCATAAAGACATAGGGTGGGTTGTTACTAATGGCGTCACTGATTTCTTTGTTGCAAAGCGTTGCCGCTAAAGTCATGTAACCGCCGGTAAGTGATTTGCCCAGGCACATAATATCGGGAGAAATGTCGGCATATTCACAGGCGAACAGTTTTCCACTGCGGCCAAAACCGGTGGCAATTTCATCGGCGATCAGTAAAACATCGTATTTTTCACATAATGTTTTGGCCTGTGTTAAATAATCGGCTGAATAAAATCTCATGCCGCCCGCGCCCTGTACCACAGGTTCAACAATAAAGGCGGCGATGGAGCCATGGTGCTGTGCTAACACCGCCTGCAATTCCAGCAGGTGTTGTGGCTGGCAGCGTTCGCCAAAGGCGCATTCGGGTGAAGCGACAAAATAGTTTTTTGCCAGAAGCTCTGAAAACAAAGTATGCATGCCGGTAACGGGGTCGCATACGGACATCGCACCGATGGTGTCGCCGTGATAACCATGCTTTAAGCTGATGAATTTTTGCTTTTCAGGTTGCTGTTTCGCCTGCCAGTATTGCACCGCCATTTTCATCGCGATTTCCACAGACACGGAGCCCGAATCTGCCAGAAAAACAGTTTCAAGTTTTTCAGGTGTTATTTCGACCAGTTTGTTACACAGTTCAACAGCAGGCGCATGGGTCAGGCCGCCAAACATAACGTGTGCCATGTTTTCGAGCTGCTGGTTAATGGCATGGTTTAATGCGGGCACGTTATAACCGTGAATGGCACACCACCAGGAAGCCATGCCGTCGATAAGTTGTTTGCCGTCCTCAAGGGTCAGTCGTACGCCTTTAGCGGACTTTACCGCGAATACCGGGGTGTCTGAATTGGTTGAACTGTATGGATGCCAGATGTGCTTTTTATCATCGTCTAGCAGGGAGGCGCTGTGTTTTAGTTTCATGTGATTATTCTACAGGGTTTTAACTGTCTGACATGAGCTGGCTCTATGTATAGCTCAAACTGATCTGACATGTTTAAAAGGTGCTCTATGTAACCTGAGATGCATCATAACAGGACCTTCGCTATACATATTTGATAGAGTAACTACAATCCGAAACTGACTGTCAGAAGATATTTCCTCTCTCTGGGAGAGGGTTGTAGTCAGTCGTGTAATTAGATCTTAATTTCACAGGCTGAGTGGGGAAGTAAGAATTCGATGGCCGTATATCGTAGAAGCCGCAGATGATGTGACTAACCCGGGTGCGAGAACGGTATCGTTTGATTTTAACTACAGTATTGAACTAGCGGGCCTTATCAATTTTAAAATTATTACTCCATACTTGGCTAAATCAAGGGCTATGAGTCGTAGTATCGGGACAGAGGGTGGTGATGGTCTTTGTATGAATCACAACGCGGCAGTCTGGTCCTGTAGTGAGACGCTACTGGAGGGTTCCGGCACACTCTCCATATTGGCCCCGCTTAACCAGGAGTTTTATATCGATGTATTTGGGCGAGCGGGTCAAGCAAATACAGACTGGATAGATAGTACTAGCGTTGCAGTTCAAATCGCATTTGATCCCTTTGGTTATCTTGCTCTTGATCCCAGCGATCCTGATGCTGACAAGTTAACTTTATCAACAATTAAGGGACTTGGTGATAATACGCTTGTTAGCCCTATCCCAGGGTCAGCATTGGAATATGTACCTATCCCTGCAGCTGCTTGGTTATTCGGTTCTGGTCTTATCGGTTTAATCGGATTTGCTAGACGTAAAGCCTAAAATAAATTCATGGCAAATTACGGCAGTCTTTACGGCTGCTGTTTTTTTGCGCCCTAATGTGGCAGCATAAAAGTCCTCGTGACGTTTGCTTAAGTTAGCAATCATCATAAATAAAAAACGCCACCACTCAGATCATTGGCCCAAAACCTAATAACATGAGCACAATTATCGACAAATAAACAACAATAA
Organism: uncultured Gammaproteobacteria bacterium; assembly: GCA_963768125.1. Lineage (GTDB taxonomy): Bacteria > Pseudomonadota > Gammaproteobacteria > SZUA-229 > SZUA-229. The sequence goes on from CAVYHC010000046.1 coordinate 25,334, forward strand.
ACGTTAATCCCCTCGTGTCCTCTTCCATCGACTTTTTATTATCCATTTCACCACTCCCTTGTTTCACATTTGCTGTCAGCATTACCACTCAGCATCCTTCAGCCTATGCCGGATGTACTTGAGAAAACTTGATTTTTGTCAAATAACGTACAGATATAAATAGATGATTGCGGCTCACCATTACCAGTGTAATCAGCCTGCACTAATTCCTATTTTCCCTCACACAGAAACTTGAATTTCCCCCTCATGTGGGAATGGGCTTAAATCAATATATACCGCATTCCTATAGGGGGTGGGGGGTGTCTAAATCAGGATTGTTTATTCGACTGGAATAAGTATTGTTTATGGCCTGGATGGCTGATAAACACTGACATTTTTAATAATTTTTATGCGTTATTTATATAATGAAAACTTAATTTTATTAATATAAATTAATATAAATCTAATTAATTAAATAAACGCTCTTTGCATGTAATGAAAGAGTGCTTTTTATGTCTTGAGGCAAATTTGAGTGTAGATAGGAGTGTAGATAGAGATTATCTTTATGTATTAATGTCTAATTATATCAATTAGTTACGTGCATTATTTGGCAGAGAGGAAGGGATTCGAACCCTCGAAACCTTTCGGTTTACACACTTTCCAGGCGTGCGCCTTCAGCCACTCGGCCACCTCTCTATAATTCTATTAATGTGTTATTGCTAAATAATTCTGACTTCCTCTGTACCAAGGCGCACGCCGCGTGCTCGTTACTCGGTGCGTCCTACACCTCGCCCTGTGGGCCATTATCTAAAAAAAGAATAGATAATGTTCAAAATCGTTCCAGACGATTTTAGTCAGCCACTCGGCCACCTCTCTATAATTCTATTAATGTGTTATTGCTAAATAATTCTGACTTCCTCTGTACCAAGGCGCACGCCGCGTGCTCGTTACTCGGTGCGTCCTGCACCTCGCCCTGTGGGCCATTATCTAAAAAAAGAATAGATAATGTTCAAAATCGTTCCAGACGATTTTAGTCAGCCACTCGGCCACCTCTCTATAATTCTATTAATGTGTTATTGCTAAATAATTCTGACTTCCTCTGAGCCAAGTCGCACGCCGCATGCGCGTTATTCGCCACATCGGGTGTTTACAAATTACGTCCTGTAATTTGCCATTCTGGCTGGCATACGCCATTCAATTTTTCTTCAGGCAAAATTAGTCACTTTTCGAGCCATAATCGAAGAAGCGTGATTATGTTCAAAATCGTTCCTGACGATTTCAGTTAGCAGCTAGTCGTCAGCTATTATTCCGGTCTACGTTATCTGTTTACTGTTCGGCATATAACTTCTGTAAAATTTCTTTCGCACCGCGTGATAATAAATCTTCAGCCAGCTTTATACCAAGTTGTTCTGCGTCACTGCGGTGACCGCTGACATCACCTTGAACGATTAGGCTGCCATCCGGTTCGCCGACCAGGCCCTGCAAGTGCAGCGTGTCGCCGTCCAGCATGGCGTAACTGGCTATCGGCACCTGGCAGCCGCCTTCCAGGTGTTTGTTTAATGCGCGTTCTGCGGTAACACGGTCAGCGGTGTCATCGTGGTTTAATACCGCGAGCAGGCTGAGTGTTTCTTCATCGCCAATGCGTGCTTCCAGTCCGACAGCACCCTGACCCACAGCGGGCAATACCCATGAGGATGAGATGCGCTGTGTGATGCGGTTTGCCATGTCCAGTCGAACCAGGCCGGCGCAGGCGAGGATAATCGCGTCATAATCGCCGTTGTCCAGTTTTTCCAGCCTGGAATTAACGTTTCCGCGTAAATCTTTGATCTTCAGATCCGGGCGTTTGCTTAACAGCTGGCATTTTCTACGCAGGCTGCAGGTGCCCACGGTAGCGCCGATGGGCAAGGTCTGAACGCTGTCAATTTTGTTAGATACAAAGGCATCGCAGGGTTCTTCGCGTTCTAGTATGGTCGAAAGAAACAGGCCTTCAGGGAATTCCATGGGCACGTCTTTGATGGAATGTGCGGCAATATCCGCCTTACCTTCAAGTATCGCCACTTCCAGTTCTTTGACGAACAGGCCTTTACCGCCGATTTTTGCCAAAGGTGTATCCAGGATTTTGTCGCCTTTTGTGGTGAAGGTGACCAGTTCAACGTCCAGACCTTCATGTGCCTGCATTAAACGTGTTTTGACGTGTTCTGCCTGCCACAGGGCGAGAGGGCTTTTTCGAGTTGCTATTTTTAAGATTGACTTCATCGATACACTGTAGTGAGATGACGGTTGCCATTGACGACCGTGGGAAATTATGGCGAATTATACAGTCTTCAGAAAAATTATCATGAAAATTATAAAAATATCTGGCTGAAAAATGTATAATGCGCGGCTTATGGTGACCTGTTCTGGTTCCCTCGCGACGATAAACTGTGAACTCCGCCAGGTCCGGAAGGAAGCAACGGTAGCAGTGATCTCGGGTGCCGAGGTGTGGCTGGGGCAGGTTGCCACCTTAATTTCTAATTTCAGCCAACTTGGCTGTAATCTTGCTGATTTCTTCGATAGACTCTACAGATGTTTTTACTTAAAAGGTGTAAAGGTTCTATTGTGAGTTTTTTACTGCGTGTTATCTCTTTGAGCGGTCTAGCATGAGTTGCCCTGCATGAGCTATCAGGTACTGGCGCGAAAATGGCGTCCGCAAAACTTTCAGGAACTGGTCGGGCAGGAGCATGTTCAGCGCGCATTGGTTAATGCACTGAATGATGATCGTTTGCATCATGCCTATTTGTTCACCGGGACCCGCGGTGTTGGTAAAACCACGATTGCGCGAATTTTCTCAAAGTCTTTAAACTGTGAGACGGGTATTACTTCAACACCCTGCGGTGAATGTGCCACCTGTGTTGAGATTGCCGAGGGGCGTTATATCGATTTAATTGAAGTTGATGCAGCGTCACGTACTGGCGTTGATGATACCCGCGATTTACTGGAAAACGTTCAATACGCGCCTACACGTGGCCGTTATAAAGTGTACCTGATTGATGAGGTGCACATGTTTTCCAAGAGCAGTTTTAACGCCCTGTTAAAAACACTGGAAGAGCCACCGCCACACGTAAAATTTCTACTGGCAACAACGGATCCGCAAAAATTGCCGGTAACGGTACTCTCACGCTGTTTGCAGTTTAATCTCAAACGTCTGCCGGTCAGTTTAATTATCAGCCATTTGCAGCACATACTAACGCAAGAAAATGTTGAGCATAATGTGACGGCCTTGCAATTAATCGCAGAAGCGGCCGATGGCAGTATGCGTGATGCATTAAGCCTGTTAGATCAGGCGCTGGCTTTTGGTGGCGGTACGGTGCAGGAGCAGGAAGTGCGCGACATGCTGGGCAGTGTGTCACGCGATAAAGTTATTCAGCTGTTACAGGCAATGTTGCAGGGTGATGCGGCACAAACCATGAAAGCGGTTGCGGTGCTTGCTGAATTCTCTCCCGATTTTGAAAATGTGCTGGCTGAATTATTAAGCCTGTTGCATCACATGAGCCTGGCAAAAACAGTACCTGAGGCGCTGGATGAGTTTGTCAGTGCGCGCGAGACCTTGCTTAAATTAAGCGAAGAAGTTTCGGCGGAAGATTTACACCTGTTTTATCAGATTGCATTGATCGGGCGCAGAGATTTGCCGTTATCACCTGACGCTAGAAATGGTTTTGAAATGATTTTGTTGCGCATGCTGGCATTCAGGCCGGTATCTGCAGGTGCTGCTCAGATAAATCATTCAAATGCAGCCGTGCAAAAACCTCAACCGGCGACGCCATTAGCAGAAAGTAAAAAAACTGCCAGGCCGGTACCCGTATCGGCAGCGCCTGTGGCTCGTGCTGAAACAGCCGTTGCCACCAGTGGAAGTGTGGCCGATGATAGTAGTGCCTCAACCTATGGCGGTCAGGCCGCAGCAGTAAAACCTGCGGCCGCACAAGCGTCAACCGCTCAAGTATCAAATGACTGGCGAGAAATTGTTCAATGCGCTGGGTTTGGGCGGGCTGGTGAAACAGCTGGCAATCAATTGCACGTTACAACAACGAGATGGTTGTAATATTGTGCTGCATATTGAAAGCGGCCATAGTAATTTAATTAATGCAAAAGCAAAACAGCGTTTGCAGCAGGCATTAGGTGAATATTTTAATATTGAAGCGCAGCTGGAAATAAAAGTTGTTAATCAAAATGAAAGTGAATCGCCGGCGCAAACAACGCAGCGCGAAACAGTTCAGCGGCAGCAGCAGGCTGTTGAATCAATCAATGAAGACAGTTTCACGCAAACATTAAAAGAAAATTTTAATGCAGAAATAATTCCGGGTTCGATTAAGCCGGCTTGAAGGCTGTTGAAAGCAGTTAGAGCTAAGATAGATCAGGAGTGAGTTATAAGTTACAAAACAGATAATACGTGATAAGGATAAAGATTTAGACAGATTTAAAGAGGTCGATATGAAAGGTGCAATGGGCAACATGATGAAGCAGGCGCAAAAAATGCAGGAAGATATGCAAAAAGCGCAACAGGAAATTGCTAATATGGAAGTTGAAGGTCAGGCCGGCGGCGGCATGGTTAAAGTGGTGATGAATGGCCGTCATGAATTACGTCGTGTAAATATCGATGAAAGCCTGATGCAGGATGATAAGGAAATGATCGAAGATTTACTGGCAGCTGCAGTCAATGATGCGGTTAGAAAAATCGAACAGGAATCATCAGCGAAAATGTCTGGAGTAACAGCCGGTATGAATTTACCTGCGGGTATGAAATTGCCGTTTTAGTTTTATATAGCGAACCAGACAACTGGCTGCTGCAGTTACAGCTGCGAAACAAATGCCTGGAACGTTTTTTCACGTAAGCCCCAAAGGGGTGAAGCATATGGATAGGCTGAATAATAGATTCGCTCAATAAAAAAATATGTCGCCTTTATTACAGCAATTAATCGATGCATTAAAATGCCTGCCTGGCGTAGGGCCAAAATCGGCGCAGCGGATGGCATTTTATTTACTGGAACGTGATACTGAAGGTGCAAAAAATCTTTCCTCTGCGCTGACTGAGGCAGTAGAAAAAATTGGCCATTGTTCAATGTGCCGAACGTTAAGTGAAACCGAATTATGCGAAATCTGTGTCAGTCCCTCAAGGGACAATGGCGCGTTATGTGTGATTGAAACCCCGGCGGATGTTTTTGCCATTGAGCATACCGCGGAATTTCGTGGAAAATATTTTGTACTGATGGGGCATTTATCACCACTTGATGGCATTGGTCCCGGCTGAGCTTGGCCTGGAGCTATTGGAGACGAGGTTGTCGGCGGGAGATATCAAGGAATTGATTCTTGCAACTAACCCCACGGTTGAAGGAGAAGCTACTGCGCATTATATTTCAGATATGGCGGCCAGGCATCAGGTAATGACGACACGCATTGCGCACGGCGTCCCGCTGGGCGGTGAACTGGAATATATTGACGCAGGGACACTGGCGCATGCGTTTAGCGGCCGGCAACGCTTTGATTCTTAGCCGAATTCAGTATTTATACTGCCCATTCCCTGAAATAGTTTAAATCCGGTCATCCTGCTCTATAACGATTTTCAGCATTCCTGATGGTGATCGCTAACAGCTGCGGAATTACGCTATTAGGTGCAGTGAGCATGCGATATTTGCCGTAGAATCTTAAGCTGGCGTATATTGAATTTAAAATCATTTACGGACTTCTACTAACACAAGTGATATTCTTTATTAAAGATTTGACCAGTATCAATAACTGTTTCAAACACTTGTGCTCTAATAACCGCTGTTGAGGTGTATACATGAGTGACTGTCTATTTTGCAAAATTCGAGATGGTGAAATTCCTGCAGACATTGTTTTTGAAAATGATGATGTACTGGCTTTTCGTGACGTCAATCCGCATGCGCCGACACATATTTTAATTATTCCCAGAAAACATATTGCCACAGTTAATGACCTTTCTGTCGAAGATGAACTGATCATGGGAAAATTGTTTTCTGTTGCTAAAGTCATTGCTGCTGAAGAAGGTGTCAACGATGATGGCTACAGACTGGTTGTTAACTGTAATGAAAAGGCAGGGCAGACAGTCTTTCATATTCATATGCATCTGCTGGCAGGCCGTCGCATGAGCTGGCCACCAGGTTAGTTAATTATTTTAAATACTCATCGTATAAAATTATCCCTATGAAATATTTATTTTTTATTTTTGTTTTGTTCATCAGCATGAATGTCAATAGCGCGCCTCATGGTGATGAGTTATATGAAAAGCACTGCTCTTTCTGTCATGGCCTTGATGGCGGCGGTGGGGTGGGTGTGCCCATTGCCTTGCCTGCGTTTTTAAACAGCGTGTCAAACGAGTATTTGGAAAAAACCATTCGACATGGCCGTCCTGGAAGAATCATGCCGGCATTTGATGTTTTGAGCGATGCACAGCTGAAAGCTATCGTAAAACACGTAAGAAACTGGTCGGATAAACCGGTGCCTGCTGAAAACAGCGCTACTATTAAAGGCGATAGCAAGCATGGTAAACAGCTGTATAAAAATTTCTGTGAACAATGCCATGGTGTGGACGGTCGTGGAGGCAAAGGTACCGGTGTGACCTTTTCCAGAAAGCGTGATTTACCTATTATTGCACCCGCTTTGAATAACGCGGGATTTCTGGCGTCTGCCAGTGACACTATGATCCGCGACACCATTACTTTTGGCCGTGAAGGTACGCCGATGACATCGATGCTGGTGGCCGGTCTGTCAGAGGAAGATATTAATGATCTTGTTTCTTATATTCGCTCATTAGAAAAATCCGCTACTGAACTCAAGCAGGGTTTAAATGAAAAGGGTGATGAGTTGCCTGTTATTACTGTGGATTCACCTTATGATTTGGAGGAAACCATTGAAAACCTGAAGCAGGCAATTACTGACCAGAATTTTACTTTGATACGAACCGATTATCTTGAACACGGCCTGGTTGAAGAAGGCAAGGAAAATAAAAAACAGGTTGTATTGCATTTCTGTAATTTCGGATTTTTATTTGAAGCGTTGTCGATTGATCCACGCATTGGCATGTTCCTTCCCTGTCGCGTTACAGTGATCGAGAAAGATGGCAAGGTGACTATAAGTACTATTAATCCTAAGCGTTTGAGCAAGTTATTTAATAACCATGAGCTGGATGAATCATGCGTTGAAATGCATGGGGTATATAGTAGCCTGCTAGAGGATGCGACCTTATGAAAATTTTAATAAAATTTGTTCTGCTTGTTATTATGTTTAGCGTCACGCTGCCAATATTTGCGGGTGATCTGTTAATGGTGCGTACGCGACAAGATTTTCCTGAAGCCATGCTGGTATTGCAAACATCAGTAAAAGAACATGGCTATCAGGTAACGCGTGTACAGCGAATTGATATCGGTTTAACAGGTATGGGGTACAAAACAGATAAGTACCGCATAGTATTTGTTGCTAAACCAAAAGAAATACAATATTTAGTGAATAAATACCCAGCACTGGCTGCGTATATGCCACCACAAATTTCTATTCTTGCCGAGGGTGATGAGACTGTGCTGGTGACGGCTAACCCGATGATTTATGCAGAAATGATTGATGACGAAAAAGATAAGTTGATATTTAGTCGCTGGGAAAGTGATGTTTATTCCGTGTTTGAAGACATTCGAGATGCTGACGACGAATAAAAAGTTATCAGTTTGCAGTTGGCAGTTGTTAGAAAAAAAACAAAAATATTAAACAGTCTCGAATTTATCGAGGGTTTATTGTGCTGTGATAAAAGTTTGTTAAGCTTCTTCTGCCAACTGCCAACTGCCAACTGCCAACTGCCAACTTTATTGCGTTAATTAAAACAGTGTTCCAACATTGAATTTTATTCCTATGTTTTTAGTTTCGCTTCGTGGTTCTGTTACAAAAACAGAGGATGTGCTGTTTTGAGTTTGCTTGGTGTTGCTTCGACCGAACCGCCATGCTTCAAAAAATACATCCAGGCCATAGTAGGTATTATTTATATGCTGGTGAGTCCATCTGGCGTTTAAGCGTGCACCAGTGCCATCACCTATATCAAGTGTTGCTGTGCCTAAATCTATTTTTGATAGATCAACAAAAATAGTTGCATTACGAATGAATAAATAGCCCGCTTCTACATTGATATGGTCTTTAGCTGTAACAGGAATGTCTGAATTAACCCCGATAGAGTATTCAATCCATTTGTAGGTTTCATCAAGCCCGCTAATATTGTTGTTATCCTGAATGTTTCTTTGCCACTGATGTGATTGTGCGCCGATAAACAGGTGCATGTTTTCAATGATTGATCTTTCAACGCTAGCGCCTAGGCGGATCAGTTCCATTTTAGTGTCAGTTGTGTGAGGGATTCCTGATTGTGTCTGGCCATCATAATCGACAGTACCCTGATAATAAGAACTGTGAATATTGATTAACCAGTCAGGTGTTATAGTGTGCTTTAGTTTAGCTTCAACACCCGTTAACCAGCCTTTTTCACCATCCAGAACCTGATCAGTGGTACTGAATTCGGTGTAATCAAAATGCAGTAATGAGGGGGAGACGGTTAACTGGTTTTCTGCATAGGAAAGCGTTGAGTGGCCGATTAACACGGCTGCAATGAGGAATAATTTATTCATAAAAATAACGGGGTTTTCACCCCGTTATGTTGTTAGATGTGATTGAAGTGATGATTAATTGAAAGCGCAATAAGGGTATGCTGGCTCGATAATTTCACCATTGGCTTTTACTGTTACGGTGTCCATATTATTAAAGATGCCTTCGGCTGTGCTGCCATTCGCACCGGTAATAAGGATGTGGCCACTTTCATGGCAGTCGTCACGAAAGAGAGTAGCGCGGCGGCTTTCAGCAATGGGGGCGTTTAGCGTGACCAGGTAGCCGCCACCTTGCGTGCCATCGATGACGAAGTCGATAGCATAAGTCATCTCATTAATGCTATAGGTGTTATCAATGCTATTTCCCGTTTCTGAAAACACAAAGCCTGAAAAACTGAAAGTTCCGTTAATTGATGGTGTGTTACTCAATAACCCGTTGTCTAATGCGTTCAAAATGATGAGGTCGTTATTAATTGATATTGATGTTGTTATTGAGCCTGAAACCGAAAGCGTGTAGTCGCCTGTGATTTCATTGTCAGAAAATAAGAAAGATAGGCTGCCATCTAATGTACCGGATCCATTGGTTTCGTTAAATGTGCAGTTAATAAAGCTCGCTGTACCGCTGGTTGTGGTCGTGCCATCCTCTGCTGTTATTTCAGTTCCTGTTACAGACAGGGTACCGGTACCGTCATCGTTATCGCATGTTATTTCTTTAGATATGTCTATTCCTGTCGCGACATCAATTGTTTGAGTGTTTGTCAATAATGGCTTGATGATGTCGAGAACTTTGTATAAGTTCAGCATTTGAGTGGTTTCTACAGCAATCAATTCAAGCGTCTCAGTAGGGTTGTCGCCTGATTCTATTGCTTCTTGTACAATGCGTACTGCATTAGTGTTGTCAATAACAACTGCGTTGGCAGGCACGCTTGTAGTGCCGCTGTCACTGCTACTGCAGCCGGTGATGAAAAAAAATGCTGAAAAAAGTGCTGTGGTAGTGGAAAGTGCCAAGTATTTGTTCATATGTAATACGCCTTTATAGTTTTTAGCGAAATGAGTTAATTGGAATATTGTAAGTCTTTTATTGTGTAAGTCTACGTTTTATTTTTCTAATATATTTACTTATTTTCTAAAAAGTTTCTTGAGTAACGCCGCATATTTTGCTACTGTTCGCGCCCTTAGATGGCGCGTATCGTCAGATAAATTTGAATTTAATGTTACAAATTTAGGCGCGTAGCTCAGTTGGTTAGAGCGCTTCCTTGACATGGAAGAGGTCGGTGGTTCGAATCCACTCGTGCCTACCAGTTTCACCGGAAGGTGCGAGTGGGTGAGAGCCACCGTTGGTTCGGCTAAATTGTCTGGAACAATTTAGAGCGCCTGTTTTTTAGGCGACCCGTAGGGCGGAGGGCAGGAGCCCGGAGTAATCCACTCGTGCCTACCAGTTTCACCGGAAGGTGCGAGTGGGTGAGAGCCACCGTTGGTTCGGCTAAATTGTCTGGAACAATTTAGAGCGCCTGTTTTTTAGGCGACCCGTAGGGCGGAGGGCAGGAGCCCGGAGTAATCCACTCGTGCCTACCAGATAACAAAGTCGGCAGTCCGTCAGTTTGCAGTAGGCAGTTAACAGCTTTTACTGCAAACTGACGACTGCCGACTGACAACTTTTTTAAAAAACAAGCGGTCTTTCGTAGTGATCGCCACTGGAGATAATATGCCTTTAAATAACCCTGTTATTACCCTGCCTGATGGAACCGCGCGTTCTTTTGATGCACCACTAACGGTAATGGACGTGGCCAATGATATTGGTCCCGGTCTTGCTAAAGCGACTCTGGCCGGGCGTGTTAATGGTGAGCTGGTCGATGCTTCTTATCTTATAAACAGCGATGTCGAGCTTGCCATCGTTACTTCTCGTGATGAAGATGCACTGGAGCTGATGCGCCACGATGCTGCGCATATCATGGCACAGGCGGTTCAGGAGCTGTTCCCGGGCACGCAGGTAACCATTGGCCCCGCCATTGAGAACGGCTTTTATTATGATTTCGCGCGTGAAAAACCATTTACCGATGAAGATTTAAAAGTCATCGAAGAGCGTATGCGCGAAATTGTAAAACGCGATTTACCCATCGTGCGTGAAGTCGTCGACAAAGATGAAGCG
>CAVYHC010000047.1:0-120959 GCA_963768125.1 uncultured Gammaproteobacteria bacterium
GCGTTTACGTTTTTAAACAAATAGGGGAAATAGTATGAAGACAGTAGGATGCAATACAAAATTTTTTTAATGTATTGGTTAAGCATTTTGATGCAAGCCACAGTATGACGCAAGAAGAAGTAAAATGAAAATGGCCGTGCTTCTACGGCGTTCAATATTCAAAATTGGCGCTATGTCGCGGACGAGGAGCTAAGAGCGCAAATTAGGGAGGTGGCCTGGGGGTCAAGCACAGGTGACAGATGCGTCGTTATTCATTGTTCTATGTGCCGATCTGCATGAAATCATGGAAAGCAGCTGATCGATACTGGATGTTCCAAAAGAATATCTGGGGAATTTATGACTATCGATGATTACTATCGAGGAAACATCAGTTGAGACGAGGCGATGAGATTGTGGTACTGCGCAAGCATTAATGCTCGCCGAAAATCGATGGGATATGACCTATGCCCTATGGATGGTTTCGATTTGAATTGTGAACTTATTCACCTTCCTGATTGAACGTCTGTTGCAATTGGCAAAGGTACAAAGGATGCGTGGCCACGACCGGGCTCAGCTAGGGCTGGATGAAGTGATTATCAAAAACAGGTTTGCGTAGCAACATAACAATGCTTCCAGCGGACAATGCGGCTACTAGGTGTCATATAACAATGCGAGACGAATCAAAAAAGCTTCAAGACATACCAGATAGGAAAATCTATTGAAATATTTTCATATCATTGGTATCAATTCTCCTAAAAGCAATTTACAAAGAACCTCTTATGAAAATGTATAATCAACTTTGCAATTCAACGAATAAAAAACACGATCCTTGCGTCATTGATGTTTTTATTTCTGCTGTAAGGTATATGAAGGTGGTGGACCAAAAAAGTGGTGGAAGTTTACTGCAGAACGTAAAAATAAATTGAGTACTTATTAATGCACGTAAACAAGGCGCTCAAATTAAAAGGGGTCGGTGACAAATGATGATCAATTACAAATGAAAAAAATTCTTGTTTGTCACCGACCCCTTTAATTTTTCTTATAGCCAGTCTTCCGCCATGGATGAGCCTATGCGGATTCGATTGCTGCGCGCGTTATAGTTGATCAGGCTTTTTCGCCATAACCGTTGAAATACTTTACATAACCTTTCAAATTAGCATAAAGCATGGCTAAAGTTATTTTCCATGGCACCCAAACCGTTGGACGTCAGGCTTGTTGCGTGACATTAATGTAAACACCCGATTATTTTTTTTGTAGATAAAACCGGAAGTCGGTCTCTGCATAACCCATGAAATCAAGTATGTCGGGAACGGTCAGTATTGCCATCGGCCTGCAGTAGACAATTCCGCTTCTGCTACCACACCATGGTTCGGAAGCTTATTACCCAGTCGCCCGGGCCAAAGACAAATGTCGCGTAGAGACGATTCCACGGTGAAAGTGTCACAGGGTGACCATTGGACTGGTGAAGAAAGCCTAAGGCAAAGACGAGTCTCTATTCAAACAATTCCCAGTCATTTCTTACTAAAAGAAAAATTTCCGGTTCGATGACTGGTTTCACGAAAAGGACTTGAGACGTCATCGCTGTAGAAATCCGAGAAGCACGTATTAGTGCTGAGAAGAAACTCACGAACAGATTGCGATGATCGGAAATTTGAAGCTGAACTGGAAGCTCGCCTCGGTCCATTTAACTCGTTCATTAAGTGTTTCGAATGACGTTGTCCACACGTCGTAGGTCAGTGGCAGCAGGTAATTGGGGACTCATGTGTGTGATTACAAAAGGATTTGTTGCCACCACAGATTCCAGTTTTAGGCGTTCGTCCACAATCGATTTCCTGAAGACGACGGTTTGGGCATTGGGTTGTCCTTCTAGGTTTAGTTCAAAGTTACAGCGTTCACGTATTGTGCAAGTGTCTCTGTATCACCGGCCATTCCAGTTCGCATGCTAAGGCAATCAGTAAACTCCCTCTGCGTGACCTGGGGTAAAAACTACAGCAGCAAGCCAACGAAACCCAACAACAGAAAAATTTTTCTGTTGTTGGGTTTCGTTGGCTTGCTGTCAGTTTTTACCCCAGGTCACGCAGAGGAGGCTTTTACTGATTGCCTTAGCCGTGAACTGGAAATAGCCAGTGATGCAGAGACACTTGGCGAGATACGTGAACGCTGTAACTTTGAACTAAACCTCAAACAACAACCCGATGCCAAACCGTCGTCTTCAGGAAAATCGATTGTCGACGAACGCCTAAAACTGGAATCTGTGGTGGCAACAAATCCTTTTGTAATCACACCGCATCGTCCCAATTACCTGCTGCCACTGACCTACAACAGTAGTGTCAACAACGTACCATTCGAAACGCTTAATGAACAAGTTAAATCAACCGAGGCCAACTTCCAGTTCAGCTTCAAATTTCCGATCATCCGCAATCTGTTCAGTAACCGTGCACATGTCTTCTTCGCTTACACTAATCAGTCTTACTGGCAACTCTACAGCGATAACATCTCAAGTCCTTTTCGTGAAACCAGTCATGAACCGGAAATTTTTCTTTTAGTAAGAAATGACTGGGAATTGTTTGGATGGAGAAACTCCGTCTTTGCCTTAGGCTTTCTTCACCAGTCCAATGGTCACCCTGTGACACTTTCCCGCAGCTGGAATCGTCTCTACGCGACATTTGTCTTTGACCGGGGCGACTGGGTAATAAGCTTCAAACCATGGTATCGAATCCCTGAGAATGACAAAACAGATCCTCTGCAGGCCGATGGCGATGACAACCCCGACATACTTGATTTCATGGGTTATGCAGAAACCAGACTCATCTACAAAAAAAATAATCGGGTGTTTACATTAATGTCACGCAACAACCTGACGTCCAACGGTTTGGGTGCCATCGAAATAACTTACAGCTTCATGCTTTATGCTAATTTGAAAGGTTATGTAAAGTATTTCAACGGTTATGGCGAAAGCCTGATCGACTATAACGCGCGCAGCAATCGAATCGGCATAGGCATTGCCATCAGCGACTGGCTATAAGAAAAATTAAAGGGGTCGGTGACAAACAAGAATTTTTTTCATTTGTAATTGATCATCATTTGTCACCGACCCCTTTAATTTAATTTGAGCGCCTTGTTAGCGTGCATTAATAAGTACTCAATTTATTTTTACGTTCTGCAGTAAACTTCCACCACTTTTTTGGTGGGCCGCCTTCCATATACCTTACAGCAGAAATAAAAACATCAATAACACAAGGATCGTGTTTTTTATTCGTTGAATTGCAAAGTTCGTTATACATTTTATAAGGGTCTTTGCCTATTAACTGCTTAGGAGAATTGATACCAATGATATGAAAATATTTTTCAATAGATTTTCCTATATTAGGTATGTCTTGAAGGCTTTTAATATCAGTTCTCGGCATTATTTTTATATGACGCCCTAACGTTCGCATTGTCCGCTGGAACGATTTGTTATGTTGCTACGCAAACCTGTTTTTGATAATCACTTCATCCAGCCCTAGCTGACCCGGTCGTGGCCACGCATCCTTTGTACCCTTGCCAATTGCAACAAACATTGCAATTACATGGTCATCAGGAAGGTGAATAAGTTCAGCAACTTTTTCGAAATCGAAACCATCCATTGGGCATGAGTCATATCCCATCGATTTTGCGGCAAGCATTAATGTTTGCGCGGCTATACCACAAGATCTCATCGCCTCATCTCTCTGAACCTGATCTTTCCCTCGATAGTAATCATCGATAGCTGGAAGCATAAATTCCCGGATCTCTTTTGGGGCATTAATCCAGTATCGACCAGGCTGCTTTTCCCATGATTTCAGATCTGCACATAGAACAATGAATAACGACGCATCTGTCACCTGTGCTTGACCCCAGGCCACCTCCCTAATTTGCGCCCTTAGCTGCTGGTCGGTTACCACGACATAGCGCCAATTTTGAATATTGAACGCCGTAGGAGAAAGCACGGCCAAAGACAGAAACTCATTTACTTCTTCTTCGGTCATACTGTGGCTTGCATCAAAATGCTTAACCGATCGACGTGAGCGTATTGCATCTACTGTCTTCATACTATTTCCCCTATTTGTTTAAAAAACATAACGCCGCAATAAAAGACGCAATAGACTCCGTGCCAGTTGCGCATAGAATGGCGAAGCCATGCGTAACTGGCGCGGAGTCTATTGCGTCCTTATTGATTGCTTTGTTAGAGGTTTCCAAAATTAATCATTCAGAGCAGTCCACGCAACGAGTTACTGTAGGATTAATAGTTAATCGACCCATGGCAATTTCTTTTTCACACACCGAACAATAGCCAAAAGCGCCTTTTTCAATGCGATTCAATGCCGCTTTAATTTGAAGAAGTTGTTCTTTTCTCCGGCGCTCGAATTCTAAAGCCATTTGCTGTCCTTGCATTGCGTCCATGCGAGATAGTCTTCCCACACTAGTCTGGTCAAGAATTACAGTTGCTGTCGATGCTTTTGATGTTGATTCCAAGTCATCTAGCTCGGACCTCATCTTTTGCAACTGCCTTTCAAAATTACCAATTTCTAACTTATTCATTTATGTTAAACCAA
The DNA here is from genome assembly GCA_963768125.1 of uncultured Gammaproteobacteria bacterium. Taxonomy (GTDB): domain Bacteria; phylum Pseudomonadota; class Gammaproteobacteria; order SZUA-229; family SZUA-229. The sequence continues at coordinate 4,554 of CAVYHC010000047.1, forward strand.
TGGCAGAATATTGCTCGCCTCTAACTACAATTAGAACCCCTAAAAATCACTTTTAAAAAAGTGACAATTAGGAAATATAATAATTCTTCTTACATTTAAATCAATGAAATAGTACCTGATTAGGGTGCCTAAACAGATTTTTAAAAGCATAACAATCGGAGCAAACGACGAATATTCCTACTGCTTCTCGCCGACAGCATTAAAGCAGTGAATAGTTCATAGTGCAATCCTGGGGCCAGTATACCTAATTTTTTTAATCAGTATACTGGCCCCAGAATTGTAAAGAAACATAGTAATAGCACTATAAAAAAAGGATCAGCGGTTACCTCTGCGGTCTTTTAGAATCCACCTTCTGTCAATGGTATATCTGCGAGCTGTGCCTTTGTAGTGAGGATCTTCCTTAACACGCCGATCGCTACCTAGAGTCCTGCGATCCAGATTCATTTTTCGTTTTGGATATTCCTTGGAAAGCTTATCCTGTAGCCTTCGACCAGTGTCTTCCTTTTCGTTATTTTCCACACTGATATCATCCACTCTCTCTAGATCATTGGCGGAATTATTAAGCTCAAGTTTGGGTACTTCTTTTTTTGCATTCCATTTTATTATTCTCTTTCTGATTATTGAGTAAATGCGCATCTTTTCCCTACCTGTATTAAGTTCATTTACACATTAATTTTGACGAAAAATTGATTTAGAAACTATATATAGCAATATTTAAACCATAATGAAATTGAAATTGAAATAATTGGCAACAAGTTAACAGAACATTAAGTATTTCATTGGTTTTTAATATGCAAAGAACGTACTACAAACAACAAGTTATAAGGCTAGTTACGTCAGGATTTTCTTTACATTCATTGAACGCCCGCATTCGCTCAGTCTGTGAAATTCAGATCAAATTACGCAACTATGACTGCTGTCGGCCAAAGCGGATATTCACTAGAATACAAGAACCTTGTCAGCATTTAATGTGTTCTCGGAGAGTACTTGCAGGGAGGATCATTGAGTATAATCAGGATATTATTCAAAAATTTTGTGGGTTAGAGAATAAATCGGTATAAAAAGGTGGGGTGTTGTGACTCAGCGTGGCTCTATGTATTTGGCTAAACTATTCTTATAAATAATAGGTGTAACCAAACATGAGACTTGAGCCAGAAACATTGATTTCGTATCCATTGTATTCAATATTTGGACCTGAGGTGGATAGTTGGATAGTGAAGTTTTCCCACTGGTAATCAATAAAGGCACCTAGAGCCAGAAAAAAATTAGACGTCCCATTAGAAATGGTGGCACGTTCATTTGTCGGTGATTCGGTCAACACCACATCACCATCAAATTCTGCTGCGCCAACACCGAGGCCTATGCCTGCTCTTATATAATGGCCACGGTGTTTGTCACCAACGTTGTAAAAAATAGTTGGCACTGCTGTTGCAAAATAGCCGTTAACTTCGGTACCTAAATCGACAACACTACCGTCACCTAATTCCTGCTCATTAATGCGTATGGTCGACAGGTTCAACATCCAGGCATAACCAACATTTGAACGACCGAAATAATTCTCTTTAGTACTGTAAAATAAAAACAGCGCATTTTCTTTTTTACCAAGAATTTTACCGTTATCATTCGTCCCCTGTCGCGTTACATCAACCACGACTGATCTGGCACCGACGCCAGCAGTAATACTTGCGCCAACCGTTAAATACTCCCACAGCCAGGTGCTAAATTTTTTATCTGATGCTTCATCAGGCAACTCTTCAGCCTGCAAAGAAAAAGACAAAAATAACGGCAACAATATAAGGAGACATATTCTGTTCATAACATCATTGTAGATGTTAAATACATACATACTGTAATCAGTATAAAAGGGGCTAATCGAGAATCGATGAACGGTATCAAGAGCGGTATGAACGGTATGGGGAGAATAATCATGGACACCCATAAAAATAATTGACACCAACTTCAAGATTGAAGCTGGCTAACAAATAATCTTATTTAATTTATGGATGAAATATGTCAGTTCATGGATTTCTATTTTTTCTTTTTAAGTTATTTGCTGTTGATCCACTAAATGAGTTTTTATTTAGGTTAATTCGCCGTTTATTTTTGAGAAAGATTTAATACAATGAAACTGGGCGATCTTTATTAGCAATTAATCTTTTTTAAGGAAGTAAATTTATACTAGTGAGTTTTTAAATAAATATATTCAGATGTGTTGACGGTTACAAATAATTGTCTTTCAATAATAAATGGTTCGCTATTATATGGGTTTTTTACATCTGTCCTTTCTCTGGCATTTGATTTTGTCCATGATCATGGTAACAATGTCTATCCCTCTATTATTATTCATAGTGCCTGCAATTCGATGGTTTTTACTGGTCTACTTTTTGATGGTGAGATGAATTTTTCGTCACTGTAACAACAGATAATCATTCCCAAACAAGGGCATGAATATATTTAATGCACCGTTATTTAAAACACGGTAAATTTTGATGTTGATTCGTTATAACGAATAAAGATGTACCAGATGCCCAGCATTACATAGGTCAACATCAGCGTATATTCCCAGCCACCCAGCAGATGCGGCATGAACGCTTGAAAACCAAGAACGGTGATTTCAGCGATACCATCGAGGAAGTCGATATCAAAATCCGGTGTTAACAAACCAAACTTGCCGATGATGGCACCCGCCGTTGAACCACTCCAGGAAAAAAAGATCACCGCTATCACCAGTTTGAGGTGGCCTTCACCGACACGCCACAATGAACCTGAAGCACAGCCCCCGGCAAACACCATGCCGACACCAAAGATCACACCACCGAGTATCGAACCTATCCAGAACCGTGACGGTATCGCAAGATAGGGATCGATCGTACCATGGGCAATCAGTACTGCACCCACCGGTGCGCCCAGTGCAACAGCCAGCATCAATGCCTTGGTCATTTCACCTTCCGCCGTCATGAACGGTTCGCGAAATACGCGTGACAGACAGAAACGCGAGCGGTGCAGAACAAACCCGATGCCAAAGCCAGCAACGATGAGCAGCGCACGCACAACCTGTTTATCCTCAGAGGAATTCCACCAGCGCAATGCCCACAACAATACCAGGATTGCGACCAGCACACCGAACCATGGATACCATTTTTTCAGACGTGCCGGCCGGAATGCTGCCGGTGTGCTACCCCAGGCGATGTTTTCCATGGTCCACAGCAACAGTTTGAGACCGATGACTGCACCGACCAGCAGGCCGGCCCACATCGCCCAGCCGGCAGCAGACGAAAACATCAGCGGCACGAAGAAACCACCGATGGTACAGCCACCTGCCAATGTCGAGCCGATACCCATCAGCGTACCGCCGACAGCCGCCCAGATATATTCAAGCAGCGGTGGACGATTGAGATGAAACTGGCGGGAAAGCAAGGCAGCGCTAAACGCCCCCATTACCAGGGTGATGTTCATCAGAGAAATACGGTGCATCAGCGGGCTTTCCAGTGTCTCCTTGATACCCAGAACAGAACCCAGACCGATAGCATTATTGAGGTAGTCACCCCACAACTTCATGCCACCGAAAACACCCCAGAACAGCCCGGAGCCCATCAACAACAGCATGATGATAACCAGTAATATAGCACCGGTATAAGCTGACCATGGTTCAACTAGAACAGTTCTGTAATCCGCAATAAACCCTTGCAGCCAGGCCGGTTTGCTCGCATTATCGTTCAAATAAATCTCCTATATTTAACGATTAATGCTCTTATTCGCAGCGTGAGGGCTGATCGGAATCTTTCGCGGTGTGAACAAGAAACGCTTTCACATCTTCAAGCAACTGCGCTTCCGGAATTTTCAGCATTTTTGCCGCGGCACGGTTAGTGTCTTTTATGCTCTCGCGATATTCCTGACTGACAAAATAACTGACAGCATATGTTGTTGGCGCATCCTGAGATCCATGTAGATTTTTCTCAAAGTAATCCAGCCATTCCGCCTTGGTTTTTTCCGCCGGTGATATTTTGCCACCTGCCTGCTCAGCATGGCATTCAGAACAAACCATCCGATAATATATACGGCCTTTTTTCCAGTTGCCTTTTGCAGCAACAGCTACTGAAGATATACCCAGCAACAGGATTACGAATAAAGTGATTAATTTAATTTGATGTTTCACGTTATAACTCCTCTTCACAACTATATTAAGATTCCTCAGCATCCGTATCTATTTCTTCCCAGCCGGTAATCATCGCCTTCATGTGAGCCATAACGGTTTTACCGGTAGTAATCAGATACAGATGAGCAATTAAAAAAATCAGCATCATGAAAGCACCTACAGCATGAAAGAAAGCAACATCTTCCAGTGTCAGGTATTGATCAAGACCCCATACCTGCCATTTAGCATAAAACAGGTAGGCCCAGCCGGTGATCCAGATGACAGGAGATATCACTAGCCACATAAACAAATAGGCCAGCCGCTGCAGCGGATTATGTTTTTTCACCATGGTCTGGCGGAACGGGTGTGGCGCATTAATAAAAATTCCCAGCAGGTAATATCTCACCATGGCATCCACTTTTGTCAAGGTCGGTATGTACTGTCTCCATTCTCCGGTAGTGAAATGCCAGAAGATAACAAACACCCATAATGTTACCAGCGACCAGGCGACAGTGCGGTGCAAGGTTACTGCATCTTCAAACCCCAGCACCTTGTAGGAACCATGAATTTCAAAACCTGAAAACAGCAAAACAAGAATCAGCGCAGCCTGAGCCCAATGCCAGAAACGCTCGAAGCGTTTAAATATCATCACTCTTTTGATCATCTACGTCTTCTCCAATAATGACTGAAAATACGTCCGAAAGCATGCAACATAACGCCGACCAGGGTTAACAGTGCAATCGTCCAGCCAAACATGCCCAGTTTTTCGCTGGCATCACGGGCAGGAATATAAATGCCTTCGATGTCTTGCAAACGGCCATTTTTACTATGGCATTCATCACAGCCGACCGCATCTTTTGCCGGTGCCACCATGTGGTTAATCGGCCATGACATCTGTGTTTTGATAAAATCAACTTTGCCGGAGAACGGCAGGCCGGCGCTCTTCATACCTGCACTTATCGCTTTCACCCAATCAAAATTCTTCCAGTAGGATGCCTCATCTTTACCCGTTGTATGGGGGACAACCAGTGTGTCCAGTTCCGGATCATACGGCTGTACGCCACGGAATACTTTGACTGGCCAGATCCGTGATTTGCCATCATCCGGGCTGCCTTCGAAATCGTTGATGTGGACGAAACCATCTTCATTAATAACAATCTTTTCGTTGAGTAGCTGATATTTAACTTTGCCGTTAAACCAGATGTATTCAGGTTCAATATTTTCCGCATAAGTAATGTCACCCCGCCTGCCATCATAGACCAGCTTGCCATCAATCTTTACCTGCAATGGATTACCATTTGTATCAAGCTTGCCTGCCGTTGACCAGTCCCAGGTCATGCGTGTAGCAACCCCGCCGCGCGCAATTTTTGGAATATGGCATGTTTGACAGGCGATTGTGTTGGCATGATGATCCAGCCGTGATTTATCTTCCTTTTTATGCGGCTTGTTGCCATGACAGGCACGGCAGTGCGCGTTATTTTCTTCGACATATTCTCTTCTGTGCACATGGTAGTCTTCGGTGTGTTTTGCATCCGGTACATATCGGCTGCCAGCAACATCATGCTCTATGCTCTTATGGCAGGTGGCACAGGTAAAATCTTCACCTACCGCATCCATGTGCACATCGAGCTCACGGTCGGGCACGAGCAGTGAATCATCCATGTCGCCGTGTTTCACCCCATTACCACCACCGCCAAAGAAATGGCAGGCACCGCAGGTATCACGAGTGCTTTTTCCCACATTTTGCGCAACATAGGCCAGATCAAAAGTTTCTTTAGGATGGCCGGCGTTGTCTCCTGATTTGAGGTAGACACCCGTCGTGTCATGACAGACCAGACAATCGACGTTTTCTTCTGAAGTAAAATCAAAATTATTGTCCTTCCAGCCATAGCCTACATGGCAGGCCGTACAGTGTTCAAAATTGGATTGCGGTGTAATGCAGTAGTTATTGACGATATTTTTTTTACCGAGCCGCTGCTTATTATCAGGATTAAGAAATTCCCAGGTCCAGTGTTTGGTCTTATGGATCTGTTTAGCCGCCTTGTTATGGCACTGAATACAGACCCTGGTCACTTCAGGACCGGATTCGAAATGTTTTTGCAGTTCTTTGAACTGACTATGATCCGCTGTTGACACAGCATGTGCAGATCCGGCAATTAAAGCAAGCAGGAAAAATGCTCTACGAATATGAGCAATAATAACTACAGGCGACTTAATATGTCTCAATTTCACAATCCTTATTTGTTTAATAATTAAAATATCACTGCATCATTGTAGAAGGGACTTTCATGCAATGCACCTGAATTGTAATCAATATAACTCAATTAAATTAAGATATCATTATTATGTATAACAGTTAAATATACAGCGCCGCAAAACTCCAGATTTCAGGTAGATAGTCGGAAGCTTAGCTAACAGCGATATACAGTTCCGTATAACTACAGTATATAGCGAGTTATAAAGCCAATAACAGCGATAAGCAATGATGCTTTTGACAAAATAAGTTCCAACATAAGGGATGTATGGACTCAAATAAATATTTGTGACAGTCCGCTTAAGCTTTATTTTACGCTGTCAGGATCATTTTCCAGAAGTCCCGTTGTGATATTAGAACTTGAGAAAATCTCCATCACTAGGAACGGTTTGGGCCCCGAGTGCCGGAGATGCGCGCCTCTTTTTTTGAAAAATCCGATCAACGCGCCAGCCAGACGGTGGCAGAGATGGAGCGCCGCTTCCAGGAATCTCTCAACCAGTTGCGCCATGCTGCGGAGACTCACGAAGAGACTGCGCTGGAATAAGAAGAAAAACGCGGCACACTTTTCCAGATCAAGCGTTTACACGAGGCGGCTGCGAAGAAACGTACTACCTGATACAGCTACCTGCCTATCTCATGGCCGACCTGTGACTGGCGGGTCACACATACAATCGTACCTAACCAAAAAGCCCAGACTTGAATACAATTCGTAACAGTATTTTTATTACCGGAAATAAGCCTTGGTCACATACTGGTTGATCATGCGTTCGGTATTGAAAAAAGATGCATTAATGGCAATGGCATTTCTCATGATATCGATATAAGCATCACGATTATGGTAGTACATGGGGATGATGATATTTTCAAGCTTGGAATAGAGTATCTCGGCCTCATTGTTAGTTTGTGAAGTGTCTTTCTGTGGCACTGCATCACTGATTGCCCATCCCGTTACCCCTTCGATACAGCCTTCTATCCACCAGCCATCCAGTATGCTCAAAGACGGCACCCCGTTGATAGCCGCTTTCATGCCGCTGGTACCGGAGGCTTCCATCGGCGGTTGCGGGGTGTTTAACCAGAGGTCGACACCGGCGGTTAATAACCTGCCCATTTCCATGTCGTAGTCAGGCAGGTAGCTGATACGAATCTCATTATTCAGCGTGGCTTTTATCTTGAATATCTGGCGGATTAATTCTTTACCTGCGACATCTTTGGGGTGCGCTTTGCCGGCAAAAACAATCTGTAGTGGTCCGCAATGACTGGCAATGGATTTCAGACGAGCTATATCTGTAAAAACCAGGGTGGATCTTTTGTACGTTGTGGCGCGTCGTGCAAACCCCAGCGTCATGATGTGATTATCCATACCTGCATTACATGTCTTATTGACGTACTCTATGAGTCTGCGTTTATTTTTTTGATGCGCCTGCCAGATTTCTTCGTGATTAATTTTCATGGCGTAACGAAGACTCATGTTATCGCTGCGCCAGTCTGGAATTTTACTGTTGAACAATTCCCGCATGACATCCGAAGCCCAGGTGTAAACATGCACACCATTAGTAATAAAATCGATCTGGTAGCCCTGGAACATTTTTCTTGACGTATCACCATGCTTTCTGGCGACACCGTTAATGTAATAACTGGTCTCAAGCGCCAGGTGGGTGAGATTCAGCTCGTGGTCATAACTGATTTCTTTAAAGCAGTCGTTAAACGGATTGTTTTGCTTGAGTACACGATAAGCCAGGGCAGCGGGATAGCGATCGTGACCGGACGCAACCGGTGTGTGGGTAGTGAAAATACATTGATGCCTGATCCGATCAATATACTGTAAGCTTGTTTTGCTCTCGCCCAGCCATGTCGTCAGTTCGGCCATGAGTTCGAAAACAAGCAGGCTGGAATGGCCTTCATTCATGTGATAACGCTCGATATCTGAATGCCCAAGCGCCCGCAGTATCCTGACACCACCGATGCCCAGAACAACTTCCTGACAGAGCCGATAATAATCATCACCGCCATAGAGCTGATCGGTCAGGGTGCGATCGTAATCTGTATTACCTTCGACATCGGTATCCAGAAGATAGACCGGGACAGGGTGGCCGCTGTTTCCAAGGATGTCATAACGCCATGCACGGACGATGACCTGACGATCCTCGATCTCCACCGTAGTCCGTACATCCAGCGGCAGAAGGTAATCGTCGACAGGCCAGTTGACCGGCTCTTCGGACTGGTTGCCATCTGCATCCAGGCGTTGTAAAAAATACCCTTTGCGCGATGCCAGGGTAATACCTGCCATGGCAATACCCGCATCGGCAGCAGAGCGTAAAGTGTCACCCGCAAGCACACCGAGGCCACCAGAATAGGTTGGAATCGCTGACTCGAGGGCGATCTCCATAGAAAAGTAGGCAATTGAAATAGCGTTATTCATTAAATTAAAGAACTCAAGTTACAGAAAAAATAAACACTCCGCTCCGCCAAGTCAACCATTAATTTTTGACCAAAACTCAGCGCTTACAGACCAGCGTCGGCTGCAGCAGTCTAAAAGAAGAGGAAAAATAAATGCGAAGCCATAACTGTCAGAGGTTACGTTATAGCTCGATCTTTTTTCTTATAGTATAGCTATATTTCCTGAAGGTCGGTTTAATATTGCAGGGTAGGACCTACGTAACTACTTGAGCAGAAAGAAAATGTTTTTAATATCCAGTCTGTATATCATCTTAAACGCTGTATTTTATGGTGAAAAACTACGCATTAATGTGGTGAGCCTGGAAGGATTACGCCGGGCTTCCCGCCCTCACCTAATTGTTTACTAAAACTCGCCAAGACTCGTAGCGTGTTACGTTTTAACTACGTTTTTAGTTTTTAAATAGAAGTCTACTTACGGCCCAGACTGTGTGAAAACTCACGAGCAAGATTGCAGTTCAAAATAATTGGATTCGGAGGAAGCAGCATATACAACGATCTCTGTTTTCGGATGGTTTAGGTATCTTCGTTTTTTACATATTTTTAAGTTTTCACACAGCCCGGGGCGTTAATGATCGTTCAAAGTATATCGCTGTACTTTTATGATGAGATTTAGTCTGGTGGTGACTATATGGTGATTCATAAAACAAAAAGGGCCGGGCTTTATGACAAAACCAGTCCTAAGTGATTGATATATTTGGTGGCCGAACCTGGAATTGAACCAGGGACACGCGGATTTTCAAACAGCCACCCACCTATAAACAGCAACAAATCACAATAAAATACAGCAATAAATACAATTACTTAGATAACTCTTTCTTTCGTAGTGTGCCGTGTTCTTTAGTGGTTATTTGCTTCTTAGTGCGGAAAAAGTGCGTACATAAAAAATACCTATGCAGGAGTCGCCTTGGTACTGATAGCCTGACGTCAGGTTCTTGATGCTGTCCGTGCATCGACCGGTTGAAACCGCAGCCAATAGGCGACTGTCATCAGTTTTTACTCTGACCCTAAACTTTCTCAACGTGTAAACAGGGTTTATTCTATCGGCACAACCGTATAGTTTCCTTGTTTGTCGCATGTCAATTCTGCGCTGAGAAAGTATGCTTCCAGTTCAGGGCGAAATTCCTTGAGCATATCGTATGCTTCCCCAGACGTGCCGCCCATGTTGCAGAAGAAAACGATCGGCTTGTCCGTTGGCAGTTCATCGATTTTTTTATCCAGATCGTCAATCGGGATATTAACCGCGCCACTTATTGTTGCAGTTGCGTGCTCGGTAGGGCTACGTACATCGATGAGTAAAATACCATCACGATTTTCTTTCATCGCCTTCTGAAATGATTCAACGGTAACTGTGCCTTCTTCGGCGCCTGCTACAAGTTTCGCTGTTGTAGGTTTGCCCCCGGTTGATGCTGCAGGTTTTATATTTACATTGCCATAAGCTTTATTCCATGCTGGGTAACCGGCAGGGAAAGTCTTGACGTTGGTATAACCCAGATCGATTGCTTTTTTCGCAGTAGTTACACTTTTAGTGCATTTGTAGCCACCACAATAGAATATCAATGATGTGTTTTTATCCGTTGGCAACGTGTCAAGCATTTGGTCGAACTGGCGGTCCGGAATGTTAATCGCAGTGGTAACATGCCCCTTGTCATATTTACGTTTTGGTCGTGTATCGATAATGACCACGTTCTTGTTTGTGTCGATCGCATTTTTGACGTAAGCCGTACTCACTGCAGAGAGGTTGCCTTTTTTGATCCAGTCGGGATAACCTTTCGAATAGACCTTGACGTTGGTGTAACCGAGTTCTTCCGCCATATAGGCCGATTTATGGCTCTTCTTACACTTTGTTCCGCCGCAGTACATGATCAGCAAGGTTTTCTTGTCACTGGGTAGCAAATGAATCCTTTTCATGAATTCGCGATCAGGAATGCTTCTGGCAGTTGGAATATGCCCCTTGTCATACTTACGTGCTGTCGGACGCGAGTCGATAATCATTACATCGTCGCGTTTGGGGATGACCGCATACTGTTTTATAAAAGCCTCATCGACAATAGCCTTTTTGTGAAACATCCAGTTTTGCTGTGCGGCTTGTTCTGCTGCATGCGTGACTGGTACAAAGTCAAAAGCGCCATTATGTATGCCACTTAGAAATAACGTTAGCGTACTTAAAATGTAGAGATATGATCTTGGAATTTTCATTAATGTGTTCATGATAAAGCTCCTTTCTCAAGATGTTTGAGTATATATTGTAGCTAACAGTTAAATATATAGCTACAACATTCCAGTATTAGGTAGTTATACAGAGGCTCTGCAAATAGAGATATGCCGCGCCGTATATCTCCGTTGAAATTTGTTAAATAAGGATTACATAAATGGCATATTTAAAAGACAATACTCAGTCACTGCATCACCTGCCATAAGGGTTTCCCTGATAATGTCTTTTATTACTCAAAAACTTCTCAGGGGTGATACCAGTCTCTTAGCCACAGCCAATACTAGAGGACGCTAACAATTTCCGTTGGTTCGGCAATTCCCGTTACCACATAAAGCATCAACGTCTGCTAGCGAAAAATATCCGTCATTATATTAATAAAATTTCAGATAAAAATATGCCTCAAACAGCAGTTATACTCATAAATTCGTCTGAATAACGTAAAAAGGATTTTAACTCTGGTAATAATCCGTTTATTTCCTTTCACAATGTATAGTTGTTAATGTTTTTGATCCTAATCAAGAAAATATACAAATCATAGCTGATGAATATCATAAATAAGCGTACTCTATTAGTACTGTAAAAGATGATTTCACTTTTCAAAAAATGTGAATATAGCTGGGAGAAGAAATAATGACTGATTTAAAACATGCTGAAGATGTTGGTGCGCCTGACCCCGAATTAAACACATCACCCATTGCAGAAGAAGGCGGCGATGAAACTGAAACTTTACGCCTGGAAGTGCCTGGTGAACCTGTTTGTTATTTTAATAACCAAAGTTTTGCCACCGGCGCCCATATTAAAAGCGGAACATCTATATTGAAATGTGATTATGGCATTTGGATACCGGCGGGTTCTGCCGATCCTGACAACCCTTAAAACAACAGAAGACAAACTCCATTGTGTAAATAAACAATAAAAGACATGCCCGATACTTTCCTCTTTGGTCTTTAGGCGGTGATACCATGAGCTTTTCAATTACTTCAGTTGCTTTTGATGCAGGGCAAAAAATTCCAGAGCGATACACCTGTGATAACAAGGACATCTCCCCTCCATTACACTGGTCTGGCCTGCCTGTAGGCACACAGAGCCTGGTATTGATAGTGGATGACCCCGATGCACCCGATCCCGAAGCACCGAAAATGACCTGGGTTCACTGGATTTTGTATAACCTGCCAGCAGATTCAGACGGATTAGCAGAAGCGTTGCAGGGCCATGCCCTCCCCCCAGAAAGCTTGCAAGGGATCAATAGCTGGAATCGCACTGGTTATGGCGGCCCCTGCCCACCGATAGGGTCGCATCGTTACTTTTTTAAGTTATATGCATTAAATTGCGTGCTGCCGGATTTAGATCATCCAGATAAGGATGGACTGCTGCAGTCTATGCAAGGGCATGTGCTGGCAGAAACAGTATTGATGGGCACTTATCAGCACTAAGGATAAGCATTATGCAACAGACCATCAGCCCCCAATCCATTATGCTTGATTTTGCAGCCTCTACCGGGCTGTCCAAGTCCTCACTCGAACCGCGCCGCTACCTGTGGACCGATGCTTTTGCGGTATGTAACTATCTGCAACTGTATCATCAAACCGGCGAACAACGCTTTCTGCAGCTCGCCTTAAAACTGGTTGATCAAGTTCATCAAATTCTGGGACAACAGCGTAAAGATAGTGGCCGTAATGGATGGCTCAGTGGCCTTGATGAGGAACAAGCTCAACTCCATCCTACCTACGGAGGTTTAAGAATTGGCAAGAAGCTTAATGAGCGACAGGCACACGAACCTGTAAATACGTCTCTGGAGTGGGAGCAGGATGGTCAATATTTTCATTACCTGACGAAATGGATGCACGCGCTCAATCGCGTTAGCCAGGTAACGGCTGAAAGCATTTATAACCAGTGGGCACTGGAACTTGCCAAAGTGGCACATGCCGCATTTACCTACACACCCTTAACGGGGGCTACAAAACGCATGGTCTGGAAAATGAGCATTGATCTCTCCCATCCCCTGATAGATTCAATGGGACAGCACGACCCACTGGATGGTTTAATTACCTATCAGCAACTGCAAGCCACAGCAAAACAGTTTCCCGAAACACCGGTAGAACTCGGCCTGAAAACAGAAATTGAAGACATGGTTACTATGTGCGCGGTAGACAACTGGGCTAGCGAAGATGCTTTGGGCATCGGCGGCCTGCTAACCGATGCTTACAAGCTGGTTCAACTCATCACTATCCATGCTCTGCATGAAACAGCCAGACTGGAAGCATTATTGCGCGATATTGAGTACAGTCTGCGAGTTTTTATTACAAACAATCAGTTGAATCTTCCCGCAGAATATCGCCTGGCATTTCGCGAACTGGGGCTGGCTATCGGCCTGCAGACAATAAGCAGAATGCAACAACAAATTGAGCAACAGCCTGAGCATTTTTCCAACGCTAAGCAAATTCTGTCCCTGCTGACAAACCTCTCTCATTTTCATCGTATCCATGAACTCATCAAGAGCTTCTGGGTAGAGCCCGATCATCAATCGGTTAAAACCTGGCAGGAACACGCAGACATTAATAATGTCATGCTAGCGACCAGTTTGGCACCGGATGGGTATTTGCAATTATAAAATCAGGCATGATTTGAGGTACTTATAATTTTAGGCATGACAGCTGACGAGTTATTACAAATGACAGAAGTTTTCTGGGCCAACAGCGGACATTAAGCGCTTAACATCTGAAGCATTACGTACGAAGAATACCAGGCAAAAAAATATACCATGAAAAACCACAGGAATATTTTTCAATGGTGACTTAAGTGATTTAAATATTAGCCTGGCCGACAGCATCGGTTATTTAGAGACTAATAACAAATGAGAATAATGTCGGTAAAACCATTTCATGGAAAATGGTGGAATGATTGTTGTCAGCACGATAACAATGACCATGCCCGCATGTATTTCATTATTAAATATGCCGCTGATACGACCAAGCTCAACAAAGATTAATCCGACCTCACCTCTAGGCACCATCGACATCCCTATCATTATTCGCGAAGCCAGGCTTTCTCGAATGGCAAAAGCGCCAAGTAGTTTTCCAACAATTGCCGCTGCTAGCAAAACAAAAGAAAAACCCCAGACATGAGGCGAGGCCCAGTCGATTTCTCTAAGATTAATCGACAGTCCAACCACAACAAAAAAGATGGGTGTAAACAGGCTGATGATGGGCTGCATCTGTTGTTCAATGGTTTTTGCAAATTTCTTATTTGTGCGCAATGTAACGCCCAGTGGCAGGAAGAAACGTCTTGACAGGGCAAGACCTGCAGCAAAACCACCGAGCAGTTCTGGTGCACCGACCGCGTGTGCCAACCAGGCAAAAAATAATACCAGCGAAACGATAGTCGTTGGTATCAAACCTGGAATTTCACTGATATCATGAAAACGTTTGATAGATACAGACATGAATTTTGCCAGTATCGGCGCCAGTATGAAAAACGCGCCGACAAACACCAGTACCTTGGCGGCATTGCCCCAGTTGATACCACCGCCCACTGAGAACTCATACAACAGTGCCAGTAACATAACACCAAGTACGTCATCGAGAACTGCCGCACCCAGTACGATCTGCCCCTGGTGTGAATCATTAAGTTTTAAATCGGAAAGTACCCGTACGGTTATACCGATGCTGGTAGCTGTGATTGTGCCACCAATAAATAATGATATGAGCAATGATAGATCGAACAGCCAGTAACCGATGAAGAAGCCGAAAATCAAAGGTGCGACAAAACCTATGATGGCAACAATGATCGATTTTTTTCCAGATCGGATCAGGCGTCTGATATCGGTACTCAGCCCAACTTCAAACAGCAACAGGATGATGCCTATCTCAGCCATCAGTTTGAGCGCTTCGACAGGTTCGATCCAGCCGAACAGACTGGGACCGATGACAATACCGGCAAATAGTTCACCGATAACGGAAGGCGCTTTAAGACGAACGGCGAGTTCAGCAAACAGACGGGCCGTCAATAAAATAATTAGCAGATACAGAAAAAAGGTATGTGCTTGCATAGGTTCTAGTTACTCAGCAAATCCTGGGCAGTGGATCGTCTTCAAGCTCTTCGAGTATACGTTCACCACCGATATCGGTTTCCATTAAAACATACGCTAAACTCGAATCTATTTCACCAATGATGGCAGCACCTTTGCCTGCTTCAATATTTTGCCAGGTTGTTAATAGTGCCTGTGCAGCAGCAGGGTCGACCACGGCAACGGCACGGCCTTCACAGGCAAGGTACATGGGATCGTAACCCAGTATGTCACACACTGATTGCACAGCATCACGTACCGGAAGCTTTTCCTGCGACAGACGCACACCAAAACCGGTTGCTCGCAATAATTCTGAACAAACGGTGGCAATACCACCGCGTGTTGGGTCGCGCATGAAACGCAGACCTTTGTACTCCAGCGCCGCGGTGGTTAGCTTTAATACGCTGGCGGCATCCGATTGAATATCACCATGCAAACCGAATGCTTCTCGAGCAAGCATCACCGCAATACCGTGATCACCCACCGGACCGCTGACAATTATGGCATCACCATGTTTAATATTTTTCATCGACATGACATGACCATGGCGAATGCCGACGCCCGTGGTGGCAAGATACAGACCACCTCCCTCACCGCGAGGCAAAACTTTTGTGTCGCCGCAGACTACCTTGACACCGATCTCCGCAGCGGTTTCTGCCAGTGTTTTTATTATGCGCTCGAGAGTGGCAATCTCCAGACCTTCTTCGATAAACGCATTCAGACTTAAATATTTTGGAATAGCACCGGCCACGGCAAGATCATTGGTGGTGCCATGGACGGCAAGCGAACCGATATTGCCACCGGGAAATTCCAGTGGCTGCACAGTGAAACCATCAGTCGTAAACAGCACATCACCATCAAGCGCTATCGGAACGGCATCGGCCTGGACATCAAGCTCCGGGTTGGCGAGGTGCCGCGCAAAAATCTCCTCGATGAGTTCTCGCATGTAACGGCCGCCATTGCCATGTGCCAGTGAGATGTGGGTGTCTTGCATTTTTTACCTACTTTCTATTAAATAATTTAACCACAGACAACGGCAAAGATGTCGCTGTCTGTGGTTCAAAGCGTTTAATCTTTTATTTTTTATAACCATATTCCATGACTTGCCCAAAACTGATCCCGGCATCATTGACCGGTATCAACTCAGGCAGACAAACCTCAAAACCTTCAGCGGACAATAAAGCGATCGCACGCTCAGTCAGAACACGATTTTGAAATACACCACCGGAAAAACTGACGGTATTTACATCATGTTTTTGACGAATATATTTCGCCTGTTTCAAGATAAGCTGTGCCAATGAATGATGAAACAGGACAGCACGTGCTTTAACACTTAAAGACGAATCTATCATAAGCTGGATCAATGGCTGCCAATTTGCTATCAGCAAGTTAGCTTTCTCTTCCAGATCAATTTCTACGTAATCATCCGACTGTTCGAGAGTCCCTTCACATAAAGCTTCGAACTCCATCGGCCCCTGGCCTTCAAAACTGGCGATAGTGCGTACACCGGTAAGCGCTGCTGCGGCATCAAATAACCGCCCGGCGGATGTTGATTGCGGTGCATTAATTTTTTTCTGCCAGGCCAGCTTTAACATGGGATCTGTTTCTGTAATGTCGTCATAGTCCAGGCCGGCTTCCCAGCATACTGCCGCAGCGCTTCGCCAGGGTTGTCTGCCGGCTTTGTCACCGCCGGGCA
Source organism: uncultured Gammaproteobacteria bacterium (assembly GCA_963768125.1). Taxonomy (GTDB): domain Bacteria; phylum Pseudomonadota; class Gammaproteobacteria; order SZUA-229; family SZUA-229. The sequence goes on from CAVYHC010000047.1 coordinate 21,374, forward strand.
GGTTGAATGTTCGCATACTGGCAACACGTTGCCATTCACCCGGTTTACCAATAAAGGTTTCACCGCCCCAGAGCGTGGCGTCTTCACCAAAACCAACACCGTCCCAGGCAAAGACAATGACAGAACTGTTTTTTGACACGGCCGTTTTACATTCGTAATACGCCGCCGATGCATGCGCATGGTGATGAAACACACGATGTACTGGAAGACCCTGTCTCTCAGCCCAACGCGTTGTGGTGTAAGCGGGGTGTGCATCACAGATTATCGTTTCAATCTTAACGCCGTAAAGTTTCTGCAGATCAACAATTGTATTTTCGAACACTTCAAGACTGCGAACAGAATCCATCTCTCCGATGTGTGGTGAAACAACAACGCGGTCTTGCCATGCAAGGGTAATGACATTTTTCATGTGCGCGCCCACTGCGAGTATCGGCTGCACCAGTTCAAACGGCAGTTTCAACTCTATCGGTGCACAACCTCGCCCGCTTCGTATCGGTCGGGCTTTACCCGCAATGGTTCGATAGACCGGGTCATCTGCCGGCCGTTCGATCGCCCGATCATGATGCAGATAAGCATCAGCGACGTGAGCAAGTCGTTTTTCGACATCGTGATTATTGATCAATACAGGTTCACCACTGATGTTGGCCGAGGTTGCGACTAAGACACCGGCAAATTCATTTAGAAGCAAATGATGCAGCGGGCTGTACGGTAACATCATGCCGATCTCATTTAATCCCGGCGCTATCCATTCAGATAATTTTGTCGCTGTATTTTTTTTCACCAGCAAGATCGGCCTGGCTGGCTGCAGTAAAAAAGTTTTATCGCTGTCACTTAAGACCAGCGAGAGCTCTGCAAATTTAAACGGATCATCGAGCGGAGCTGGAAACATGACTGCCAGTGGTTTATCTGGCCTGGGCTTGTTTTCTCGCAGGCGGGCAACGGCTTCATTATTGGCCGCATCACACATCAGATGATAACCACCGATACCTTTTACGGCGACAACCCTGCCCTGCTTCAATGCGGCTACAGTATTTAGCAGAGCAGTTTGATTATCATTATTGATGCTTGTTGTTTTTTCATGAAACGACAGCGAAGGCCCACACGCTGCGCAGGCAACGGGTTCTGCGTGAAAACGACGATTCGATGGGTCTTCATATTCAGCAAGACATAACGGACATAACTCAAAATCGGCCATCGTCGTATTGGGCCGGTCATAGGGCAAACGTCGGATCAGGGTATAACGCGGTCCGCACTGCGTGCAGTTGATAAACGGGTAATGGTAACGCCGGTCCGACGGATCGTTTAATTCACGCAAACAGTCATCACACAGGAAAAGATCGACGGGCACACTGATGCGCACCTCACCTTTACCCTGACTTTCGAGAATACTGAAGCTATCGCATAAAACAACATCGATCTGTTTATCTGATTCGAGTTCAGGTTTTGCTAATGCTGGCTTTTTAGCAAATACATCAGTTAAGAAATTTTCCAGGTTTTTCGGCTGACCCTGAACCTGTATCTCCACGACACCGACACAGTTTCTTACCCAGCCGTTGAGTTTATGCTCTAGAGCCAGGCGATAAATGAAAGGCCGAAATCCCACACCCTGTACCTGACCGGATAATGTTAGCTGTCTGGCTATGATACTTCAGGTCTTGCTTTTATTTTACTGTTTAAATATATAGCCATGATCTATAAATCAGATGATGTTTTTCTGCCAACCAGCAAAAGATTCTACCCGCAATACTGTAATGCGCAATAAACGCGACATTAAAAATATTAATGATTTGTGAACTCTGTGTTTATTCGCGTTCTAGTTTGCGGAAAAATTACTTCATCATGTCCGATTCACGCATGCCACCGGCCCACCAGATTCGACAGGCGCCTTCATCTGAAACCATACAGGGACCAATCGGAGTTCTTGGCACACAGGCTTTACCGTACAGTCTGCATTCATTAGGGTAAATTTTACCGAGCACCACCTGTGCGCAATCGCAGCCCGGCGGCATCTGCCCGGCACGCTTGCGGGCATCATCGGCATAAGAAGGAAACAGTTTCCTGGCGTCATGTTTGCTATATGCTTTATCCAGCATGTAACCAGAATCAGGAATAATACCGACACCCCGCCAGTTTGCATCGTACACCTGCATCGCTGTACTGAGATGTGCCTGTGCGGATTTATTACCGCCGGGTTTTACCAGCTGCGGATAACAATTATCCAGGAAGTAACGTTTATCGTTGAGCTGGCGCAACGTTGAATACATAGCGGCTAATAAACTTTCTGGCTGGAAGCCGGCGACTGCTGCAGGTATGTTGTGTTTGTCCACCACAAACGTCCACTCTTCCGGCCCCATGATGGTCGATACATGGCCCGGTGCTATCAAGGCATCAAATCCGGGCGTGCCTGAATCGAGCAGCATCGCTACTGCTGGCCAGGTCAATCGGCCAGACAATAAAACCGAAAGATTATCTGGCACACCTTCCACCAGCATGGCGGCAACAGGTGCAGTGGTGGTTTCAAAACCGGCAGCAAAAAACACCACGGCTTTATCAGGATTCGCTATTGCGATGCTGACCGCTTCGGTCGGTGAGGCAATCGGCCGGATATCCGCGCCCTGCGCTCTGGCCTGCTCCATGGTTCGCGCCGATTTAATTTCTCCACGGGCTTTAGGCACGTTTACAGGAACGCGCAGCATGTCGCCAAAAGCAACCATGATAATGTCTTCATGCAGCGCCAGCTGTATCGCCTCAAACACATCTTCTTCCGGGCAGATACACACCGGACAGCCGGGACCGGGAACCAGTTCTATATAAGCCGGTAAGGCTTTACGCAGACCTGCCATGGTGATGGAGCGCTCATGGCCGCCGCAAACATTCATGATTTTCACCTTACCGCTGTCAGATTTTATCTGCGGTAAAGCGTGGATGCGTTCAAGCCATTGTTTAGCGCCAGTTACCATAATCCAGGGGCCATTATTACCTTGTTATCGCTTCATGTTCATGATGGTGATGTTTATGACCCGTTGCCAGCGGATATTGTTCCAGGTAAGTCTTACGCGCCTCTATCTGCTGCTTGAGCCAGTCGATCCACAACGACATACCCGATTTGTCTTTCGAAGAAATTTCCATTACCGGTGCCGCACTGGCAATATCGTGCAGGTAACGTTTTGCATTTTCAGGCCTGAAGTCATCGAGTATCGGCAACAGGTCACTCTTGCTGATCATCACCAGGTCAGCGCAACGGAACATGACCGGATATTTTGCCGGTTTATCATCGCCTTCCGGTACCGAGAGCAGCACAACATTCTGATGCTGGCCCAGATCAAAACTTGCCGGACAGACCAGGTTGCCGACGTTTTCGACAAACACGATATCAAACTCGGCAAGGTCGAGGTTGTGTAATGCCTGATGGATCATGTGTGCATCCAGGTGACAGGCACTACCGGTGGCGATCTGTACGGCTTTAACACCGTGTTTGCGTATCCGCTCGGCATCATTCTCAGTTTCAAGGTCGCCTTCAATAACCGCTATTTTGATATTGCTGTTTGAATTCAAGGCGAGCTGCTGAATAGTCGCTTCGAGTAAGGCGGTTTTACCTGAACCGGGTGATGACATGATATTTATCGCAAGGACATTATGCTGATCAAAATGATCGCGGTTATGCTGTGCAGTGCTATCGTTTTCATGCAAAAGACTGTGCAGTACAGAGACGGCTTCCTTACCGCTTTCTGTCTTATGAAGTTTACCACCCGGACGGATCAGGCCTTCGTTGCCGTGGGTTATGTTGCATCCGCATGTGTCACACATTGCATTTTCTCCAAATATATTTGTATCTTTACCATCAGGCAATAAAAAGTGAAAAGTGAAATATAAAGGCTAAAGCCTGAGAACTAAACGCTACTGTTTTTATTGCCTAGCCATTTTTCATTTTTCTTTTTTCACTTTTCATTGTCTCTAATTCAACACTCAGCAGCATCATCTCATCACCACTGATCAATGTTGTTCGCCAGTCACCACATTGTTTACAGATTAATTTGTTTGGCAGTGCATCCGATTCGCTGTCACATTGTGTACATTTAACGCGCACTGGCAGATGCTCGATAACAAGTTCAGCGTGTTCTGCAATCGTGCCCGCACTGGCAAGCGGATAAGCGTTTTTTAATAACTGTGCCTCTACGCCAGACAGTGGCCCGATACCGATAACGATAGAGGTCACACACAATGCGTTTCGCTCTGAGGCAATAGCTTCAACCTGATCCATTAATGACTGACAGATAGCGAGTTCATGCATGCGTCTATCTCACGTCCCAAGGCTCCGCCGACAGCATCTCATCATACAACTCCCAGGCAGTCTTTGCTTCCTGTGGAGAAATTTTCTGAATGGCATAACCTACATGCACAACGATAAAATCATCCACTTTCAATTCGTCATCCTGCATCATGAATAAACTAACATCACGCGTTATGCCTTTGGCCTCACAGTTTGCTGTAAAGCCATCAATGGATTTGATCTGCATGGGTATACCAAGACACATAATACAATCCTGAACGATAAATTCATGTATGTAATCACTCACCAGACTACTTATACACATTTAACTTTAAAAAATACCGTAGTCATTTGACCTGTATCAATAAGATTAGCACGATACACTGTTAAATAGTTACATAACAGCTATTGAGGAAACTTGATGAACGCTAATGGAACTTTGCTACTCGGCATCGGCAACACCTTGCTAACAGATGAAGGTGCCGGCATTCATGCGCTCAACCGCCTTCAATCAGAATATTCTAATATACCAAATCTCACCTTCCTCGACGGCGGCACGCTTAGTTTTACCCTCGCCGTCTGGATTGAAGACTGTACTAACCTGATTGTTTTTGATGCCGCGGAACTGAATCAGCCCGCGGGTACGGTTAATGTTTTTGTTGGCAGCGAGATGGACAATTTTCTAGGCGCAAACAAACGCAGTGCCCATGAAGTCGGTTTAATCGACCTGATGGATATCGCACGTTTGACCGGTCACCATCCACAAAATCGTGCTCTGATTGGCATACAACCCGAACAGATGAGCTGGGGCATGAAACCAACATTTCCCGTTCAAAACGCACTAGATGAAGCTGTAACTGAAGCCGTAAAATTAATCGATCAATGGCAGAAACTTGCGACAGATGAAGATATTTCTGCAGCAAAACAGTATTCAGACATTAACACTGAAGTCTTGAGGTAATGATGACCCAGCCAACCTCGGTGAAATTTAATATCCACAACGGTGATGACTTAACATTTAATGTTAAACCCCTTTTAAATGAGGTTAAACATGCCCTGGATAATCTTATAGAAAGCGGTCATACCACTATCATCGATCTGCGCAGCATCCCGCTGGCGCCTGGCGAAGAAGACAAGATTTTAAACACGCTTGGTCAGGGCGAAGTTCAGGCTCAACTTCATGCACTGGGATTAAGCGAAGTTAATGAAACACAGTATGCCGGTGTATGGATCGTTACGCACTTCAATGATGACAATGAAATCATCAGCCGCTTTATTGAAGTTACAACCATGCCGGAAATTCTTTGTTCACAGACAGAGGACGTCATGGCTGCTTATAGTCGTCTTGCTATAACCCTGCAAGACAATCTGAAAACCAGTTAGTTAGCGGTGGAGAAATCAGAATGACCATTAACCAAGATAAGAACCGACTTACTGCGACTCTCGGCGATACTCTACGCAGCCAGGGAATCTCACGACGCAGTTTTCTGAAATTCTGTGCGGCCACCGCTTCCATGATGGCGCTGTCGCCGGCGATGATTCCAAAAATTGCACATGCACTGGAGAACGCAAGAAGACCTTCTGTCATCTGGCTGTCTTTTCAGGAATGTACCGGCTGTACTGAATCACTGACACGGGCACATACGTCAACCATCGAGAGCCTGATCTTTGATTCTATTTCTCTGGACTATCACCATACGCTGCAGGCCGCCTCCGGGCATGCCGCTGAAGAAGCGCGTGAAGCGGCCATGGCAGAAAACTTTGGTAATTATTTACTGGTCGTTGACGGCTCCATTCCACTAGGCAACCCCGGTTACTCTACTATTGCCGGCATCAGTAATTACGATATGTTGATGGAATCAGCCAAAGGCGCTGCAGCAATTATCGCTGTCGGTACCTGTGCAACTTACGGCGGCATCCCTCAGGCCAACCCCAATCCAACCGGCGCGGTTTCTGTGGGCGATCTGATCAAGGACAAACCCATTATTAACGTACCCGGATGCCCACCAATTCCTGTCGTGATTACCGGTGTGTTGACCCATTTTCTAACCTTCGGCAGCATTCCCGAACTCGATCACATTGGTCGCCCTAAAGTATTTTATGGTCAGAGTATTCATGACCGCTGTTACCGTCGACCTTTTTATGACAAGGGCCTGTTCGCCGAAACATTTGACGATGAAGGCGCAAGAAAAGGCTGGTGTTTGTACAAACTCGGCTGCAAGGGACCAACGACATACAATGCCTGTGCCACTACCAAGTGGAACAATGGCACCAGCTGGCCCATCGAATCCGGTCACCCCTGCCTGGGTTGCTCCGAACCTGACTTCTGGGATGGTGGCGGTTTTTACAAGGCACTTTCGATGCCGACTGAAAATATTACGCAAACTGTTATTTATACTGCGGCCGGTGCAGCCGCTGCCGGTGTGGCTCTAGGTGCGATGAACAAGAGCAAAAAGAACAGTGCAGTAAAAACGCATATAAAAACGACCATAGATGATCTGGAGAAATAATTCAGTACATCATCTGTTAATAGTTATAGTTACAGAACGAGGATCGAGTAATGAGTGAGATAGAGTTTCTAAACTGGGTGCGAGGCCCGGGATTTCAGATCGCCGTTGTTATATTTATTGCCGGTATTATCATCCGCTTCGCAGAGATTTTATTATTAGGCCGTAAAGCCAATCTAGCAGAAGCCAAAGGTTCTGAGATGAGCGGTGGCCTTCGCACGATTATGTCGAGATTCGTTCCTGATAAAGACACCTTTAAACGATCTTCATTTACTATCGTTGCCGGTTACATATTTCACATCGGTTTGTTTGTAACGATTTTCTTATTCGCACCGCACATATTAATGTTTAAAGATGTCATCGGTTTTGGCTGGCCCTCTATCCCGACACCCATTGTCGATGCATTAACGGTAGTTAGTATCATTGCTTTGCTCGCACTGCTTGTTAATCGTATGCGCGATACTGTACTTAAATTTCTCACCACAAAAGAAGACTACCTGGTCTGGATGTTAACCATCCTGCCATTAATTACCGGATACATGGCATTCCACCGAATCGCACTAACGGCACCAACATTGCTTGCCATTCACATACTCAGCGTTGAGTTGTTACTTGTTGTTTTTCCGTTTACCAAACTGATGCATACCTTCACGTTTGTATTATCACGCTGGTATAACGGTGCTATTTCAGGATACAGAGGAGTTAAGTCATGAGCGCATCATTAGAAAAAGGCATCAATGCGCTAAAAACGCAGGTCGATTCAACCGTTGCTTCCTTTTTTAGCAGCTGCGTACATTGCGGTCTATGCGCCGATGCCTGCCTGTTCTATACAGAGATAGGTGATCCAGCAACAACGCCGATCAATAAAACCGAACCATTACGCCGCATCTGGAAAACAGAATTTACCTTGCTCGGGCGTATCGGAAAAATGTTCGGCCTGACAGCAAAGGTTGATGACGAGCTGTTAACAGAATGGGAAACCCTGGTTTATGACAACTGCACCTTATGCGGTCGCTGCTCGATGGTCTGTCCAGTTGGCATCGATATCGCTTTACTGATTCGAAAAACACGTGAAGGTATGGCAGCAGCAGGTCATGCGCCAGAAGGCTTGATCGGCGCCACCACACGTTCGGTCACCATCGGTAGTCCGATGGGTGTGAAACTGCCGGCATTGATGGCGCAGATTAAACACGTCGAAAAAGATAGCGGTATGAAAATACCACTCGATGTTGTCGGCGCTGAATATATGCTGCTGTTATCTTCGATGGAAATCATGAACTTCCCTGATTTCATCGGTGCGACGGCAAAAATATTTAACAGCGCCGGTGTTAGCTGGACAATTTCAACAGAAGCCTTTGAAGCCACTAATAGCGGCATTCAAATCGGTGTTGCCGATATTGCCGCGGTACTGGTACAGCGTATTGTCGATGCTGCGGAGAAATTAAAAGTTAAGACCGTCATCAGCCCCGAGTGTGGACACGCTTATATGGCGATTCGCTGGGAGGGACCTAACCTGGTCGGCAAGCCCTTCAGTTTCAAAGTGCGCCATATCCTGGAAGTACTCGATGAGTTCCGTAAAGATGGGCGTTTAAAACTCAGCGGTGAAGAAGGACAGCGCCTCACTTATCATGACCCTTGCCAGATTTCACGCCGCGGTGGTGTGATTGAACAGCCACGAAACCTGATCAATATGTTCGCTACCGACTTTGTCGAGATGCCGGAAGCCGGCAAGATGAACTGGTGTTGCGGCGCCGGTGGTGGCGTCAGTTCTAACGAACGTGCTGATGAAGTTCGCCTCAAGGTGTTCCAGCGTAAAAAAGATCAGCTTGATGCGGTAAAACCCGATGCCATTATCAGTGCCTGCTCAAACTGCCGCATTCATCTTGAAGATGGGCTTGAAGAATACAACATGGATATTCCTTTGATGAGCCTGACCGAAACAATTGCCGAGCACCTGGCAGATTAACCATCAATATTTAAAGATGGGAGCATACGATATGAAGCAGATAAATAACGACACCGAATTCAAACAGGCATTGCAAAAGCTCGATGCCGCGCAACAAAGAAGCGTTGCAGCCATGTTTGTCGAACACGTACTTTCGTTGAGTGATGATGAACGAATAAAACGTGCAATTAAAGTCGCCAGCGACAGCAATGCGTCAGAGGGTGAAATAGCTGATGCACTAAAATCAGCGAGAGCAGCAACAATGGACAGCTCGACACGTTGCGGCGCAGAAGGTAACTGGACCGACCAGGCAGGTTATTTTGTTGCCCGGGCAGCAGTCGCCTCAGTGACACCACCGGCACAATCAACATCAGCTGGTCCAGCATGGCAGGCAGCCATGAGTTGCAGGATGGCACGAACAAGCATATTAATAGACGATGACTCTGATGAAGTGCAATCACATTCAGAAAGTGAATGGCAGTACCAGTCATTGTCAGATTATTTGAAGCAATAAGTGAAATTCATAACTTATATTAAAAAGCAAACTTCTTAAGAAAAGAGAATAATCATGAGCGAATCAGGTGGAAACGAAAGAATTGTAGTTGACCCGATTACCCGAATCGAAGGCCACCTGCGCATCGAAGCAGAGATGGATGGCAACAAGATTAAGAGTGCCTACTCATCCGGCACCATGGTGCGCGGAATCGAAACCATCCTGAAAGGCCGAGACCCGCGGGATGCCTGGGCCTTTGCACAACGTATCTGCGGGGTATGCACATTAGTGCATGGACTTGCCTCTATCCGCTCTGTTGAAAATGCACTGGACTATAAGATTCCGAAAAATGCTGACCTGATCCGAAACCTGATGAGCGGTGCGCAGTACATTCATGACCATGTCATGCATTTTTATCATCTGCATGCGCTCGACTGGGTTGATGTAGTTTCTGCTTTAAGCGCCGACCCTAAAGCCACATCAGAACTGGCACAGTCGTTAAGCAATTATCCGAAATCTTCACCTGGTTATTTCGCTGACCAGCAAAAGAAACTAAAAGGTTTTGTCGAAGCGGGCCAACTGGGCATCTTCGCTAAAGCTTATTGGGGCCACCCTGCTTATAAACTGCCAGCCGAAGCAAACCTGATGGCTGTCTCGCATTACCTCGAAGCGCTTTCATGGCAGCGTGATGTCGCGCGATTGCAGACCATCTTCGGCGGTAAAAATCCACACCCCAATTTTGTTGTTGGCGGTGTGCCCTGCGCGATCGATCTGAATTCTGATTCAGCACTCAATATGAAAAAGCTGTCGCAGGTGCAGGACATCATCAACCAGATGAAAACTTTTGTCGATCAGGTTTATGTTCCTGACACCTTAGCAATCGCCAGCTACTACAAGGATTGGGGCAGTCGCGGCGAAGGCCTGGGCAATTTCATGACGTATGGTGATTTCCCTTCTAACGGAATGGATGATCCATCTGGCTTTATGATTCCACCAGGCGTTATCCTCAATCGTGACCTCAGCACAATTCATGAAGTTGACATGAATGCGCCCGAAGAGATTCAGGAATTTGTTTCACACTCATGGTATGACTACGAAGACGGTAAAGACACCGGCCTGCATCCATACGATGGCGAGACCACATTAAATTACACCGGTCCTAAACCACCCTACGATCACCTTGATATCGACCAGTCTTATTCCTGGCTGAAATCACCGCGCTGGAAAGGCCATTCAATGGAAGTGGGTCCGCTTGCGCGAGTATTGATGTTATATGCAAAAGGCCATGATCAAACCCAGGAACTGGTTAACATGACTTTGAGTAAACTCGATGTTCCTGTAGAGGCGCTGTTCTCTACCCTGGGACGCACCGCTGCCCGGACACTGGAAACAAAAATCTTTGCAGACGCCATGCAGGGATGGTTTGACGATTTGATTATTAATATCAAAGCCGGTGAAACCAGGACCTTCAACGAGGTTTTATGGGAACCTTCGTCCTGGCCAAAAAGTGCCCGAGGTGTTGGTTATATGGAAGCACCTCGTGGTGGGCTTGCACACTGGATTGTTATCGAAGACGAGACTATTAAAAACTACCAGTGCGTCGTACCCAGCACATGGAATGCTGGTCCACGCGATGCCAATGGAGTACCAGGGGCATATGAAGCCGCACTTGAAGACAACCACACCTTACACGACGTTAAACAACCCGTGGAAATCCTGCGCACTATCCACAGTTTCGATCCTTGCCTGGCTTGTGCGGTACACCTAACAGATTCTGATGGCGAAGAAATTATTAAGGTAAAAGTAAAATGATTGATATAAAAATAATGAATAAAAAACTAACATACAATAAACGGCTGTCTAAAATATTACTGGTCGTATTAGCGTTATTTTCAACTTCTGTACTGGCACACTCGGGGCACCTGATTAATGAATCAGTTCACAGCCAACTGCATGTTGAGCACATCGTTGCCCTTTCCGTGCTGGGTATTGTTGCCTACATCGCACATGTATATGGTAATAAATAATATAAAAAAGGCAGAACGCTTGTACGTTGCATACGCTGAATTACGGGGTCATCCACCTGATGAACAAGTGTACTAGAATCTCAATATACTTTTATTTAAACCATTCTGTCTAAAAATAAGTATATCTTAACGCCCCAGGATTGCGTCCACCTGCTCCTGGGTAAGTACCTGTGCGGTATAACTACCTTCACCGGTTTGTCTCTCGATATTTTTAACATAGGCACGCAGGTGACTTTCTGAGCCGGCGAGTAACGATCCGTAAAGACGCAGGATATCTGTTTTATCTGTATACACCTTGCCGCACTCGGATACGTCATTTATGCCGTTGTCGGTTTCCACTATTACCGCCGGGCACTGGTTAATATCCAACATATCGAGCTCTTCAATGAAAGCACCGACATACAGTGCCTCCAGTTCACTGGCTGCCCCTCTCTCGACCAGCTCATTAAACTTTTCAGTGAAATACCAGCCATAGTCTTTACCGGTGAAAACACCAACGTTGTCATTTGTACTGGGATTAGGAATACCATACTTTTCAAGCATGTCAGCAACAGCGCATTTATGCCTTTCTTCCGAGTCATCGATTTTCCCGAAAACAGTAGCCTCCGGGTACTTGGTACCAAGCGTGATATAAACATCACGCGCCAGCTTCTCTTCTTCACACATGAATTCCAAATGTGTTTGCTCATTGAAATTAAGCGTGAGGTTACTAGTGCTATCTGCTTTCACAATTTCCTCGTCAGCAATAGCGGGATTGATACTTAATGCGATTCCCAGGGCCGCAAAGCAAACAATAATAGGTTTAGTTAGAAAACTCACTATACATCCTCCTCTTTGCCAATAGTTAAACAACAAGCATACTCATTTTTTAATGATTTTAGTTGACATAAATCAGTACAAACAAAAACAGCTCCCGAAGAAGAAGCTTTTTTGATTAAAATGTTTAAAACCTCTTTCAATCGATCAAAAGCTGAAGACCACACCGACAGCAACTGCATCAAGATCAAACTCAGATTTATCAAGATAACGTATGTATTCGATATTTAAAGCCACATTGCTGCCGATGCCGATATCTGCGCCGATGCCATACGAGACACTTGATTCATCGCCACTCGCTTCCAGCCCGGCAAAACTTGGCACACTGGTAGTACCTTTTACTTTGCTGGCACCCAGTACACCATAGATCGAAGCTGATTCAGTCAGATTGATATGCCCGGTAGCATAAAGGCCGACAACTCTCTCCAGTTCCACGGTAGCATCATAACCGCTACCAAACTCTGCTAAGAACTGAGTATCATCCTGCAAACCAAATCCCAGGCGACCCTCGATGGCGAAGTTAGGCGTAAAAAATCGTCCGAGACGGGCTATAACCAGTGTCGGGCTGAACTCTTTAGAGATTCCGTCCTCGTTATAATAACTAACAGCATACTGGGCACCCACATAGTTTTCACCTTCTGTGCCGGCGGTACCTGCTCCTGTTGCCAGAAGCAAGCTACTCGCCAGTGCTAAAGAGATCAAATTATTTTTCATGAATTTTTTCATTTTATATTCCTGCTTATTTGATTATCACGAGGCCGCCAGCACCATCAGCGATATAAGCACGGCCATTAACAACTTCAACATCACTTGCATTTCCTGCCGTATCCGCATGCTGTACCAGCACAGGATTAGCAACGTCTGTCCAGTCAATTTTTGCTACGCCGGCTGAATCATAAGCGATATAAAAGTAATGTATGCCATCAATGTTATGGTAAAACATTCCCTGTGATCCGCCACCCAGACTAGCCAGATCGGCACTGCCACCGAGTAATGGATCCTGCAATTTGAACCGGGCAACCACTATCGGACGTTCGCCGATCTCACCGCGTTCCCAGATATCAGTCGGATCCATGTCAGCTGGAAGTGGCTTGATAAGATCAGCAATCTTGTAAGCCACAACACCGAAACTGTCATATGTGAAATAGGCATGATCATCAACAATCAGCACATCAACACTCTTGCCATCGGCCTTGTTGTATTGTGGCGTTATCACGCCATTCTCTTCATGGTATTCAGTTTTAATGGGCTCGAAAACCTTGACCAGTACCATGTTTGCCGCATCGGTGACATCAACAACACCTATACCGGCATGCCCTGCTGCAACGAAGGCATACTTCCTTATATTGCTGGCATCTGAGGTATCACGCCATATTTTGACGGCCGTCGCATGTCCCAGCAATGGCTTGCCTTTGGTTAGACCCCCAATATTGCCGACAACATGGCTGCCATCAAGCGATGGATCTTTACTCAGATCGTATACTGTCAGGCCATTGCTGCCGTCTGCGACAAAGGCAAGATTGCCATCCAGCGCAGCATCATAAGTATGATCCTGCATAGACAAGCCGCCCACGCTTCCGGTTGTTGTATTGTGTTCGTAGATATCACTCAGCTGCGTTTTAAGCAGCACAGGTATTTCTTCTGTATCAATTCCAGCAAGATCCACACGGCGCAAGCCTCGGCTCTGAGACATCACAAACGCCTTCTGACTTTCAACATCAAGCACGATATCGTGAGCATGCGGTGTCGGATTTACCACTTCTGTACCTGTATCTACTGGATACTCTTCCTGTAGCGTATTGGCCAGCAGGTACACATCATCAGTTGGGAAACACATTTTTTCATCAGCAATTTTCCATACCGTCATTCCATGCGGGCCATCAGCAAGGAACAGTAGATTATGATAAGCAGCTACACCGGCTGAATGTCCGATTGAGGCTCCAACACTGGTGGTACCATCGGCTTCCCGGTATACCTCGTCGGTGGTTGCCATATGTACCGGAATGGTAAAACCGTTAGCCAGGTCAATATCGATGAAGCTTATACCACCGCCACCGGAAGTCATGACAACATCAACCTGTCCTGCAGTCGCAACATCCATGGCTGGCATTAGTGCAAACGAATTACCATGGCCACTGACCTCGCCGGTTACCAGTAAAGCGGGTGACTGGTATAACCATTCAGGTAATGATTCATTATCCGTCGCATCATGTGGTGACATGTCATATGAGGTAATGAATTCGTAGTCTGGCCAATGATCACCGAGCACGTATGGCGCCAGGGTATCGTTGTCATAGCCGCCGACTCCAAGCGAACCATGCCATTGTCCCGGGTCACTAGCAGCCGGGATTACTATCAGACCGGCAAAATGATCAGAGAAAAACACTCTGTCACCTGCAACGTCCACCTTAACACCGACAATGCCGGACTCCTTGAGCATGCCAGCGCCAAAGTATGGGAACAGGCTCTTTGACTGGGCTCCAGTTGGCGCATCCGGTCCATTTGCCGGCACCGCTGGTGCATACCCCAGGCGCTGTCCTTTACGGAACTGTGCAAACGGTTCGCCCTGATCAGGATCATAAGGCCCTGCCGTTTTATAACCGGTTACATCAACGGCCACCATACCACCGAGCGCGTAGGCGATATATGCAGTCGTTGTTTCGCCAAACGTGGCAACATCGACATTACGGGCATTGTAGTAGAACTTGCCATAACGATCAAAAGCGGCCCACGGTGCGCACTCTGTCTCGGTTGGACATGGGTTTTTGTCGTGCCAGACTACGGCGATTTCATAACTGGCCTGCCTGTAGTCAGGCATGCCAGTAAATGCGTCGATACAGGGGCCGACACATTCGTATAATGCACCTTCGCCGCCTCCCCCACTAATATCCGATTGAACTTCATCGATAATAACGTTATTGATAAACCAGTCTTCAACGGAACTAACATCGGCATACAGGTTATAGCCACCAATCTGCTCAAGCGTATCGGGATTAAAAATACCCATACCAAGAAAACCCATGGCAACGAACAGCTTGCCCTTATCAGCATCATCATCTGGATCCTTGTATATAGTCAGCGCTTTTGGCCCACCCCATGGATTCTCGCCCGCGTACTGCAAAGTATACGTTTCACTGTTGATCAGTAACGTACCATCCGCTTCCCTTCCTGCTGTCGTGTCAAAAATATTCGCCAGCGGGGTCTTATGCAGTCCATAAGCCGTGTTGGCGATTAATAAATGTGCCTCGACCCCATCGTCATAAATTTCGAGTGATGATATAGGCGCATGAACACCTGAAATAGTATTATCAAGGGAAACGTTGCCGCCGCCATCCGTCCAGGGAATACCGGTTTGTTCGTAGTTAACATGCACACTGGTCACGGGAACCATATTGGTAGGATCAGTAACGTTAACGACTGATATGCCTTGGTCGCCCATAGATAAAAGTGCGTAATGAGCTCCCGAGTCTACTGGATATTCAACAACATCCACATCCTGGATAAAGCCAGTAACGGGCAAGCTATATTTGGCGCTCTCTGTAACACCAACCTGAGTCGCCCTTAGCTCATTGGCTACGTTGTACAGAACCCAGTTATCAGCACGATCCAGCGTTACAACGGTTGAAGATCCCCCGATTCGGGTCTGGCTATTAAGCGCTGCATCCTGCGGTACATCACATAATGTAAGGTTCTTAAAAAACCCGTCACCATTTTTACAACCCTCTAAGCTTAGTCCAGACCAAAAAACCAGGCTAACTGCTAATACAGAACCTACAAAAGTTAATTTGCTCATAAAAGACAATTTGTTCATCACGCCCTCCACTTTCATGTTTCTTTTACGTATATAAATACTGTGCTCATTCCCTGCATCACTTACAATAGGGGCTTCCCTGAAAATATCTTTTTTACTCAAATCTTTTATCTTTTACTCGTCATTATGACGAAGATACGTTTCGCTCTATAAAACAATATCTTTAAAGATCCTATCTACCAAAATAAGCTTACTTCATCTGAAAAACATTGATATATGTCAAACTTTACCTTTTAAAAATATACGCATTAGATCGGTAAAAAATGATGGTGCATTTATACAGGCGAATATGATTACTTTAACCTGCTTAAATATCTTATCTAACAGTAGACTGACCATCTCCAATGTAAGTGATTTCGACAGGGTCTGACAGTCCGGTGAGGGTCAACTTCGGAAGTTGAGCCAATAGTTACGTACCTCTGCTGATGAGTAGTTTGAGCCATTGCCGACTGTCTGGGTATATCGAAACCACTATATCAATCAGTCAGGTCAAGTCTGAGTTACTGCATCTAAGAACGCCCTCACCCCAGCCCATCCCTGAGGGAGAGGGGGAATATTTTCTGACAGTCAGCTTTGGATCACTTATTCTCCATCGGGTGGCTTTTTCTGGTGGCCGTTATCGCATTTTTACACCTGATCATTGATCGCAGGCCCCGCTAGTCTTTATCGACGCCTCTGAGCACGTCAAACGCCGCCATAGCGTTATTCTCCACCCTGCCCGGCATCATATCCCTGGTTATTACACTATCTGCATCATTAAAAAAGATTAGTTTTTTCGTTCAGCCACTGTTCAGCTAACTGGTGTTGAAATGAGCCTGTACTTTAAATAATTGTTAAAAATAATTTTAATTTAAACAGGAGAATTCTAATGTCTTTTAAGCTAACTACAAACCCTGTCAACAAGATGATTCTGTGGACTGCTCTGTCGGCGCTACTGGCCGTGCTGTCCGCACCTTTAATGGCTGCAACAGATGAAGCAACGCGCAGCTCGAGGTCAATCAGTTTTGCTAATAGTGTAACCATCGACAAAGCATCAAGAGATGAGCAACTCAAGCAAAAAGAAGCCGACGTCATGACAGCACTGGTGAAACAAGGATTTCGCGCCGAATCGACCGTTATGGCTTTACACATTGATGGCAGCATCACGAACAGTACGGGTGATATAACCGTGTATGATGCATCCACTGAATTAATCAGTGATTTTAATGACGATGGTTTTTATCACCGCTTTAGCGTAACCATTGATGCCGATACGATTTATGACAGCGCTTATGTTTATGCCCGCTTATACCTCAGTTACGAAGGCGGTCCATGGAATCATTTTGCTACCAGTAATGCCTATCACATATACCGCGATAGCGTAGCGGATGCCTTTACTATTGAAACCGAACTGGCGGATGGTTTTGCACCGGGTTATTACGACGTACGTATCGAACTGTATGATGCGGATTATAATGAATGGCTGCTAAATTACGGCCCTTATGACGACGCTTCACTCAGCGCTTTACCGTTAGAAGACAGTTACTATGATGAAATTGATCTCTACGTAATCTATCCGATTGAAACAGAAGTTATAATTTCAGCGAATGGGCATGGATCAATGGGCTGGTGGTTGCTAGTCGTACCTGCGCTGATGGTTTTACTTAGACGACTGGCTAAACATTAACACCACTGTAATTCTCAATTTGAAGTGGAGTCTGATCAGTAGCGAGTTATTTAGCGTTGCTGACCAGCCTTTTTTCATTTAACAACAAGCTTAAACCTGCGAACACACAACCACGTAGGCTAACAGATGAAGGTGAATTAACTACGGTGCAAGCCGTTCAATAAACCACTGACCGGTTTCATCACGCCGATAAATAAAACGGTCATGCAGACGGTTATCTCGTGCCTGCCAGAACTCAAAAGTTTGCGGTTTAACACGGTAACCGCCCCAAAAAGGCGGTAAAGGAACTTCTTTGTTGGCGTATTTCTTCTTCATATTGTCGACCATCGATTCCAGTATCGAACGCGAACTGATCATCTGACTTTGCTGTGATGCCCAGGCACCCAACTGACTGCCTCGTGGCCGTGTAGTGAAATATTTCAAAGACTCGGCTGTTGTTACCTTTTCTGCTTCGCCGGTAATTTTCAGCTGACGCCCTAAATCATGCCAGGGGAACAGCAGGCTGACTTTCGGATTGACAGCGATTTGTTGTGCTTTACGGCTTTCATAATTGGTAAAAAACACCAGACCTTTTTCGTCATACAGCTTCAATAGTACAATGCGCTGCCAGGGCTGGCCACGTTCATCCACCGTCGCTACGGACATAGCGCCGGGTTCATAAAGATGGCTTTCAATACTCTGCCGATACCAGGCTTCGAATTGTTTGAACGGATTTGACCGCAGTTCATCCTGGCTCAATCCCTGTGCCATGAACTGTTGGCGTAATTTATCTGTATTCATCACCTGGTTTACGCAGTGCTAATGTTTCATTGATACTTAGCACCCTCTTTCATAAAGATAGTTTATAGTTAGGCTTATTATAAAGTAATAAGCAGGCCACATTTTGACTTATGTTAAATTATGAACAATTCCGCTCATAGAGATAAACAGGTACGCCGCATAATACTGATTGAAGGACTGGCCAACCTGGTCATTTTAATTATCAAAACCGGCGTCGGCCTGTCTACCGGCTCCATGGCCATCCTGGCTGATGCTATCCACACGTTAACAGACATATCCAATAATATTGTTGCCTGGATTGTTTTACATTTTTCCAGCTTACCGGCAGATCGAGAACACCCTTACGGCCATAGAAAATTTGAGACCCTGGCTGTTTTTATTCTGGCTTCATTACTGATGGTGCTAGCTTTTGAATTATCGCTAAATGCTATCAGGAAAGAAGAAACCGATGTTGCATCCAGCAGCCTGGAATTAATTGTCATGCTGTGTGTATTAATTATTAATATACTAATAACCCAATGGGAACGAATATGGGCAAAAAGGCTGGATTCAGATATTCTACGTGCAGATGCCAGTCATACTTTTGCTGATATTTTGACGACCATTGTCGTAATTGCTGGCTGGCAATTATCTGCTATAGGTTATGTCTGGGTCGATCGACTATGCGCCATTGGTGTCTCATGTATAATCGTATATCTTGCAATCAACCTTTTTAGGCGCACACTGCCAGTACTGGTAGATAAATTTGCTATTGACCCGGAAGATTTAAACCGCGTTATAAAAAACGTAGCCGGTGTGAAAAGTGTTTATAATATTCGTTCAAGATGGATTGGCAATACCTGTGCTGTTGATCTGATTATTTCAGTTGATCCGATGCTCACTACTGAAGAATCACATAACATAACTGACGAAATAGAATCATTAATAGAAAAACATTTTTCAGTAACGGATATCTCTATTCATGTCGAGCCGGAAACTAATCCGTAAACTTGTATATATTATTAATGAGAATTTTTATTTTAATTATTGTTTTATTATGAACTGATGCTATCGTATGTAAGTTGATACACGCTAATGGGTATCTTGAACACAGCCATATATAAAAGATGAACAACCTTGAAACTTTTATAACGCAACGGCTAGCAGAGAACGGTGAGACACCTGGCCATCTGCTACAACATCTGTGCGCCATTCAGCACCAATATTCATATATTCCTGAGTCTGCTGTTGCACTGCTGGCGAAACGGTTACACATAGCCGCGGCTCAGATTGATGGTGTGGTTGATTTTTATGCCTTTTTGCACAGAACATCGCGCGGTGATTTCGATATATTGTTCAGCGACAATATCACTGACCGCATGCTTGGCAATTTGCCCCTGTTTCATCGTTTGTGCGAAAAACTTGGCGTAAAACCAGGCATACCACGTGATGATGAACGTGTAACAGTCGACATGACCTCCTGTACCGGCATCTGTGACCAGGGCCCAGCTTTATTGGTTAATGGCCTGGTGATTGCGAAACTAAACGAGCAGCGAATCCAGGGCATTGCCGAACTGGTTGAATCCGGTACGCCGCTAGTGGACTGGCCGAAATATTTGTTTACGGTTGAAGACAATATCCAGCGACGTGATTTGCTGTTAGCTGAAGAAATTATCAACGGCCGTGCTATAGAATCTTTGCTCGATAAAGGCAGCAATGCGATACTTGAAATAATTGAACAATCTGGTCTGCGTGGTCGAGGTGGCGCCGGTTTTAAAACGGCGACAAAATGGCGTTTTTGCCAACAGACTGAGGCAGCCAAACACTATGTTGTGTGCAATGCCGATGAAGGTGAGCCCGGCACCTTCAAGGACAGGGTTCTGCTAAACAGTTATGCCGATAACGTTTTTGAAGGTATGACAGTATGCGCCGCAGTCATTGGCGCTAAAAAGGGTTATCTCTACCTTCGAGGTGAATACCGCTATTTACTGGAAGCGCTGGAGCAGACGTTGCAAAACAGGCGTCAGAACAAGCTGCTCGGCGACAATATTTGCGGGCAAGAAAATTTTGATTTTGATATCGAAATCCACCTCGGTGCCGGTGCTTATATATGCGGTGAAGAATCTGCACTTATCGAATCACTGGAGGGTAAGCGTGGTATCCCTCGGATTCGTCCGCCCTTCCCGGTGAACGATGGCTTTCAGCATCAGCCTACCGTTGTTAATAACGTTGAAACCTTCCTTGCCGCTGCCAGGATTGTTGTATTTGGTGCAAACTGGTTTACGCAATATAGGTACTCGTGAGTCAACCGGTAGCAAGTTACTCAGTATCAGTGGTGACTGCGCGCGACCGGGCATATATGAATACCCTTTTGGTACACCACTCAAGCAGGTGCTTGAAGAATGCGGTGCTGAAGATGTTCAAGCTGTGCAGGTATCCGGTGCCGCCGGATCAACCATTCCGGCGAGCGAATTTGACCGTAAAATTGCATTTGAAGATGTTTCCACAGGTGGTTCTTTTATGATATTCAACCAGCAGCGTGACTTGCTGGATATGGTGCAGAACTTCGCGTATTTCTTTACACATGAAAGCTGCGGTTTCTGTACGCCCTGTCGTGTTGGCACATCGTTGATGAAAGACCTGGTGGATAAAGTCATCAATCGCCACGCCACACGCAATGATCTAATGGAAATGCAGGAGATAGGACTTATCATGCAGCAATCCAGTCACTGCGGACTGGGGACGTCTGCGCCGAACCCGGTGCTCGATACATTGAACAAGTTTCCAGAATTATATTCAAAACGCCTGCTTAACAGGGGTTTTGAACCGGTGTTTGATCTTGATGCAGCAGTGGAAGAATCCAGGCAATTCACCGGGCGCGATGACCCGGATGCTTACATTCAACGCGAACCGTTAGCGGAAGAACGTTTGCCGGATGAATCAGTCAGGGATAAATCATGAGTAATGAAAAAACCTTCGAACTGGATGGGAAAACAATTGCTTTTAATGAAGGTGATACAGTAATGGATGCGGCTTTACGAGCAGGTGAATATATTCCTCATCTGTGCCATAACCCGGAATTTAAACCGCATGGCAGTTGCCGGGCTTGTATCGTTGATGTCAATGGTCGCCATGCGAGCGCCTGTACTCTGCCCGCAGCAGAAAACATGGCGGTGGATAACAGTTCAGAGGCCATCGTGGCTCGGCGTCGAGGTCTTTTGCAGATGCTGTTTGTTGAAGGTAACCATGTCTGTCCCGGCTGTGAAAAAAGTGGCGCCTGTCAACTTCAGGCTGTGGCTTATTACACGCGCATGTTAAACACGCGATTCGCGCATTTCTTTCCAAAGCGTTGTCTCGATGCCTCACACCCTGACATCGTCATCGATTTTAACCGCTGTATTTTGTGCGAGCTGTGTGTAAGAGCAAGCCGTGATTTTGACCGTAAAAACGTTTTTTCCATTAGTGGCCGCGGCATTAAAAGTCACCTGGTGATCAATTCAGCCAGTGGCAAACTGCTTGATAGCGAATTATCAGTAACAGATAAAGCAGTGACTGTTTGTCCGGTTGGTGCAATACTGCCTAAACATCAGGGTTACGAAAAACCCATCGGAGATCGTCTGTATGATACCAAACCAATCAGTGTGGTCGGAGATGTTGCCAGTGCAAATAAAAGGCAGGACAAGAGCAACTCCACATAATACTCAAGATGGATAATAAAGCGCAAAATCAGAAACCCAGACTTGCTACCGCAGCGCTTTGCGGCTGCTTTGGCTGCCACATGTCACTACTGGATATCGATGAGCGCATTCTTAAACTGGTTGAACTGGTTGAATTTGATCGATCCCCGTTTACTGACATCAAAACTATCGGTCAATGTGATATCGGTCTCATCGAGGGCGGCGTCGCCAATACTGAAAATGTAGAAGTCCTTCGTGACTTTCGCAAACACTGCACTATACTGGTTGCCGTCGGTGCCTGTGCGGTTAATGGTGGCGTACCGGCAATGCGAAATCAGTTCACCGTTAAAGAATGTCTGGAAGAGTCATACATCAATGGTATCGGTGTGGAAAATCCACACATCCCTAATGACACGGAGATTCCGCTATTACTTGATAAAGTACACCCGATTCACGAAGTCGTGAAAATTGACTACTTCCTGCCCGGTTGCCCGCCTTCGGCAGATACTATCTGGACTTTTCTTACTGAACTACTGGCCGGGAAAGAAGTCAGCTTTCCCTATTCATTAATTCATTTTGACTAAACTATCTGCTAACAGCACAACATGAGAATATAATCGGTTTTCACAAGCGAGAGTACAAAATGTCATCAGAACTTGAAACGGCAAATAACCCGGAAAACATGGAACGTATTGTGATCAACCCGTTGACACGTGTTGAAGGCCACGGAAAAGTCACCTTGTTGCAGGATGAAAACCTGAATATTAAACAGGCACGGTTGCACATTACCGAATTCCGCGGTTTTGAAAAATTTATTCAGGGTCGACCCTACTGGGAACTGCCAGTAGTAGTCCAGCGTCTTTGCGGTATCTGTCCGGTGAGCCACCATCTTGCTGCCGCGAAAGCAACAGACATGATTGTTGGTGCTACTGAACTCACAGCCACTGCTGAAAAAATCCGTCGCCTGATGCATTTTGGCCAGACATTGCAATCGCATGCATTGCATTTTTTTCACCTGTGCGCACCCGATTTGTTATTTGGTTTTGATGATGAGGTTCGTCACCGTAATATTGTTGGTGTTATCGAAGATAATCCGGATATTGCCAGACAGGGTGTGCTGCTTCGCAAATATGGACAGGAAGTGATACGTATAACCTCTGGCAAACGCATCCATGGCACTGGCGCTATTCCTGGCGGTATCAATAAATCTCTAAGCAAAAGTGAAATTGATTACCTGAAACGCGATATCGATCAGGTTATAAACTGGGCACAACAAGCCGTTGCCCTGCTCAAGAAAATCTTTTTTGAGCACTATGAATATCACATGGCGTTTGCCACCATAAACAGTAACATGATGAGCCTGGTGCGCGCTGATGGCGCTTTTGAACTATACCATGGCAGTCTGCGTGCTAGAGATAACAGGGGTAAGAAAATCTTTGATCACGCCGACTGCAGCCGTTACGGTGAGTACATAAAAGAAGGTGTAAAAAACTGGAGTTACATGAAATTCCCTTATATTACTTCCATCGGACAGGACAACGGCTGGTACCGTGTCGGCCCGCTGTCCCGTGTTAATAATTGTGACTTTTTTTCAACGCCGCTTGCTGAAAAAGAACGTCTGGAATTCATCAGTATCGGCGAAGGCCGGCCAGTGCAGTCAACGCTGGCTTTTCACTGGGCACGACTTATAGAACTGCTGCACTGCGCCGAGGCTATCGACGAACTGTTAAATGACAGTGACCTTTCCGGTAAAGAACTGATTAACAAGGGCGAGTTACAGCCATTCGGTATTGGTGTCATTGAAGCGCCACGTGGTACGCTGTTCCATCATTACGAAATCGACAGTGATGGCATCGTAGAAAAAGCCAACCTGATCGTATCAACCACTAACAACAACCAGGCGATGAATGAATCCATCCGCAAGGTCGCCAGCCAGTATCTCGATGGCAATAAATTAACTGAAGCCCTTCTCAACCAGGTCGAGGTAGCAGTGCGTGCGTACGACCCCTGCCTTTCCTGCGCGACACATGCCATGGGTAAAATGCCACTGCAAATTAACCTGGTTAATGAAAAAGAAGAACTGATTGACCGACTTGAAAAAAGAGCAAGCGGTGAAATTAAACGAACCATTTAAGTGTGCAGCTTGAACAATCAACCGCTCCATGCCCCGATCCTCATCTTTGCTTATGGCAACCCGTCTCGTGGTGATGATGCACTGGGGCCTGCCATCTTCGACCTGCTAAAAACAGACAAACAGGGAAAAGATGCGTTAAACGATTTTGATTTGCTTATTGATTTCCAGCTGCAGATTGAACATGCTGTTGATCTTGAACAACGCAAAGTTGTACTCTTTATTGATGCCGATGTTTCCTGCACAGCGCCTTATGAATTTCACCAGCTGCAGCCAGAGCGCGATGACAGCTACACCACGCATGCCATGAGTCCGGTTTCCGTACTGGCTGTTTACCAGCAGATTAATCAGCATCAGCCACCACCCTCATATATACTCAGCATCCGTGGATACAAGTTTGCTCTCGGACAGGAAATGACTCGGCAGGCAAAGACGAATCTGCAACAGGCTTATGAATTCATTAACAAACTGCTGATAACAGATGCAAAGCACTGGCCCGATACACTGACACCAGCATGCCGCTAATGACGCAGCAATATTAATCAGTATTCTTTCCTGTAATCCCTGCTGTTAAGGCAAAACGCATCGCTTCCTCCATACTCATATTCAGTGGCCGTACATGCTCACTGGAAATAAACACGGTAAAACCGCCAATCATATAACTCATGGGTAAATAGACCAGCACCTTATCCTGGTTACGGAATGATTCAGGCAAACGCTGTTGATCTGTCTGGGTGACAAAACCGATCATCTCCGTTCCATTGTATGTCACCGCAACCACCTGTCCCAGGCCATCTTTTTTTGGCGAGAAGAAATCAAACAGGTCACGTATCGCGCGATATACGGTTTTGATCAGTGGCAGCTGAAACAGTATTTTCTCACCAAAAGAAAATAACTGGCGAACCAGAATGGCTTTCATCAACAGACCAACAATAAATACCACTACCAGCCCTGCAATCATGCCCAGGCCCGGAAAATAAGTCGCATCGGGTAAAGTCCAGCGCAAAGCAGTACCCATAACATTCTCTGAAGATACTGCCAGCCAGTACAGAAGATAAATGGTCAGTATCACAGGTAATAAAGTGATAAACCCGGTAAGTAAGATTTTGCTGATCGATTTGAACATTAGAACACCACGCTTAAAAATTAGATTTAGACGTATTAATGTTGATACTTTACTGTCATATGTAATCATCACCAAGTATTATCCAGTTTACATGAGGATAGCTTAAAATGGCTCACTTACCTGACCTCTAATAACAATGTAAAATACTGCTAAATGTTTATAAAATGACTCTGTTTATTTTGTGTTTTCCTATCAGCATAATGAATAAAGCCTTTCAAATAGCGTAATGGATACCTGACTATGTCTGCCCGTAAGTTCTGGGTCTCGTTAATTTTCATCATTGTGCCGCTAATAATACTGGTGCTGCTACTGGGCACCTGGTTAGCTCGTCTACAACTGGCTGAGTACAGCATGGCATATGCCATGCAAGATGCCGGCCTGAATAATGTTATCACTGACATCTCTCAGCTGGATATTAATCAAGGCACAATAAACCAGCTTGAATTTTCTCTGCCGACAGAAACAGGTCTGCTTCACCTTAAGGCCGTCGATACAAACATCCATTATCAGCCTGCACAGCTATTAAATGGAAAAGTTGATCGTCTTGTTATCGGCAAGCTAATGCTGCATTACCAGATTACGGAAATAAACCAGCAAGAAAAAAACGAGCAGGCAAACGAAACAGCGCAAGCGCTGCAGCCACTAACGTTAATCGCCGCCTTACGCCATGCTTTAAGCGAATACCTGTTCTTCAATACATTAGAACTGCAACAGGTAACACTCAACGGTGCGCCTTTTTCTGTGCTTCAGGATAAAATCTTTCATCTGAAAAGTGCCCGAGATAATGCATCGTTACAGGCTGAAATATCAATGCTTGCGCCAGCGTCAGGTAAACAAGTTGCCGGTTTTCCTCAGCTGATTATCAACAAACTTTCTGCTGAGTCACTTAGTCTTGCATTAGAGCTAAGTGAAACACCTGCCACCGTCTCTACAACTCCCTTCTCATCAGCAAGCGACATTGTAAGCACTGCCCCTGCAAAACTTGAACTCAATATTCTCGATAAGACTGTAACCGGCAATTACCAGATTAACCTTCAGCGTTTACAGGCCTGGTTACAGCCCTTTGTCAGTATACAAAGCATGGATAAAATGAAGCGCCTTAATGGAACATTATCCTTTGATTTGTCAAACGATGAGCAAATCAATTCAATAATAACCGCACGCACCGACAGACTGGACTATGAAACATTCCGTGCGCAGGACCTTGCCGTTAAAATTAAACTCAATAACACAACAAGCAGTCCTGTATCACGCACACAAATATCCAATGGTTCATACATTCAGGCCAGCAACATCAGTGTCGATAAATTATCACTTAAAGGTAAGCGTATATACCTGGTTGGCGAGATCAGCAGAAAGGATGAAAACTGGTTATATAACGGAGGTTTAAGCTGGAAGCTAGTTACCGCCGACTACGAATCACAGCAAGTTCAATTAAAAGACATTGCTGTCCGTATTTCAGCCAGTGCTGAGAATCTGAACCTTGATGGTACTTTTTCACCTGCCAGCGTTGCCGGGAAATTTGCATTTATTCTTCAGCATAAGCTAAAAAACAAGCTGGGCACACTTTCTATCAAACCCGTGAAACCACTCAACTTTAATGACGAAGACAGCCGTTTAAGCCTGTTACTGACACCCTGGCCTTACCCGTTCGATGTACTCAGCGGCAATATAAAACTATCCTCTGAAGCAGCCTGGTCACAACAGGACAAGTTGAATTTCAGTGCAAAAATAAAATTTGAAGATGTCGGCGGCAATGTGAGTGAACAGCTTTTTTCCGGGCTCAGCTTTGATCATGAACTTGAACTACTGCCACAACTTCAATCAAGACATGGCAGTGTAATAAAACTCGCTCTGCTGGATAGTGGGGTTATTGCCAATAATATCAGCAGCAAACTCGCCATTAAAACCGCCGTTAGCGGTCCGTTACCGCAGATTGTTATGCAAAACCTGTACGGAGAAATATTTGGCGGTACTTTTTCTGGTGACAATTTACACTATGATTTAAACCGCAGCAAAAATAAATTCAATATTAAAGCAAGCAACATTGATCTGGCTGAAATTGTTAAAACCCAGCAGCTTAACGATATTACTGCCACCGGCAGAATTGACGGCATCATTCCGGTTGAGATAAACCAGGATGGTGTTTTTATCGAAGATGGCGCTTTTCTCAACCATGTACGAAACGGCACCATCCGTTACAATCCAAAAGCCGGTACAGACCAGTTGCAGCAGAACCCGCTGACAGGTATTGCCCTGGATGCACTGAAAGATTTCCATTACAGTCATTTATCAGCTGGTGTAAACTTTACCCCGGATGGCACCTTATCGATTAATCTCCAGCTAAAAGGCACAAGCCCTGAACTTGATACTAATCGACCGGTGCATTTAAATATTAATACGGAACAAAATCTGCTTTCACTACTCAAAAGCTTACGCTATGCACAAGGTGTAAGCGAAAGCATTGATAATAAGGTACGCCGCCAATATGAAAAGAACCAATGAACCTAATACAGCCGGTAATAGCATAATGCAAAAAAAATCGTTACTCATAATATTGTTGGGCGCTTTTCTGATGAGCTGCTCTCCTACTGTTAAAGTAGAGGCTCCAGATAAACCCATTACCATTAATCTCAACGTAAAAATCGAACATGATATACGTATCCAGGTCGACAAAGACCTTGAAAAGGTCTTTAGCGAAGACAGCGGACTATTCTAACGGAGACTGCCAGTAATGAAACAAACCATAATGAAAAAAGCAATGATATTGATCAGTACATGCCTGCTGCTTATTGCACAGCCGGCCTATGCCATTGACCTGCAATCAGCGAAGGCGCAGGGACTGGTTGGCGAAACGCCCAGCGGTTATCTGGAAGCGGTAACGGCACCTTCAGCTGAAACAAAAGCGCTGATAGAAAGCATTAACGAAAAACGAAAACAAATATATCAGGAAACTGCTGCCAACAATAAAACCACGCTACAGGCTGTCGAAGCGCTTGCCGGTAAAAAAGCCATAGAAAAATCAAAGCCCGGCAGCTATATTAAATTAGGCGGGTCGTGGAAAAAAATATAATCGCCCTGCATTCAATTTACACTGATTAAATACAGAGCATTGTCTTTTCAAATGCAGGCTCGACTATATGTTAGTAATGATTTAGTCGAGCCTGCATTGCTTCTTATATACCCTTAAGCACACATAAAACAAATAAGTAATGACGCTCACAAGTAAGGCATAACGGGTTAAATAAAGATTACTTTTCTACTTTTACCGTAAGAATATCGCAAGGCATTGCATGTAATACGGCGTTAGCAGTCGAACCTAATAGTAAACTTAGCCCATGTCGCCCATGTGACGCCATTATTACCAGGTCACATTGATGCGCTTTCGCGTATTTTGTTATTTCGTGTTTAGGTGTACCCAGCTGAACCTCCAGTTCAGCATCATTTATGCCATGACGTTCACAGAGTTTTTCCAGTGACTGCCTGGCGTTCTCCACTAAAGCATTTTCATCCAGCATCCAGTTGCCGGCGAGCATAGGGTCAAATGCTGAATCAATCGGCGGCAGGTATTCCACCACGTGTAACAGGCTGAGCCTGGCACTATTACGACTTGCAATTTCACTGGCTTTAATCAGAATCTGGTCAGCTGCGGCAGAGAAATCGATGGCCGCTAGTATATGTGAATAATTACTCATTTCCATTACCTCAATAACGTTTAGCCATGTATAAGTATACGCCAAATCAAATAGCCTTTTTTGATCGTGATCAACGATAACTGACTAAATAATAAGCGGGTGAATTATTTTTTACTTTTAGCCGTAATATTTACGTTTTTTTACAGAGCACCAAAGATAACATTATATGTACTGAACAATGGCTATCGTTGCCAGTGCTGTATAAGATATCCCTGATATGTCAGATAAAGTAAACATAACAGACGTGCTTATTATTGGTGCCAGCGCCTCCGGTTTAATGTGTGCGATTGAAGCGGGTAAACGCGGCCGTAAAGTAACCGTACTTGACCATGCCAACAAAGCCGGTAAAAAAATACTGATGTCCGGTGGTGGTCGTTGCAACTTCACCAATATGGATGTTGACGCCAGTAATTTCATTTCCCATAATCCGCATTTTTGTAAATCGGCATTGAGCCGTTATACGCAATGGGATTTTTTGGCTTTAGTTAACGAATATAAAATCCCTTATCATGAGCGCGATTCAGGTAAATTGTTTTGCGATGACAGCGCGAAAGATATACTTAATATGCTGCTCGAAGAATGCAAAAAAGCTAATGTAAAAATTAGACTCAACAGTGAAATATCTAGCATTCAAAAAATAACGGACAAGCAGTTTACGATAGATACAGCGTCTGGCAAATATCAGGCAGGCTCTTTAGTCGTTGCCAGCGGCGGTTTATCAATTCCAAAAATGTGCGCCAGCCCTCTGGGTTATAAAATCGCCGAACAATTCGGCCATAATATCTGGCCTACTTCAGCAGGCCTGGTACCTTTTACATTGCAACCACATGACAGAGAAAAATATGAATCACTGTCTGGCATTTCTGTTGACAGTATTGTGAATAACAAAAGAATAGAATTTCGAGGAAACATTTTGTTTACCCACCGCGGTTTGAGCGGACCCGCTATATTGCAAGTTTCCTCTTACTGGTTACCGGGAGAAACGGTAACCATAAACCTGTTACCCGAACTTGATGTCTTCGATTTTTTAACAAAATGCCGAGAAAAACAGCCTCGTGTTAAATTGAAGTCCGTGCTGGCAGACGTTCTGCCGAAAAGGCTGTTACCTATATTCTTAGGACAAGAGACAATTCAGCTACCTTTGCAGAATATTTCCAGGGACAGCATTAAAGCAATAGCCAAACAACTGCATCATTGGCAATTAAAACCCAATGCAACGGAAGGCTACCGCACCGCTGAAGTGACATTGGGCGGTATTGATTGTAATCAGTTATCGTCAAAAACCATGGAATCGAAAAAAATATCCGGTTTGTATTTTATCGGCGAAGTGATTGATGTTACCGGCTGGCTGGGCGGTTATAATTTTCAGTGGGCGTGGTCTTCAGGCTGGTGCGCGGGCCAGGTTGTTTAAATCTTGCAGGATGCGCCATGCGCACCGATATGGAAGCATAATAAAAGTTATCTTTTGCCGCGAAGGACGCAAATTATTTTTAGTTTATTAAAGGCTGTCAATCAGGGCATTCAAGCTTGCACTTGGGCGCATAATTTTCGACACCAGCTCCTCATTTGGATGGTAATAACCGCCAAGATCTACCGCACTACCCTGCACCGCATTCAATTCTGCAACAATTTCATTTTCATTTTCGGTTAATTGTTGCGCGATTGGAATAAAGATTTCCTGTAGCTCTTTATTATCATTTTGTTCAGCCAAAGCCTGTGCCCAGTACATGGCGAGATAAAAATGACTGCCACGGGTATCCAGTTCACCGACTTTACGCGAGGGTGATTTGTTGTTGTTGAGGAACAGGCTGTTTGCTTTATCCAGTGCAGTCGCAAGCACCTGCGCTTTTTGATTGCTGGTTTTCTGTGCCAGGTCTTCAATTGATACCGCCAGTGCTAAAAACTCACCGAGCGAGTCCCAGCGTAAATGGTTTTCCGCTAATAACTGTTGAACATGTTTTGGCGCTGAACCGCCGGCACCGGTTTCAAATAAACCACCGCCTGCAAGCAACGGTACGATGGATAACATTTTCGCACTGGTGCCGAGTTCTAAAATTGGGAACAAATCCGTTAGGTAGTCACGTAATACATTGCCGGTCACAGAAATTGTATTTTCACCGGCTTTAACGCGTAACAAGGTATAACGAATTGCATCTACCGGTGCCATGATTTTAATATCAAGGCCACTGGTGTCATGATCTTTCAAATAGGTTTCTACCTTGCTTATTAAATTTGCATCATGTGCACGGTTTTTGTCTAACCAGAAAATAGCCGGCTGGCCGGTTGCAGTTGCGCGTTTTACGGCTAACTTCACCCAGTCCTGGATCGGCAGATCTTTGCTCTGACACATACGCCAGATATCACCTTGCTCAACTTTATGCGACATTAAAGTATTGCCCGCATCATCAGTGACAGAAACCGTGCCATTGGCTGGAATTTCAAAGGTTTTGTCATGCGAACCGTATTCTTCGGCTTTCTGTGCCATCAGGCCAACATTGCTCACATTGCCCATGGTCGTTACGTCAAACGCGCCATGCTGTTTACAGAAGGCGAATACTTCCTGGTAGATGCCGGCATAACAGCGGTCTGGAATCATTGCTTTGGTATCATGCAACTGGCCATCAGGTCCCCACATCTGACCCGATGAACGTAACGCAGCTGGCATAGAAGCATCAACGATGACATCACTGGGCACATGCAGATTGGTAATGCCTTTATCGGAATTGACCATCGCCAGTTCTGGCCGTGTCTGATAAACCGCCTGAATATCTGCTTCAATTTCACTGCGTAAATCATCTGGCAGGCTGCTTATTTTTGCGTAAACATCACCCAGACCGTTACGTGTATCAACACCAATTTTTGCAAAGGTATCGGCATGTTTTTGAAAAACATCTTTGTAATAAACACTGACTGCATGGCCAAACATAATCGGATCTGAGACTTTCATCATTGTGGCCTTAAGATGCAACGAGAGTAAGACTCCCTGCGCTTTTGCATCGTTACAGGCCTGTTCAAAGAAAGCCCGTATTTTGTTACGGCTCATCACACTGGCATCAATAATCTCACCTTCCAGTACCGGGGTTTTTTCTTTCAGTACATGTGTTTGGCCGTCATCAGCCAGCAGTTCAATTTTTACATTAGCCGCACTTTTTATCACCGCGGATTGCTCACTGGAATAAAAATCGCCATCACTCATTGAAGCAACATGCGATTTTGAATCTGCCGACCATGTACCCATGGAATGCGGATGTTTCTGTGCGTATTCTTTGACCGGTCCAGCGACACGGCGATCTGAATTACCTTCGCGCAATACCGGGTTAACCGCACTACCCAGAACTTTGGCATAACGCGTCTTAATCTCTTTTTCCGCCTCATTAGCCGGCTCTTCCGGGAAATCAGGAATATCGTATGCTAAATCCTGTAACTCTTTGATGGCCGCTTGCAGCTGAGGAATCGACGCGCTGATATTGGGCAACTTAATAATATTCGCTTCTGGCGTTTTCGCCAGTTCACCCAGTTCGGCCAGTGCATCACTCTGCTTTTGTGCATCCGATAAACGTTCTGGAAAATTGGCAATGATACGGTTCGCCAGAGATATATCGCGTGTTTCCACATCAATACCAGCGGCCTGTGCGTAAGCCTGGACTATCGGCAGCAATGAATAAGTCGCTAAAGCAGGCGCTTCATCCGTTCTGGTGTAAATGATCTTGATGCTGGCGTTTGTACTGGCGCTTGTACTGGCACTGGAATTAGGCATTAACTGTATCCCTGACTATTAGTATTTGACTTGGATTATCACACATATAAGTCGCTCATTATATTGCAGAATGGCGATGGAATCACTTTTATCTCAATAATCTCAAAGCGAAGCGTGCTCTTTCTCCCTGACAAACGACAGCAGAAACACACAAAAACTAGCAATCAACAGTAAAACGGACATAGCCATCAGTGACTCAGCCATGGTGATACCAAGCAGTATTTCTGGCGTGTAACCGCACGAGGTTTCGACACGAAACAGCCAGGGCAGCCATTCTTCTAATGCTAACCAGCTGGGCAGGCCGACATCAAATCCGCAGTCACTAAACAGAAAGCCACGTTCTGTACCGAGCAGTTGATAAGCACGTTCGACGAGCGCGCCGGCAATGAAAATAACGGCTAGCTGTGCCGCATAATTAATAAATTTATTATTCAGGGAGAACAGCGCTGTTAGACAGACAATAACAAACAAGGCAATCCACATACGCACCTGTATGCATAAAACACAGGGAGGATTGTCGAGTCCATATTGAAAAAATAACGCCGCACACAGTAAAACAAGTGCGCCAGAAATATAGATTAACCAGTACGTTTTGCTATGAGAAAAACAGGCAATTTTTTTGACAAGGTTCATAAGAGTTTTTTTCGTACGGCTAAAAAAGATAAGCAATATTACACATCATTCGTACAATGTTCATTAGTATATCGCCATATAGTTGCTAATATAGTCTATTCAAGGCAATTATTCGAGCAATAAAAGACTATATAAGGGCTTGAATATCATGTATTATTTGTGGTTCCCCGTGACAATAGCTAACGATACTTAAAGGTGAAATCATGAGCTACACTAAAGAACAAAATGCTGAAATCGACATTCTGATCCGATATAACCTGGATTCCACCCAACAAGGCATTAAGGTCCATTCCAGCGCGAACAAAGACCAGATCGACGCGGTACAGCGTTTATTTGATAAAGGTCTGGTGACACAGGTCGATGGCGGATACCTTACCGATATCGGCAGAAAAGCCGCTGAACATGCGCAGGCGTTAATTCTAATGCTGGCACCGCATAAACAAAGCATGGCGAGTTAATTGAGCCTTTGCTGACAGATAGCGTCTGAACTCGGGCCTGAGCTAACCCATAAAAGCATAATTTTTCCGCGAACAACGCAAACAGCGCGAAAAAAATAATAGATGTTTTAAACAGCTGTAGGCCTGCATAAGGCACGTTGCAGGCAACACCTGACAAACGCCGTGAACAACAAAGTCTTATCACGGCCTACAAAAAAATGTTTTTTCGCGTCTTTTGCGTTCTTCGCGGACGGCCTATTAACTTTGACTTATTTCGCATAGATAACATGCTCCCCCCAGTTCCACGTTTTCTCAATCGGTTTGCCTGACAATGAAAACAGCTGCACCGTCATTTCCGGCAGACGTAAAATCGCACAGCAATGATTAAACACCGAGCTCCCCGGATTCACTACCAGGGTATTTCCAATTTTCTCAACAAACACCTGGTGTGTGTGTCCGACGACCAGTACGTCATGATCAAAAGACTGTAATTTCTGCGCCCACTGCGCAACTCTGTCTGCCCGTACGGCACCCGTTTTATCCAGCAGTTTAATACCGCCATGACACTCATCCGGCGGTTGTGCGTGCACCATGTACAGGCTTTTACCTTCAATAATGCTCTGGTAGACAGCGGGTAACTGTTTAAGAAAAGCAATAGAATGATCATCAGCATCATCGTCGTGATGATCAAGATACAGCAGATCGTGATTGCCCATAATGGTCTGGCAATCACTCTCCACAAGCAAAGCGATGGTCTGCTCCAGCTGCTCCATGTAACCGGCAATATCGCCCGCACAAAGTATCTGATCGACACCCGCTTTGGCAAATATTGACAGCGCTTCTGCAACCGGTTCTGCTGCAGCGTGTACGTCGCTAATTATTCCTATCAGTGCCATGGTCTTTCCAGGTTATTGTCGCTGCGCTTACGTTTAACCAGCAAACGCTTCCGCCATGGTATCAGCGATTCCTTTAATAATATCGAGAAATACCTTTATCCCTGCCTTATCCTCATTTCTACGGCTTTCATTTAACGCAGAAATCGCAATATTCATTGCCGCATGGTAATTGCCCTTATCGACAAACATTTGAATAGTTTTTGATTCCGACTCAATATCCATTGTGATACTCCTGAAACTTGTTTTACTTACAAACGATATTTATGCGTTAGGTATAATCTTGATTTTAAGGAAATTTAACAAAGATAAAAGCGGCCAGGTATAGTTTTGTGTTGACTGCGCCATTCAAACCGTGATCAAAGCATGCAAAACTCATGCGTGTCATGCCCCAGGTGTGCTGCACTTGACATATTCAGCCACCTGTATTACTTTTTAACATCGTCTCCTCTCAATAAAACCATTCTCACCAGGGAAAAAATCATGAGTACAACAAATCTGTTTTCTGACGTAACGATTGGCAAGCTGAAACTGAACAATCGAATGGTGATGGCACCCCTCACCAGAAACCGCGCTGCGCAAGGAAACGTACCGCAGGCAATGAATGTTGAATACTACCGTCAACGTGCTAGCGCAGGCCTGATCATTACCGAAGCAACACAGGTATCGCCAGAAGGTGTGGGCTACCCTGCAACACCGGGAATACATAGCGAACAACAGGTTGCAGGCTGGCAAAAAGTAAGCGACGCCGTACACAGCGAAGGCGGCCTGATTTTTAACCAGCTATGGTTTTGCGGCCGTATCTCACATCCGGATTTATTGCCCGATAAACAGTTACCCGTCGCCCCTTCTGCAATACGCGCAGAGGGCGAAGCCATTACCTACGAAGGCATGAAAGCCTTTGTTGAGCCCCATGCATTAGAAATTAATGAAATTAAAAACATCGTCGCGCAATATAAACACGCTGCACAAATGGCAAAACAGGCTGGCTTTGATGGCGTAGAAATCCATGCCGCCAATGGCTACCTCATTGACCAGTTCTTGCGCGATGGCTCAAATCAGCGATCGGATGAATACGGCGGTAATGCAGAAAACCGTATGCGCTTTTTAAACGAAGTCATCGATGCCGTTCTGCAAGTTTGGGAAAGTCAGTGCGTCGGCATACGCCTGACACCTGAAAACAGCTATAACTCAATGTCAGACTCAAACCCGCAACAACATTTTAATTATTTCATTACACAGCTCAACACACGGAAGCTGGCTTATATGCATATTCTTGAAGGCGACATGATGAGTCAGTCACGAACCGTGGATTATCGCGCACTGCGCAATGCCTACCAGGGTCTTTACATGGCAAACAATGGTTATGATAAAAGCCGTGCTGAAACAGCAATCGCTAATGGTGACTGTGACCTGGTTGCATTTGGCCAAAAATTTCTGGCAAATCCTGACCTGGTGTATCGTTTTAAAAACAATCTGCCATTAAATGAAGCCGATCAAACTACCTTCTATGGCGGTGATGAAAAAGGTTATACCGATTACCCGTTTGCTGAACAGGCAGCTGCAGAAACAGCATAATTTTATTAATGGTGCTGCAACTCAATCGCCGTATGCGAATGAGTTGCAGCTACTCGCCTTCCCAGCCGGCTTCCACGGTAAACCCTGCAGCATTTTTATGGCCGCCACCGCCGTAGATTTTTGCCACTTCAGAAACATCAACGCCCTCTTGCTGCGAGCGAAGGCTAAATGATCGGCCTGCAGGATGGTCCCAGTAACAGGCCGCAAACGATTCACCGACAGACATAATATTGCCGGCATCCGATACATAAGCCAAAGGGGCATTGAGTACCGGCACATCGTAACCAGCAATTTTCATTCGCCTTACACCCGATTCAATGAGTTCATTAATATCTTTTTGTAATTTGCGCTCTATCGCTACACCTTCTCGTTTAAGTGTCTCGAGCTCATTATTGCTGTCGGCCATAAATTTGTCCCACACTGCAAAATCATAGGCATAAGATGAAAGCGCAGAATGTATTTCACGCGTTCCCTGCAGCTTAAACTGCCATAAATCACGATCCTGAATATGCTCTATCAGTTTTGGCGCCGGCTGGCCCGGGTTAAACCATTGCCAGGTCAGCATAGCGCCGGATTGTTTCATATCAAACAGTCCTTTTATTTTTCCGCTTTGCAATAAACCCGACAAATCTTTTTCAGCTGATACGTGATGGTCTATGATGGTGATACTGTCAGCCGTTTTTAACATTTTTTGCAGTACATCTTTTTTATAGGAAAAATCAACCAGCAAAACCGCCTGGCCATTAACCACAGGTGGCGCTTGCTGATGTACGCCTTTATAAAACTCAACGTTATCACCCAATGCCTGGCGAACCACCCACGCCGAAGCAAAGCCGTCGAGGCAGTTGTTATGATAGATACATAGCGTTTTTTTAATCATAAATTAAGTCAAGCGGTTAGACAGTGTTATTATTTATTAAGCATTATAAGGCAATCAGGCCAGCCGCTTCTAACTTAAAATTTCTTGCTATTGACTTGATATCCGACAACTAAGCCTAATATTAAAGCTAAGACATAAAATTTATATTGAGGAGGTTTTTTGTGCTCGAGGTTCGTCAACCCGCTGTAGCGGGCGCCTTTTATCATAGCGACAAATTAACATTGGCAAATAATGTCAATGAATTGCTGGCGGCCGCCCGGCTAGAAATAAAGGATAATAATCAAAGCGCTGATTCCATCAGCTCTGCGACAATAGCGCCCAAGGCAATTATTGTGCCTCACGCAGGATACATTTATTCAGGCGCAACGGCTGCCGCCGCCTACGCCAAATTAACTGCTGCGCGTGAAATCATCAAACGCGTGGTATTACTTGGCCCGGTGCATCGAGTGCCCGTATATGGTTTGGCACTTCCCGGAACAGTGGCATTTGCTACGCCCTTAGGCAGGGTTGACATTGATCAGGACGCAGTAAGCGCGATTGAAAATATGCCGCAGGTAATTGAAAGTCCCGCTGCCCATGAACTGGAACATTCCCTGGAAGTGCAGTTGCCATTCCTGCAGGCCGTACTGGATGATTTCACACTTGTGCCTTTAGCGGTCGGTCATGCCAGCGCCGAACAAGTTGCCGAGGTGCTCGAGAGATTATGGGGCGGCCCTGAAACACTGATTGTCATCAGCTCAGACCTTTCACATTTTTTACCTTATGCCACAGCACAAATCATGGATGGACAGACCGTGCAGAATATACTAAACCTGCAAGCTTCATTAAACCATGAGCAAGCCTGTGGCGGCACGCCGGTCAATGGGTTATTACGAGCGGCTAAACAGTTTCATCTGCAACCGCACTTACTTGACCTGCGTAATTCAGGTGACACCGCCGGTGATAAAAATCGTGTTGTCGGTTATGCCTCCTTCGCCTTTACCGAGGAAACGGATAATGGCCACTCAGCAGGGTGAAATATTACTGCCAATCGCGCGTGCATCGATTGCAGAAACACTGGGGCAAGTTCAGCAGGCAGCCGAAGACGCATCCTGGCTTCAGCAGCAAGCCGCCTGTTTTGTCACGCTCACCCAGCACGGCGAATTACGCGGTTGCATCGGTACCCTGGAAGCACATCGCTCACTGCTGGAGGACGTAAAAAACAATGCCAAAGCCGCCGCATTCAAAGACCCGCGTTTTGCCCCGCTAAGCGATAATGAACTTACGCAAATAGAAATTGAAATCTCATTATTGTCAGCGACGCAAGTTCTGCATTTTTCAAATGAGCAGGAAGCACTGGCACAATTACAACCCGGTATTGATGGCATAGTGTTTGAGTTTGGCCATTACCGCAGTACTTTTTTACCGCAGGTATGGCAACAATTACCCACGACAAAAGATTTCATGGCGCATTTAAAACACAAAGCCGGATTAAACCCCGATTTTTGGGCTGACGATGTCAAGCTTTACCGTTATGCCGTCAGCAAATGGAAAGAAAGCGACTTTTTAGTCGAAGCACGATGAATCAGAAAAACACATATCACCCCGGTCGCTACTGGCACCTTATCGATGATGGCCGCATACAATGCGATCTCTGCCCGCGTGACTGCAAGCTAAAGGATGGTCAGCGTGGCGCCTGTTTTGTACGCATGCGGCAAGACAACCAGATGGTACTGACTACCTACGGCCGATCCTCCGGTTTCTGTATTGATCCTATCGAGAAAAAACCGCTTAATCATTTTTATCCCGGCAGCAGCGTGCTATCTTTTGGCACGGCTGGCTGCAACCTGGCCTGTAAATTCTGCCAAAACTGGGATATCAGTAAATCAAAAGACATGGATCGACTGATGGACCAGGCATCACCCGAAACCATCGCCAGTGCCGCAGAGAAGCATGGCTGTAAGAGTGTTGCTTTCACCTACAATGATCCCGTTATATTTGCCGAATATGCCATGGATGTGGCTGATGCCTGTCATCAACGCGGAATAAAAACCGTCGCGGTTACTGCCGGTTACATTCATGAACAGGCAAGGCGTGATTTCTTCTCAAAAATAGATGCCGCCAATGTTGATCTGAAAGCGTTTACTGACGATTTTTACTACAAACTTACCGGTTCCCATCTGCAGCCGGTGCTGGACACCTTGATCTATCTGAAACATGAAACCGATGTCTGGTTAGAGATAACCACCCTTCTCATCCCCGGTAAAAATGATTCGACTGAAGAAATCACTGCCATGAGTCAATGGATTAAAAAAGAATTAGGCGCGGATGTGCCTGTGCATTTTTCAGCCTTTCATCCCGACCATAAGATGACCGATACCCCGGCAACACCACCGGCCACACTGGCTGCTGCCAGAGACATCGCGCTTAAAGCAGGCCTGCATTACGTCTATACCGGCAATGTGCATAATATTGAAGGTGATACTACCTTTTGCCCTAAGTGTCACAACGCATTGATAGAACGTGACTGGTATCAAATCAACCAGTATCGCTTGAATAAAGATGGCCATTGTCCCGATTGCGGCACAGCATTAGCAGGCAGGTTTGACGAAGTAGCAGGAAATTTCGGTGCACGGCGAATACCAATAACGATCAATGCAAGCAGCATTTGATATTGCCATGAATTAGACCCTTGCTTTAGAAATATTTAGTGACACCAAATGCTAATAAGCGAAGATCACTATCAAAAGAAAAACCAATATCAACAGAGACAGAATCAGCAACATAATACGCCGAGCCCAGACTCAAACCGATGTATGATGCTTGTTCAAGTGACCTTTTGCGGAGATACCCATTAAACTCTAATTTATCCGTCATCATTGACCTGAAACCCATAATGGTCATGCCGCCATCTGCGTTTTCCCCGCGTGTCATTGACCTTAACCCCACGCCACCTGAGTTATCCCCGCCTATCAAGCTATCATTCACATCAATCTCACCATTGATAAAACTCACACCCAGAATGAAATCTGTTTTATCGTTAACAGGTAAATGCACAACAAGGCCCAGTGAGTAAGAAGTAATATCCGCCGCGTCCCTGCCAGCAGACAGCACATCAGCCTTGCCGCTTCGATAACCGGCGACAACAGCAATACTTGGCCTGACTGCGATTGAAAAATCAACCGATACGCTGTCACCATTAATATCGCCTGAGTGACCATCTAACTCTGTTGATAATTTGGAATAGCCTGCAGAAACAAACGTATAACGAAGCGGCTCAGCTAAAAGCGAAGAGCTGAAACAAATTAAAGCGGCTGAGACCATGAAAGGGAAATACTGATTCATTGGGTTCTATTGAAATAAATAATGCAAAATAAATATGTCATTCAGGGCTCAAAATCCATTAATTCTTTAGCAGGCACCACGCCTGGCTTTCATCAATCACCAGTCTATCTATTTCGCTGGACACGGCACACATTCTACAGAAGAATCTACCTTTTATCGCACTGCGCACGGTATGTCACTTTCAAATGCCGCTAAAATAAAATTAAGTTTTACCTCAAAATATCGGCAACACTAAGCTTAGTCACTTAGCGCCGTTGTTTTTTTACAATTGATATCGTCCCTGTTATAGCGAACGATGGTAATGACACGTTTCATCACATTCGCGATCTCAATCTCGGTAAAACATACATCGTTTGCCGACTGTGCTGAATCAACATCCACTATTATGCACATATCACTAAGACGTAAGCTGGCTACATTGAGCCGTATAAATTTTTCAGGCTGTGAAAATATCTTGCGGATCACTTCCAGGTAAAACGAGAACACGTCCATGTCACCCATCATATCCTTAAGTCGAGATTCTATTTTTTTGAGTTGCGCGGCAAGCTCAGCAGGCTGTTCTGATTCTAAATGTGCTTGTGTTAGCAACCTGGTCAGGCCATTGCCCTGTGCCTGTCTTGCCCTCAGTTGCGCATGAAGAATGCGTCGCCGGTTAATTAAATCGCGCGATTCGGTTTTAATACTGACGATCTGTTGCAGCGCATAAGTGATCAGACCATCGAAAATGCATTTTTTGATGCCACTGCGTACGTCTTCTTCGTCGATGGCCGGTGATAATATCTTGTAATCGAAAAAATTAATCGCGGTTTGCGGTACATCTCGCCGTATCATTTCACCTTCAAGTTCCAGCCCCATGATCTTTTTTTCTTCCTTGTTGACACACATTAAAGCGCAGCATTCTTTGCTGGAAGAATTTTCCTGCTGTTCAAAAAAATCTTTTAATTCGCTGCTGCAGCTAAAGATATCCTGAAGAACCTCTGTCGTCGCAAAGTAGGATCGCACTTCGGGATCACTAACAAATGTCTGGCGGCTGACATTTATCGGCCCCGGAATCTGTTCAACCAGTCGGTTAATGTATTCAAGTGAAACGATAATTTCCTGTTGTATTTTTTTTCGGTAAGCCGGTACCAGTCGTAACTTTGTTTCAATGCCATCGATCACGCGTTCAATCGCATCATCGACGCTATAACCGGTATCAAAAGCTAGCGGTGTCGTGTTCTTGCTGGAAAAAAAACCAGCGATCGATTTAAGCAGTTTGAGCATAGACTGTTTTTCTCACCCTACTCGATTTAGCTAACCACCCGAGTTGTTGCCTGAATTACCCACCTGGTTTACCGCCGAGTTTATTCGTTGTCGAGGGACTGGATTTTCGCGTGTTTTTTACAGCATGATCGAAAAACGAAATATAGTCCAGCCAGTCATGCACCGGACCGCGGTGTGAAAAAATCACCAGGCCGTTACGATCTAAAACATAGCTACTTGGAAATACACGCGCGATAGACCGGTCTTCAATCTGGCTGCCGTCTTTCAGTAACAGTGTAGCGCTTTCATTATCTTTTGCCCCTGAATCAAACAAGGGCAGCTTTGCAAAATCATATTGCTGTGCCCACTTAATTGAATCCGCAAAAGGCTCGCGCAATTGCAGCAGTTTCATTTCAACGTCGTTGGGATATAAACGTTGTATTTTTTCATGCAGTTTTTTAAGTGAAGGAAATTCGCGCATACAGGGCGGACACCATGAACCCCAGAAATGCAGGAACACAATTTTACCCTTCTCATCGGACACAGCATGCTGTTTGCCACTGGCATCAAACCAGCTTATATCCGGGAAACGCTGACCGACATCGGTGCCTGTGATTGCTTTCTCTGCAGCGGCTGCGTCAGCATAAGGCCCCCATAGCCCCGGCCAGCTGTCTGCATCAAAAACAACACGGTTATTGAGCGCATAAAGCACACATTTATGCTGGGTATTTTCCTGACAGCCCTGAAGCGCCTGTTTTTCAGCCTGCGCTTCAGTTATCACTTCTGTTACCCAGAACCAGGCGCCACCGGGAGCAATGGCAAAAGCCTTATGCCCGGCCGAGAGCCGGTATTGCTGGTAATGCTCATTGGCTTTTTTACCGAGCTGAGGAATATCGGCATCGTCAGCATGGCTTAAAACCGGTAATGCAGCAACAAAAACAAGGGCCATCGCAACCGCGAAAACCCTTGTTAGTTGATGGCGCAGCCACTTGTGTGGATGCCGATTCATGCTCAGTCTTCGGTTTCTTCCCAACCTGTAATCATTGCCTTGATATGTGCAGTTGGTGTGTGACCCGCTGTCGCCAGATAAATATGTGCGATGAAGAAAATCAGCATCATAAATGCGGCAATAACGTGGAAGAAAGCGACATATTCCAGACTGAGGAAATCAACACCCCAGGCTGCCCAGTCATTGTAGAACAGGTAGAGCCAGCCGGTAATCCAGATCAATGGGTTGATGATAGCCAGCACAAACAGATAGGCAAGTTTCTGCAGCGGATTATGCTTGCTCAGTCTCGTCTGTTTGAATGGATGAGGCGCATCGGTGAAAATACCGGTCAGGTAATAGCGGAACATTGCGGCCACCTTTTCGGTGGACGGAATGTACTGTTTCCACTCGCCCGTGGTGAAGTGCCAGAAGATGGCAAATATCCACAACCACACCAGTGTCCATGCCGCGGTCGTATGCGTGGTTGCTGCCAGCTTGAAGCCCAGTACATCATAGGTTCCATGGACTTCAAAACCGGTAAACATCAATAGCATAATCAACGCCGCCTGAGACCAATGCCAGAAGCGTTCAAAGCGCTTGAAAATATAGATTCTTTCCATTGCCTTAACCTCTCTTACTCATGAAGTAGCGTATGCCACCGTGAATTAATACACCAATCAATGCAAACAACGCTGCGGCAAAACCGAGAAAGTCGATGATTGGTGTGTTGTTGGTACCGGGCATGTAAACACCACCGATATTTTCTAAACGACCTTTTTCAACATGGCACTGAGCACACTTCAAGGCGTCTTCCTTAGGTGCCACCATGTGAGTAATGGGCCAGCTCATTTCAGTTTCGACAAATGTCATGTCACCACTGTATTCAACACCCATAGATTTCATGCCCCATTCCATGGCTTTATCCCAGTCATAGTTGCCCCAGTAGGCAGCATCATCCTTACCGGCAGTATGGAACACACCCAGTGTTTCATTACCAACATCATAAGGCTGTTTGCCACGGAAGGTTTTCACTGGCCAGATGCGAGAATCCGGATCGCCAGCAGAACCCTGGAACTCGTTGATTTTCACAACTTTACTGGTATCAGCCTTATCACCAAACAGGGTGAATTTAACGTCACCATTGAACCATATATATTCAGGAATAACGTAACGCTCGAAGGTGAAATCACCTTTTTTACTGTCATAGATAACATTGCCGTCACTGCCGCGTTTTTGTATGCGCTGACCTTTTTCATCCAGCTTGCCCGCGGTGGACCAGTCCCAGGTCATCTTGGTCGCCTTGTTGCCGCGTGCAAAAGCAGGAATGTGACAGGTCTGACAGGCAATCTTGTCGGTGTGCGAGTTCAGCTTGTCAACAGCCGCAGTGCCAGGAGGATGGGGTGCGTTGCCATGACAGGCCACACAGGTGGTGGGGTTTCTATCTTTGCCCTGGCCACGCATTAAGGCGCCATTCTCATCAATTGCAGTGGGCGCATAACGGCTACCACTCACTTCGTGAGAATCACTGAGATGACATTTACCACAGGAGAAATCCAGACCCTTGGCATCCATGTGTACGTCGAGGTATTTCGCTGGTTGTTTCAGCGAACTATCGAGGTCACCGTGTTTAACCGCATCACCGCCACCACCGTAGAAGTGACAGGCGCCACAGCTGGCACGACTGGTTTTACCGACTTTCTGTGCAATGGTTTTCAGGTCAGTCGGTTCGCGGAACTTGCCAGAATGTGGCGGCCATTCCATTAAATCATAATTGGGGTGACCAGATAGTCCCGGTAGCTTTTTGTACTTACCCGTGGTGTCATGACAGACAACACAATCAACATTGTTTTCAGAGCTAAAGTCGAAAGTGTCATCTTTCCAGCCATAACCAACGTGGCAGGCCATACAGAATGTCTGGTTGGATTCCACCGAGGTACAGAAGTTATTAACGACATGTTTTTTGCCCAGCTTCTG
The DNA here is from genome assembly GCA_963768125.1 of uncultured Gammaproteobacteria bacterium. GTDB lineage: Bacteria > Pseudomonadota > Gammaproteobacteria > SZUA-229 > SZUA-229. Next base: position 66,003 of record CAVYHC010000047.1, read on the forward strand.
CTTGGTCGCCGGATTCAAAAATTCCCAGGTCCAGTGCTTGGTATTGTGCACCTGTTTGGCTGCCTCAGTATGGCAACTCAGACAGGCTTCGGTCACTTCCATACCTGTTTTAAAATCCTTTTGAAGCTCTTTAAACTTGGAATGATCTGCCGTTGAAGTACTGGATTTTGCCATTACCTGTTCGACGCTCACCACCACAGGTGCCGGTGTTTGTTCAGCAGCGGCGGCCATAGCAGCAGGTTCTGTGCTGACACTTGCATGCAGCGTACCTGCCAGTAAGCAACCTGCCAGAAACAGTGTCCGGCGAATAATCTTCACTGAATTATTCATAATAATTTCCTCAAATACATATTTTTCTGATTAGTCTTCAGATGTTGCTCAGGTTAACAGCCGGCATCTTCTGGACCGCCACCACCGCCGCCACCAGGACGCGTTTTGATCAATGGAGGCGCAGGTCGGCTGTCATCAAATGAAATAAATGCTTTCTGATCCTCAGCAACCTCATCCATGATTTCAGAAACACCGAAAAGTCGGCCCATTAAGCCAGAATTCATGGTGCCAATAGCCGTACTGCCATCATCATTTTTATAAATCGTAATAGTACAAGGCATCAGAATAGAGAACACTCGACTGCCCTGTTTTTTCAATAGCGGGCCAGAGTATTTCGTGCTACAGGCTTCAACTAATAACACGGGGGGAACATTTGAACCACCCGCTGCTACCGCTTTAGCCGGGTTTCTTAAACCGGAAAGTGTCCAGCCACGCCCTTCAAGACGCATAATATTGGCCTGTATGCGTGCCGCCGTTTCTTCGATACCGTATGGGCTCGGTGTTACGTTAAACATCAAATTTTGTGCTTGCGTTAGAATAACCACTCCAACAAGTACAAACGCGACAATTGCACCAATTACATATTTCATTGTTCTTCCCCTCAGATTATTGACTGGCCGTACTGGTAATCACTAAATTACATCGTATATTAGATTTTTATTATATTCCTATGAGCAATCAATAACTATCCTTATTAAGCCGGTCAGTCGCTTGATTGATGATTACATGACTTATATCAAATTATGTGCTTTATTTTTAAGCGGCCTGGACACAAGACATTAATAATTTTCATTGTTATTATCGATGTTATAACATCATAACAAAATCAACAATATATGTAAGTAGTGTTAATCTTAAATTTCAACAAATAGTGTCAATATGATTCGCTTCATAATCACAGGGCGAGCTGCCAGGTAAGTGCTTCTGCCACTCTCAATCAAGCGCCAGAATAGTTAAAGCGGTGAGTTTGGTGCATTCTGCAAAAGGGTTGACGTTTTGCCGGGGGAATAAATGGCGGACCGGACGGGACTACTCGGGCTTTCATGCCCTCGCCCTGCGGGCCATCCGCAACAGACGCGGATGTTCAAAATTGTTCCAGACAATTTTGTCGAACCGTTCAAATCCCGTCCACATAACTCTGCGGATAGCATACGTGCTGATGAGATTGAAAACTTATAGTTCTGAATAAATGGCGGACCGGACGGGACTACTCGGGCTTTCATGCCCTCGCCCTGCGGGCCATCCGCAACAGACGCGGATGTTCAAAATTGTTCCAGACAATTTTGTCGAACCGTTCAAATCCCGTCCACATAACTCTGCGGATAGCATACGTACTGATGAGATTGAAAACTTATAGTTCTGAATAAATGGCGGACCGGACGGGACTCGAACCCGCGACCTCCGGCGTGACAGGCCGGCATTCTAACCAGCTGAACTACCGGTCCGTAGAATGATATTTATTAATGGTGGGTGCTGAGGGAGTCGAACCCCCGACATTCGCCTTGTAAGGGCGACGCTCTACCAGCTGAGCTAAGCACCCGATAAGCGGCGGCAATTCTATATCAACAGATACTAATAAACAAACAGAAAAGGACAAATAATGGCATCTAATTCTGAATACACCCAAGTTTAGACAGCCTTTGCATAGAGGGCGTTAGTTTTAACTGCTAGAAAAACCAGGCTTACTGATTTTGCGCTTCAGACTTGAGAAACTGTGAAACCGATGATTTTGCCGTGCGAGATAATTGCTGCATTACAGTAAACGGTAACTGTTCAAATGCATGATTTGTTTTAATCTGACGAACCATCTCCATCCACAAATGCGCCGTCATTTGCGAATCCGCCAGCGCCCTATGGAAGGTGCCATCATTCGGTAAATGTTTATAGCGCACCAAAGTGCCCAGTTTGTGATTGGGCGCATCCGGGTAAACGCGTCTGGCGATCAGCATAGAACAGGCAAATCCACCGCGTTGATTACATCGAATACGCTGCAGCTCTGCATCAAGAAAGCGACTATCAAATGAAGCATTATGCGCAACCAGATTAAAACCCTCGATAAATACAGAAAACTGGCGCATCACCTCTGCACAGGGCGGTGCATTTTTAAGCATGTTATTGGTAATGCCGGTGTAGTCTTCAATAAAAGCATTTATTCGTTTACCCGGATACATCAATTGCTGGAAAGTATCTACAACTTCTCCATCGACTAATTTGACGGCGCCTATCTCAATCGCTCGTTCACCCTGGTCAGGTGATAAACCGGTGGTTTCAAAATCCAGTACAATCGTTGTCTCTGCACTTTGACTGGTGCCGGCCGCCGTACAGATCATTAGTTTTTCGCCGCTTTCACACAAAACATAATAAAAAAAGTATTCCAGTTATCGTAACCATCAATGTCGTCAATATTCAGCAACTCATTCTGATTTTTTAAATAACGAAGAGATTTTGTTATCTGTTCGTCATTGATACCATTTAACTTAATCAACGCAATGGCTGATTCTGAGGGCGACCAGGCATTTAGTAATTTACTCATCCAGTGTTAAGCCTTACTTGCTGAACATATTTTTTAACTTGTCCTTTGCTTTTTCTATTTCTTCCTGCTTTTTAGCTTCAGCCTGGGCTTTAAGTTTGTCTTTTTCTTCGTCGATTTTCGCCTTTGCTTTATCTTTAAGTTTATTCAGCTCTGCGTCGATAATATCTTTTTTAACAATGTCGCTGGCGCGGTCAGTTAAACGGTTTAATATTTCGCTGGCCAGCTCAGTCGCGGTGGCACCCTTGCTACCGCCAAGGTTGCTCATCTCCAAAGCCGGCAATTTGAGCTGATATTCTTTATTTTTCAGTGCCGCCACCCTGGCCTGAATGCTGCCATCCGCAAAAGTGATACGGCGAATGATTAAACGCGGTTGTTTTGCACTGCCCTCAGTCCCTGACGGTACTTTATTATCCTGCGCTGAAGTGCCTGATGCAGCGGCGAGGTTTTTCTTCAGTTCATTTAAGTTGGTTTTATTATCTTCATTAATCTCTACGAACACCTCTGGCGCCATTACGGTAACTTCATTGATGATATACGGCTCCTGTTGTAAGGATTGCAGATCGATGCCAGTGCGTATTTCGCCCAGAGAAAAGGCATAAGGCATAACAAACCCGCTGGGGTTAGCCACGGTCAGGCCAGAAATGCCGCCTGCGCCGTCAGCAAGATTTATTTTTACACTATCAACAAGCACTGCCGTTTGTGCAGCTTCACTGCCGTATTTTTCAATTGCCTGCTCAACCAGGCTGTCAAGGTTAGTTAATACATAATAAACACCCCCGGCAATAGCAAAAATGATAAGCAGCACCAGGCCGAGAATGGTTTTTTTCATAGTTATGTCCCCTAAGTATTTTTTGTCGTATGGTTTGAAAATTTATCTGCGAGATTAACAGATTACCGAATCATTCGCCTACAGCTAGCCAGCTAAAAATTATTGATGTTTCCCGTAAGCATTCAGGCAGTCATTGATAGCAATCCTTACAATGTTTCAAGATGGCAGGGATTGGACGTTTTAATGATTCATTTGCCCCGGCCATTCTGTTACGTTGTCACTTATGCCTGTCACTTTGATGCCATTCCAGCCATCCCGACTGGATAGAAAAGCGCTAATATTAGTAATATATTAAATAGATCCATATCATTTTACATTTAATTGACGAAGGTCAATTCGTGCTTTTCCAGGTTCTGTTATATCTTTAATGAGGACTTCATTTTTATCCATTAGTACAGGATAAAAACACAAGGATAAACGACAAAGTCGTTATCGATAATGTTAAATACATGAGGAGATCACAATGAAAGTTCAAGAAATAATGTCCAAAAAAGTGGAAACCATCAAGCCTACCTCATCGCTGAGAGCAGCGGCTAGATCATTAAGCAATCTTAATGTCGGTGCACTGCCCGTTGTTGATGATGGCAAGTTAGTCGGCATCATTACTGACCGTGACGTTAGTGTTTACGCCATTGCGATAGGACGTGATCCACAAAATACCGATGTGCAAAAAGTCATGACCAAAGAGGTTTTCACCTGTTATGAAGACCAGAAATTATCTGAAGCCGCTGAAATCATGGAACAGCATAATATTCGCCGACTTGCAGTAATGAACAGGAATGATGAAATCGCAGGATTTCTTAGCGTTGATGACTTAGCCCAGGTTTCGCATGAGCTTGCCGGTGGCGTGTTAGAAGCAGCTATCGCGATACACTGAGAAAACAGAGCACATTAATTGCGTTAACGAATAGAATAGGAGAATGAAAATGAAAGTTAGAGAACTAATGAGCACACAAGTGGAATCCATCGCTTCCACAGCAACAACCAAAGAAGCCGCTCATATGATGCACGATCTGCACCTTGGTGTATTGCCAGTAATCGATAATGGTCAGCTGGTTGGCATCATCACAGACCGCGACATCTGCTGTAAAGTAGTAGCCACTGGTCACAGTGCGGGCTTTACCAAGGTAGAAGAAGTCATGAGCAAAAACGTAAGCACCTGTCTTGATGATGAGAATGTCGGTGATGCCACAAAGTTAATGATTGAAAAACATATCCGCCGGCTTGCTGTGGTTAACAATGAAAACGCAGTCGTGGGTTTGCTCTCGGTTGATGACCTGGCACGTAATTCACATGATATGGCTGGTTCCATACTGGAGGCATCCACACAATTGCTCTGACAGATTTTACAAAATACCAGCGATAACAGAAAATTATCGCTTGCTGAAGGGCATTTAGTGACTGAAAAAATAGCGTGTATCTGCTTCAGGTTACCGAGGTTTTGTCGTGGCTGCCATACTGAGAATATGGCTGTTATAATAGAACAGACGAGCTGATAGCTGGATTAAGACATCAGCGTTGTCGATTTGATAATCAACATAACGCCACTTACCATTAACAAAACACTAATCACCGGATTAAAGCGTTGCTGATCAATCCGAACATGCTGCTTTCGCAAATCAATGCTTTGCATTAGCGTACCGCTGTAACTCAATAAACCCAGCACCGGCACAATAAAAGCCAGCGGAAACATGAAGGCCAGTAATGGAATCGCGATCAGACCTGAACCAAAACCCGATAATCCTTTAACCGTATAGGCAAGAAAAATAACCGTGATAGAAAATATAATTTGTAACGGGGTGAGATCGAGTAGTTCAAGCAGCATGTGTCTATTAAAAATCTGAACAAGGCATAGTTAATAGAATAACGAGCATTTGCACTGCGCATTTATATTTCGGCATCTGCCTATGCCTCAGCGCTTCGAGGCTAAGGTAAAAAACTTTTCCTGTTCGGCATTTACGCATTAGCATTAAAAGAGTGAGCTTAACTTACTGGAACTGAGTCTGCCACTGACAGTAATCTTTATATTAACAATTTGCCCAGTATCACTGCTAATACAAAAGGCATCGCTGACAGCCTGATAGCATTGCCATTACCACTAAGCACTTTTGTTTGGAAAAGACCTTATATGTTGCGAGATAAAGGACTATAGTGAGCGCGCTTCAACGCTAAAGCAGCTATTAAGCAATAAGCACAGCTTGTACCTTTCATTTAAGTGGCAAGGAACTGCCTAAGCCGTCATCATTTCTCAATCATTAATGCCCTAACCAGGATATGTTATTGAAAAGCTAAATGCAGTCGATAAGGGTTAAGTGCACAACGTCTATATTAAGCGTCGACACTAAGCCGTTTACAGATTTTTTACGTATTCATAACAAGAGAAAATAAGACAATGATATTAAGCAAGTTTCCAACGTTGCTCTCCGGAAAAAATAAAAGTACCCGCAACAAACGTCTATCATTCCACTTTACCGCTTTTATTTTCCTGACTTTCTTCCTGCTTGCCGACCTTGCGGCCGAACCGGTGGCCGACAAATACTATCTTCGAATACAGCACAATGCATCATCCGACAAACATGACCTGGATATTACGTCTATTGGCATGCTGTCAATTAAAGATAACCTGGTAGGGCTTGCCAATTTAAGCCTGCTGAAATCAGCATTAAATGGCGATGCTGCAACACTGGATCTAGGTGCCGGTTACGGATATTCCGGGGATGTATCGTTATATGCCCTACTCGGGGTATCACTAGGATACAACTGGGATAAGGATGACTATATCGCCGCCTATTTTCCTGAAGTTGGCATTGCGCTGGATATTACAAAAAAGTTTGGCATAACCGTCAGCGCAAAACGTTACTTTAATCTGTACGATGAAGATGAAAATATTGTAATGCTGGGCTTAGTATTCAGGGAGTAAAAACGCGCCAATAACAGATATTAGCGCGCCTTATCATTTAGCAAAGAACAGCAGAAACAATATTTATTGCATTGCGCCTTTAGATACAAACAGGCCAGTGGCGCAGCTTATATATTGTGCATACTGAGTGGTTCTTTGTTGCGCTGTAGCTTCAGGATTGTTCAGTAATACACCGGCGACTGATTCTATCATTGGACGGCTGGCTTCTGCGTCAGGGTATTTAGCCCATTCTTGATTAATACGCTGTTCTGCCTGACCACCGACAATAGCGCCACATACTGCGACAACTTCACTGACCAAAACACTGCTTTGCTGCATAGACGGATAACTCGCTGTGTTTAAACAACCGCTAACAAACATAGGCAGAGATATTGCTGCTAGCGCAACAGGGATAAATTTATTCATAATAAACCTTTCGATAATATAAAAATTTTGAAATTGATGACAAGGACTGCATAATTGTGCGTGTTCATAGACGCTTTACAATAGACAAGACAAGGTCATGTCTATTGCATTTTACCACAGCCACGAAAACCCTAAGAAATTATAGCGTGATGCAAATGGAAATTTGTTTGAACGAAACAAGGCCGCCAATGCCTGCTTTCGGCGGTTACAATCACTCGGTAGTGGCCCAGGGAAAAAATTATCGCCGCGTGCACATGGCGCAGCCTTGTAACTTACTGCTTCACTAACAAATGCAGATTTTTATGCATCACAGCATAATAAACAACAGGAATAACGATCAGCGTCAGTATGGTTGAAACCAGCAATCCGAAGATCAATGATATCGCAAGACCGCCAAAAATCGGATCATCAATAATAAAGAAACCGCCAATCATTGCAGCAATGCCGGTCAATACAATCGGTTTCGCACGTACCGCTGCTGAATTAATGACGGCCTGCTGAAATTCCATTCCTTCCTGTACCTGCTGATTGATAAAATCCACCAGCAAAATGGAATTACGCACGATAATGCCGGCGAGCGCAATCATGCCGATCATTGAGGTGGCGGTGAACTGTGCATTGAGTAAGGCATGGCCGGGCATAATACCAATGATGGTCAGCGGTATGGGTGCCATGATCACCAGTGGTACTTTGTAAGAATGGAACTGCGCGACGACCAGCAGGTAAATCATTAACAGGCCCACGGCATAAGCCGCGCCCATGTCACGAAAGGTTTCGTAGGTTACCTGCCACTCACCATCCCATTTCAAACTGTATTCATAGGGATTATCCGGCTGTTTGGTATACCACTGTTCCAGCCCGTTCTGATCCTTTAAGGTTGCCGAGATATCCAACATGCCGTATAGCGGGCTGTCTACACCACCGGCCAGATCTGCAGTGACATAAACCACAGGTAACAGGTCTTTGTGGTAAATATTATTTTCGCGGCTGCCCTGCTTGATTTCAACCAGTTCGGTTAGAGGTACCAGCGTGCCACTCACTGAACGCACCTGCAATGCCAGCACCTGCTCAATATCTGCTTTATCGGCATCTGCGAACTCGACACGTACTGGTACCGCATACTTGAGGTTTCGTCCGTGTAAATAAGTTACATCTGAACCACTTATTACCGTGGTCAGCGCTTCACTAATCACCTGCTGGGAAACACCTAAACTTGCAGCCCGCTGGCGGTCGATAACAATCGTCAATTTTTCAGAAGGCGTCTCAACGCTATCATCAACATCCACAATATTATCGGTGCTCTCAAATACCTTACGTAGCTGTTTGGCCTGCTGAATCTGCCCCTGATAATCCAGACCATAGACTTCGGCAACGATGGGAGACATAACCGGCGGCCCCGGTGGCACCTCTACAATTTTCACATTGCCATGGTACTGCTTTGCAATGGCCTGCAATGGCCCGCGTACAGAAATCGCAATGTCGTGGCTTTGCCGATCACGCTCTGATTTTTCTACCAGGTTCACCTGAATGTCACCTACATTGGAACTTTCCCGCAAATAATACTGACGCACCAGACCGTTAAAACTAATGGGCGCGGCAGTACCTGCATATATTTCATAGTCCGTTACTTCATCCAGATTACCGATGTATTGCCCCATTTCGTTTAATACGCGACTGGTCTGCTCCAGGCTGGTTCCTTCCGGCATATCCAGTACTACCTGAAACTCACCTTTGTTGTCTGACGGTAACATTTTCAAAACCACCAACTGCACCACAACCAGTGCAATGGCCGCAGCGATTAATACCAATATCGAGCCAAGTAATAACCAGCGGTTACGATTGCCTTTAGCCCCACCCAGAAACGGCGTCATGATACGAGTGAAGAACGTTGAAATCGCAGATTCCTGCTGAGAATGATTTTCTGAGGAAACAGCATGCAAGGCGTGCCTGGCTAACATGATATTGGTTAACCAGGGCGTAAAAATAAATGCCACCACCAATGATGCCAGCATTCCCATGCTGGCATTAATTGGAATCGGGCTCATGTAAGGCCCCATCAAACCGGAAACGAATGCCATTGGCAGTAAGGCAGCGATAACAGTGAAGGTAGCCAGTATGGTCGGGCCACCCACTTCATCAACAGCAATCGGAATCAATTCGGTCAGCTTTTGCTTACCCATTGCCATATGGCGGTGAATATTTTCCACCACCACAATGGCATCATCGACCAGAATACCAATGGAGAATATCAGTGCAAATAACGAAACCCGGTTGAGGGTGAAACCATAAGCCCAGGAAGCAAACAGCGTCACCAATAAAGTCACGGCAACCGCCGCACCGACAATCAAACCTTCACGCCAGCCCAATGCCCACATCACCAGTAATATCACTGCGATGGTTTCAATGATCAGTTTCTGTATCAGCTTTTCTGATTTGTACTGCGCCGTAACCCCATAATTTCGTGTAATGCTGATTTCAACATCATCAGGAATGAAGATACCTTTTAATTCATCGAGCCTGTTAATGACCTGGTTGGCAATGTCCACCGCATTCATGCCCGGTTTTTTTGCAATAGCCAGTGTCACCGCCACGTGCAAATCATTGACCAGCATCGTGCTTGCGCCCTTCTCCTTAGCCGAGAGACTGCCTTTACCAGCGGCGATAGAAACATACTGCGTAGGTGAGTCAACACCGTATTCGATGTTTGCCACATCCTGTAAATATACCGCCTTGCCATCAAATACACCGACAATAAGTTCGGCAATTTCTTCTGACGCGCTTAGAAAAGTACCGGCTTGCAACAAAATCTCACGATTATCTGCTGTCACCGTTAAACCGGTTCGCGCGCTATTGGCAGAGCGTAAAGCCTTAGCCAAATCGTTAATATCGATGTTGTAGCCGGATAATGCCTGAGGATCGAGCACCACATGCATAACACTTGCTGGACTGCCGATGGTATAAATATCGCGTGTGCCGGCGATGCGTTTTAATTCTGTCTCCAGTGCATGTGCAACCTTACTTAATTCGTGGGCACCGGTGGACTTGCTTTTTGACCATAAGGTGGCAGTAATAATAGGCACGTCATCAATGCCTTTGGGTTTAATGATGGGGCGCCCAACGCCGAGATTCGCAGGTAACCAGTCCTGGTTGGAATACAGTTTGTTATACAGTCGAACGATAGCATCCGTACGATTTTCACCCACCAGAAACTGCACGGTAAGCACCGCCATACCCGGCATAGACGTAGCATAAACATGGTCAATGCCACTAATTTCTGCAATCACCTGCTCAGCAGGTGTCGCCACCAGACTTTCTACTTCTAGCGCGCTGGCACCGGGAAAAGGAATAAATACATTGGCAAAAGTCACATTGATCTGCGGGTCTTCTTCACGCGGCGTAATCATTACCGCAAATATACCCAGCAACACGCCGACCAGTGCGAGCAGCGGTGTAATTTGTGTGGTTAAAAAATGTTTCGCGGTATGACCGGAAATACCTAACTTACTCATCAGCATTTCCAGATGAAGGGCTGCCAGCTGTCTTATTTCGGCGTTGCTGCATAGCGACGATGCCTGCTTTTATTGGATCCAGCGCGACCTTTTCACCTGCCGCCAGCCCTGATAACACCACTTGAGAAGAATTATGCTTACTGCCCAGACGTACATAGCGAAAATTAACCGTACCATCATCAGCAACAACATAAATAGCCGTCACTTCAGAGCGGTAAACAGCCGTTTGCAACGGCACCATTAATACTTCTTTTTCACCTGTAACCAGTGAAACCTTAACAAACATACCAGGAAATAAACCAGCAATGCCTGCTGGTAAATCCAGCCGGACTTTAAAGGTATTTGAAGCACGGTCAGCAATGGGAAATACCGTAATTTTTTCGACCGGCACCTGCTCAGCATCTTTGCCTAAGCTTGCATCGATATAAACAAAGGCTTTTCCGTAAACTCGAATTTTGTTAATCAAACTCTGTGGCACATCCACATTGACCCTGAGTTTATCCAGTGACACACCGGTCATTAATTTCGCGCCTGATTGTACCGTTTCACCCGTCTCAACATGGCGCTCGGTTACGATACCGCTGTAAGGTGCTTTAACTTTTGTATAGGATAATTGCTCCCGGGCTTCTTCCAGACTGGCCCTGGCTGATTCCAGACGAGCTTTAGCCGCAGAGAGTGCGTGTGTCGCTTCATCCATTTTTGATTTGGAAACGACTTTCTTGGCGTATATATCTTTAATCCGTTTAAATTCATCTTCGGCCTGTGAAAGGTGCGATTTTGCTTCCTTCTCACCAGCCAGTGCTTTTTTCAACTGGGCTTTCTGCGAGGTGTCTTTTAATAAAATAATGACCGAGTCCTTTTCGACGTAATCATCAACATCAACCAATATCTCCATAATCGTACCCTTTGTCTGAGCAGATATAGTGGCTTTATTTACCGCTTCAACGACACCGTCTAAACGGAACTCACGACTGAGTGATTCCAGGCTGACTTCAGCCGTTTTTAGAATATTGCCTGTCGCATCTGCAAAACTGAATGGCGCAAAAGCAAATTGTGCCGCCATAAAAATAAAACAGTAAAACCGTGTCTTAACAGCAGCATGCTGATTCAACAGTTTGTCTTTTAAAGTAAGCATAATCTCGTCCAAAACCATAAATTCAGTATTTCATATTAGAAGACTTTACTGTAGCGTTGGCAATCGTAAAATCAACGTTAACACTTGCAAATATTAACGTTATTCCAACTTATAGTACGCCCTAAAAGGAAATTGTAAAACCATATAGCATTAATATGGCTTTATTGCAGGATGATTGCTGACGCGACTGTAACGACAGGTGCTGGCACTATAGACTGGCCAGCAGTTTTGAAACCGGGCGGAAAGTCACCGGCTTGCTATCTGAAACTGGGAAAGAATGCCCAAGATAAAGACAATATCCCAGCCATTTATATAAGAAACGATTGAATTTCCACTTAAGCTTGATGGCTTTTTCCGGTATGTGCTCGCATCGTTGTTGACCATGTTTAAGATGACCCGTCAGCACTTCAACCTGGCGGGCATCATGATAGACACGTATCGTTAACGCAGGCTCTTCAACACCGCGTTCTCCCTCTTCAAAATAGTAGGTTAAGCATAATGTGGTAGTGAATTTTGTGCGCTCCAGTATTTTTGTGTGCAAACTTAAACAGCCTGGCAGTCGCGAAATAGCATTGTCCTGCAATTTAAATAAATCAGGAATCAAACGGCGTAAACGCATGTAATTATTTTCATACATATCCATCAGGCTGACAAAACCGCGTGGATCGACATCCTCACAGCCATAACCGATAACACCTGTTTGTTTAGAATTATTCATAGCTTCATGGATTATAGTAAATTACTTGCTCATCATTTCATTAAAAAAACAAAAAAGCTATATTAGCTTGATAAAGACAAAAGGCAGCGCCTGTGTTCTATTTTCATTGCTAGTCGATTATCTATTCTTTTAAATCAAAGCGACCAGTAAGGCGTTTCAATTGCCTCACCGAGATCCGCCTTAATCAGTCGCCGCCTTACTTCCAGCAACTTCTCTATCAATGCCGGTTCAGCTTTTTCATAGGCTTCTGCATCCGGTACACGTTTAACCACCACACCCAGTAACTCGGTAATGGCATTACCAATAGAATTCTGGCTAATGGTGACAATTAAATCACCTTCATCATTTCGGTAGATCAACTGTTTAAAAGCCGGCTGCCAGCGAATGGCATTGGCGTATTTTGCATTGGTAATACATTGATCCCGTACTTTTTTCGCTGAGCTCATAAAGTCATTATTGAACAGCAGAATACTTTCAATCTGTTCAGGAAAATACGATCCTTTAGGGACAGGTGCATTACGTGTTGATACCTGGGTAAAAAAAGCCCGGTAAAAATCGATAAATCCTTTCAATATCTGGTCATATTCCTGCCAGAAATAGATATCTTTCAGGGCATCTGCTCCACCCTGAATTTTCCAGCTGGGTAAACCTTGCGGATATCCCGTCAATTCGATTTTTGATGATCCTTTACTGGTTTGTTTCAGAATATTGAAATTCAATGATGAGAAAAAATCACTATAAACATCACGCATATACGCCTGAAACAAACTATGCTGGCCACCATCGGTCAGGTTCGGATTATCGGTGTCAGCAAACGCGGCATTGCGTAACTCTTTTTTATCAAACACGATGAAGTGATTATGCAGCATACGAATGCTTGGCACACCGGGTGAAGTTAATGACCAGGTCGCATCCAGACTGGCTTCACCGGCAAGTATTAGTGCCTCTTCAGGATCAGGATAGGTTTCAATCATAAAATCGATAATGATTTGATTCATCCGATTCCAGACTTTTTTTGTTGCTTCAGGTACCTGGGTTCGGCGCACCGGCCTGCCGAGTGGATCGAGTATCGATTTAGACGTGTTATAAATAATCGAGGTATCAAACTCATTACTGTGCCCCAGGGCTTTGCGATACAGCAATAAGTCTTCCGGGTTTTTTAACAGGCCATTATTGTTCGACAGGTCATTTAAATTTTCTGTACTGTTAAAAAACTCATTCGGTGCCATACCTTCAGGCACATCCAGTGGAATAGGACGAAATGGGGTTACAACTTCTCTAGGGCCAGACTGCACAATATTCTCCAACGAATTCGATATATCCTGCATTATACAGCTTCATCATTAGCAGATGCTATCGACTGAGCACTATATAGAAAACGGCTAAAAGCCAAAACATCTGTTAAGCTATTTCCCATAATTATTAATAGATACTGTTATTAGATTGAGAATAAATATGGCCAATACCCAGACAAACCCTCGCCACATCATCCCTCGCCGGTCATTTCTAAAATTATTTTCTGTCAGTTTAATCGGTGGTCATTTATCAGCCTGTACGCATAAAAAGTTTTTTAATCCAGACGAAGACATACTGCTTTCCGGCGGAAATTTTAGCAAAGATAATGACATTACAAAATGCACTCATCGCTATAAATCTTACACAAAAAGAAAAAAGAGTCATCGAAACACCTTTTCTTGCGCACAGCATCCAGATTAATCCAAACAACAAGTACAGTATTTTCTGTTTCGAAAAAAATGGCAGCAATGCCTGTGAAATAGATTTACAAACACAAAGCGTCATTCGATCATTGCAGCGTGAACATAACCAGTTGTTTTCCGGCCATGCCAGCTTTAGTCCCGACGGTAAAAAAATATACTGCATAGAAATTAATAGTGAAAACCATCAAGGCAGCATAAGCATTCGGCACACTGAAACATTTGAAATTATTCAGCAACTGCCGACACTTGGCCTGTCACCGCATGACTGTCAACTGACTAAAGACAATATATTGACCGTCAGTAATACCGGAAAATCAGAATCCGGCTTTCACCAGCCATCACTGGTCAGCATAGACTTAAGTACCGGTAAGTTGCTTGAACGGATTAAACTCGAAAGTGACGATACAAAACATGATGATACAAATCGGACCGATTTAAATTGCGGGCATTTTGTCATTGCCGATAACAAGGATCTGGTTATTGCCTCGGCGCCCATCAACAGTGCTGCTAATGCAACGGAAAAAAATCTTCCTGGTGGCGTCAGTATTCGCAAACACAATGAAAGCGTCAGCACAATGAGCGAACCCGCAGTAGTAATAAAACGCATGACCGGCGAAGCACTCAGCATTGAAATTAATCAACAGCACTCTATTGCTGCAATCACACACCCAGAAGCCAATTTACTCACTTTCTGGTCAATAAAAGATAAAAAAATTATAAAAGCCTTTGCTATTGAGAATCCTCGAGGCCTCAGCCAAACGCTAGACAAAAAAGACTTTATCGTTAGTTACGGGAATAAACCGGCAATGGCAAATATTTCCATCAGTGATTTATCACCACAGGCAGACTCGATAGTGCAACCCACACTCGCCTCGGGTGAGCACATAATTAACTGGTCAAAAACATTACGGGAAATAATGCCAAAACGGGTTTATGATTAATAAGCAGTCTACTCCTCCTTACTTCCCAATCCATCGATTGTTTAAAATCGCGTTATATAAAATGATTCTATATTATATTCAATGAGTTGCGCAGGCCAGACCCCAATAACAAACAAAAATTTAACCACAGATGAACGCAGATAGACGCAGATAAAAATCTACATTAATTGAGTGTCATCCTGAACGGTAGTGAAGGATCTTGTCACGGTATAATCTTTAGGCCGTTAAGATCTTTCACTACCGTTCAAGATGACAAGATATAATGTTTTCATCTGTGTTCATCTGTGGACCAATGCTTTTAAAACTTTTGAGCAATCATAGTGAGTCATAGTATAACTATCAGAAATGCATACGAAACTACTCATCAGTTATTTTTTTAGACTTGGCTTCAATCAAATTCTCAATTATATTCTTGTCTGAGTTATCCATGCCAGTATCATCCGTTTTCTTGCCAAACCAGCCACGAATGGTCGCAATAATATTTTTTACCACACGCCATAATTTTGGCAGTAACCATATTGCCAGCAGAACAAACAATACGATAAATACAATGAACAGCAATGGATAGTTCAGCGCTGTCCAAAGTCCGCCAACGACGGCTAAATCTTCTGCAATTGAAGCTGTCCAGTTAGTTACTGGCTCTGGTGAGGTGTTTATTACCAGCCGTGTACTGGCTTTGGTTAAATGCGAGGTTGCCGCCAGGCTACCGCCTAACAATGCCGCGGCTAACTCTGCGGCCTGATTGATTTCCAATCCCTGAGCGGCTCCGACTGCAAGCATAGCGCCGGCAGGTATGCGGATGAAAGTGTGAATGGCATCCCACCCTGAATCAACGCCGGGAATTTTATCTGCAAAAAATTCCACAAAATACATTACCCCTGCAGCCACCAATACCATCGGATCCTGTAAAATGGTTAAAGACTCAGGTAATTCAGTATAACCACCCGCGCCCATTATGCCCATTACCAGAATAACAGCATAAAGATTAATGCCAGATGCCCAGGCAACACCAAGTGTCAATGCAATGACGTCAATAGTTTCCATAAAGTTTTTTCTCTTAACACCTGTAAGTTAAATTACACCAACAATTATTTTTTAAGTTTTAAGTTTCAACTTTTAACTTTTAACTTTTAACTTTTAACTTTTAACTTTTAACTTTTAACTTTTAACTATTTTTTCTCGTCCATCATACTCTTTAAATCGGCAAACGGATTAAACGTAGCCCCGGGTGCCTTTTCACCATCAAGCGCGATACCTTTATTAAGCAGCTCTTCGGTATGCCGTTGATGTTCATTATCATGACAATAAATACATAACAACTCCCAGTTGCTGCCATCTGCCGGATTGTAGTCATGGTCATGGTTTTTATGATGCACCGTTAACTCCTGCAAATTACTGTTGCTAAACTCTCTTGCGCATCGACCGCATATCCAGGGATACATTTTCAAAGCCTGCCCACGATAACTATGGCCACGCTCTTCACTGTTGCGCCTGGCTTGTGAAACAATATCGTCTAGTTTTTGTTTAGATTGTGATTTTTTATCTGTCATAGCAGCCTGCTCATGTGATGAGATTTATTGACACATGCAATATAAATAAAAGTAATTATAATACAAAGACACATTACATAATTTTAAAGCGATTTTCCATCATTCATCTCTACCGGGATACACACATGAGCCGTTTTTATAGAATACCGTCATTAATATTGCGCCTGGCACTGCCTCTGGCTATGATCACCGGCATGTTTATTGGTTCATCCCATGCCCTTTATGCCAGTGACAGCCTCACCGTAAAAACCATCGGCATGGAGCTGGCCCGAGATATCGCAAACGAAAGCATTAAAGCCTGCCGTAAAAAAGGTTACCAGGTGAGCGCCGTGGTGGTTGATCGCAATGGTTTATTACAGGCCGCGCTACGTGATGATTTAGCTTCACGCTTCACCCTGCAAATAGCTGAAGAAAAAGCTAACAGTGTTGTTTTATCCGGGATTAATTCTGGCGAGTTTCGCCAGTCACGAGGCGACATCCGGCCTGAACTAAATCATATGGACGATCTCATTATTATGCAGGGCGCGCTGCCCATTGAGCTTGCCGGTTCAAGGATAGGTGCAATTGGCGTCAGTGGCGCCCCGGGTGGCGAGAAAGACGAATTGTGTGCTAAACAGGCTTTAGAAGTGCTAAGTGAACGCATTGAGTTTGCTGAATAATATGACACTATTTACTTTTCTAATAAAAATTCAATTGTTTTCTTTTCTGACCATGAATAAGCGGATAAAGGCGTCATTCCTGATACAAAGCCCACATGCCCGCCATGACTTGCTAGTAGCAAATCGATGTTGCCGTTAATTTCACTTTTATTGGGGACTGTGTCATGAAACATAAAGGGATCATCAACAGAGTGAATGATTCTTGTTGGCACAGATATATTTTTCAGAAACTGGCGACTACTGGATTTATCATAATAATCCTGTGCGCCATTAAATCCGTGCAGAGGCGCGGTAACCTGGTCATCATAATCCCAGAAACTTTCTAGCTGTTTGACATCGACATTCAATGGTGATGATATTTTTTTAAATTTTTCTGTATATTTTTTTCTTAGAGAATTTAATAAATAGTTACGATATATTTTTGACAGGCCCATTTGTAATCGTTTTGCCGCATCATGTAATTTAAACGGCACTGATACAGCAACTGCTTTTTTTAACGGATTTAAACTCCCTGTTTCACCCAACCATTTTAATAGCACATTAGCGCCCAAGGAATAAGCAACCGTAGCATAAGGATAAACACCCGCCTTTTTACGAATATGCTGCACAATAAAGGCAAGATCGCCCGTTTCACCCGAATGGTAGGCCCTGGCGAGACGGTTCATGCGACCGCTACAACCACGAAAATGCATAAGCACAGGTCTGCAGGCGGCTTGTTCCAGCTGATACATAATGCCATTCACATAATGTGAATTAACACTGCCTTCTAAACCATGAAGCACCAGAACAATTTTATTCGTCTCTTTTTTACTCCAGCATAAATCAATAAAATCACCGTCATCAAGCTCTACCTGTTCAGTATAAAGGTCAAGCTTATGACGCTTGTTGAAAAACACCGGCCACAGTGTTTGCAGATGGCATGAGCGTAACCACCAGGCTGGTTTAAAATCGTCTTCACTGGTTAGACTTAATTAAAAGGCGTTGATTGTATTTGCTGAACAAGAACAGCGATAGAAGGGTCACTGGACATGGAATTTCCCAGTAATAAGTCGAGCAGTGTCTGGTCAGGATAGGAAAGCAATAATTCAAAGGATTTTTTTTGTTGCGTGTTAATTCATCCACTTTTTTATCAACAAAATTATTCAGCAATAGATCCAGCTCAAGCATGCCACGACGACATTGCCAGCGATAATCAACTTCTGCTTGCAGCATTGTTATTCACTAGGTCTCACACGATTACACAAAGAGCGTGAAACCATTTTATTCTTGATACGACCGATAGCTTTAGTCGGGTTCAGGCCTTTTGGACAAACTTGCACGCAATTCATGATCGTATGGCAACGGAAAAGCTTGAACGGTCCTTCTAATTCTTCCAGTCGTTTTTCAAATGCCTGGTCACGGCTGTCTTCAATAAAACGTGATGCCTGCAACAAAGCGGCTGGACCTAAAAACTTGTCCGGGTTCCACCAGAATGATGGACAGGATGTCGAGCAGCATGCACATAGAACACATTCATATAAACCATCCAGTTGTTCGCGCTGCTCGTGGTGTCTGCAACAATTCAACTTCCGGCATGGGATCATTAACGATTAAATACGGTTTAACCGCGCGATATTGTTTATAAAACTGCTCCATGTCGATAATTAAATCACGTATCACCGGCAGACCGGGTAAAGGTTTAATTTCAATCGGCTGTTTCAGGCCATCGACAGGTATTATACAGGCCAGTCCATTGACGCCATTAATGTTCATGCCATCAGACCCGCAAACACCCTCGCCGCATGATCGTCGAAAGCTTAAGCTGTCGTCCTGCTCATCTTTAATGCGCAACAGCGCTGCCAGCAGCATCATACCCGGCTCTACATTATCCAGCTTATAAGTCCTGGACATAAGGCCTGGCATCTGTTTCCGCGTTGTATCGATAAATTTTAAATTTCATAGATCACACACCCACCGAACATAATAACCGTAAAGGCTCTAAAAAAACGCGCTGTCATTGATAGATTGCCCTGCTCTACTCGCAATGACCAATGATTTATTCATGATATATCACTTTTCACTTTTCACTATTCACTGTTCACTGTTTATTCTTCACTGTCTTAATAAACTCGCGGCTTAGGCGGAAAACTTTCCACAGACATTGGTTTTGTTCTTACCGGTTTGTAATCCAGTCCATTTTCATACGAATACAAACTGTGACGCATCCATGACTTGTCATCTCGCTCGGTAAAGTCAGTGCGTGAGTGCGCACCACGACTTTCTTCTCTAGCATAAGCAGAATGTATCGTTGCTATCGCCACTGCCATTAAGTTTTCTAGTTCAAAGGCTTCTACTTTAGCCGTATTAAAACTGTTACTTTGATCATTAATTCTTACATTTTTCATGCGCTCGGCAAGTCGCTCAACCTTTTCTACGCCTTCCTTTAATATTTCTTTATTTCTAAATACGCTGCAATGTTCTTCCATTGCCTTTTTTAATTCTACTCGTAAATTAGCGACGGTTTCAGCTTTAGCGTCATCGCCAGTTGTTTGCGGCTGATCATAACGCAGCACTTTATCCACGAGTTTATTTATTACCTTATCATCGACCTGGCGATGATATTTATTCTCCTGTAAATATTCAATGATGTGATTGGCTGCAGCACGGCCAAAAACCAGAATATCGAGTAATGAATTACCGCCCAGGCGATTACCGCCATGTACTGAAACGCAGGCACATTCGCCCGCCGCGTATAAACCCTGCACCGGTTCTTCGGGTGTATCTTTAACAGGAACAACTACCTGTCCATAACGATTCGTTGGAATGCCGCCCATGGTGTAATGCGCTGTCGGGAATACCGGGATGGGTGCTTCCGCGGGATCGATACCCAAAAATGTAATACAGGTTTGGCGAATGCCGGGTAAACGCTTTTGTATCACGTCTTCACCCAGGTGATCCAGTTTCAACATGACATGATCTTTATTTGGACCACAGCCTCGTCCTTCTTTAACCTCAATCGCAATTGCACGACTGACTACATCTCGACTCGCCAGATCTTTTGCTTTGGGTGCATAACGCTCCATTAAACGTTCACCTTCGCCATTGACCAGGTAACCGCCTTCACCGCGCGCACCTTCGGTGATTAACATGCCCCTGCCGGCAATGCCGGTAGGATGGAATTGGAAAAATTCCATATCCTGTAACGGAATCCCGGCGCGCATTGCCATACCCATACCATCACCGGTATTGATTAATGCATTGGTTGTTGTTTTAAATAACTGGCCGGCACCACCAGTGGCCAGTAATGTTGTTTTTGCTTCAATAACAATAATCTGGCCATCATGAATATTAAAAACCAGTGCACCCAGGACACGGCCGTCATCATTTTTCAGCAAATCGATCGCAAAGTATTCATCAAAGAAATGGGTTTTTGCACGAATATTCTGCTGATACAAACTATGTAAAATCGCATGCCCGGTTCGGTCTGCCGCAGCACAGGTACGGGCTGGCCTGATCACCACCAAAATTCTGACTCTGGCCGCCAAAGGCGCGTTGATAAATTTTGCCATTGTCTAAACGGGAAAACGGCACACCAAAATGCTCCAGCTCATAAACCGCTTTGGGTGCAGCACGGCACATATACTCAATGGCATCCTGATCGCCGAGATAATCACTGCCCTTGACGGTATCGAACATGTGCCAGTGCCAGTTATCGGGAGACACATTCGCCAATGCTGCATTCATGCCGCCCTGTGCGGCAACCGTATGTGAGCGCGTGGGAAACACTTTTGAAACAACGGCAACACTTAAGTCAGCTTCTGCCAGTTGCAATGACGCACGTAAGCCGCCACCGCCAGCGCCTATTATTAGTGTATCGAACTGACGCCTTTCTATCGCAGGCCTTTCGTTTGAAGCTGTATTGCTATGCATTAACTCACTACCCTGATATTCGTTTTTTCTAGCTAACGACAGATAATAAAAGAATTCTAAATACCCACAAACCACTGCCGATCAATACACCCATTAATAAGGCGAGGATGAAAATTCGCAACATTATGTTGTGTACATAATCCAGCACTACATCGCGCATGCCAATCCAGGTATGGAACAATAATGCGATGACAAAGATGCCGACGACGGTGGTATTAAATGGATTGTATAACCAGTCTTTCCAGGCAGTGTAGATCCATAACTGATCTGCAGTAAGCAGGCTGTAGACAACATAAAGGATAAACAGAACGATATAAACCGCACTGACACGCTGAATCACCCAGGGCCTAAGACCTTCTAATACATAGAGACTCACAAGCTGACTCCAAGCACAATAATAATTACCGTTAATGCTTCAGCAATCAGCACCAGCCATGCACCCAACTGGGCCTGTGATTTCTCTACTGCTATTTCAGCATCAATCAGTAAAAACCGTATGCCTGCAAAAAAATGATGAGCCAGCGACCATAACAGCAGAATTTGAACGATCAACATAACAGGCTGATCAAGTATCTGCTGCATTTGTGAAAATGACGCTTCAGATTCAATAGATAAATCGAGTAAATAAACCGAATAAGGCAGTGCAAGGAAAAGAATAACACCGGTGATACGGTGGGCAAAAGACACCATTCCCATTAAAGGCAATCGAATTTTAAGCAAGTTAAGATAAACCGGTCGTTTATTTGCCATGCATCAACCTGCAGCTGTTGATGTACGTTTGCATGTACAGTTGGCAGCACATCTGGCATGCACTGTAATACGACTTGCGTAAGCATGGGTCATACGTTTCAGCCTGAATTTATAGTTATTATTAATGATGCTGATAGCTTGTTAAGGTTCTATATTCGGAGTTTAACACAGGCAGGCTTTAAGCTTCTTCCTGCCCTAGATACTAACAATGTCACTCTGACTGTCAAGTATAATAAAGCATAATTCGGGTAAAACCTGCTGCCCGTAAAATGAGACCCGTCATAGACATAATATAATGCCTTATAACCACACTAAAGATATAATACTTTGTTGACAAAGATTGTCTAAAATTCGATACACCGAAAAGAGATTGAACCCCATGAATAACGACTGGAAAGATTTTTTACTGCAAAATGGCGCCAAACAGGACGACAATGCTCTGTTTGTGTTCAATGAGATTATTTGCCGACAACAGCCATGCAAACAACAGCACTATCATCTGTGACCTGTCACACTTTAGTACCGTGGTCATCGCCGGCGAAGATGCAGCCGATTTCATGCAGGGTCAGTTCACCAATAATGTCGATAATGTCAATGAAAACAACAGCCAGATAAGCGGCTTCTGTAATAACAAAGGCAGAATGATCGCCAACTTCCGCCTGTTCCAGCATCAGCAGAATTATTTCATCAGCATCAAAAGTGACCTGGTCGAACGCAGCATCGCTCACCTGCAGAATTACATATTGCGCTCCCAGGTCGCGATACAGGATATCAGCGAACAACTCGTCCATATCGGCATCAGCGGCAATAATGCAGAAAGCCTGCTCTCAGCTTTTATCGACAATGTGAACTCAACAGTTGACAGCATTTCACATAATGAAAATTACATTGCTATACGAGTCGCTGGCACAACACCACGATATGAAATATTCTGCTCAGCTGATCATGCAAAAACCCTATGGGAAACGGTTACTGATAAATCCAGGGCTGAAAAAGCCAATGTGGTTAATAGTTCATTCTGGGATTACCTGAACATCGAAAACGGTTTACCGTTTATTGATAGCAATACCAGTGAGCAATTTGTGCCACAAATGGCGAACATGGAATTGATCAATGGCATAAGTTTTGAAAAAGGCTGTTACACCGGGCAGGAAATCGTTGCACGAACACATTATCTTGGTAAACAGAAACGCCGTACCTATCGCATCAGGATAATATCAGACAAGGCACCAAAAGCAGGCGAACAACTGGCGACAGACACATCAACAGAAAACCAGTACACCGGTACATTGATCACCGTTCAGCAAACCGCAGAAAATGAATATGAAGCGTTAGCGGTAATACAGATCAAATCGGCGGAGCAGGAAAAGTTAAAACTGAAAGATGCTGATGCAGAAATCACGCTGCTTGATTTGCCTTATTCCGTAGAAGAAAAAGCATAAGCTATTAAGCAAGTTTATTGCTTCTGTCTGTCAACAACGAGTAACTCCCTTAAAAAACATTTTTTCCGCAGATGAACGCAAATGAACGCAGATAAAAAATTATATATGTTTTAAACCTTGCATAAGCACGTTGCAGGCAATACCTGACAATAACGCCATGAACAACAAAGTCTTATCACGGCCTACAACAATATGTTTTCATCTGCGTTATCTGCGTGCATCTGCGGACTAATGCTTTTTAATCTTTAAACGTAGGCCAAAAAACGGTAGTTAAAAAACAAAGTCAGAGAGTCATTATTCCGACTTATCGACTTCCACACGCATATGCGGGAACAGAATAACATCACGAATTGATGGTGAGTCGGTAAGCAGCATCACCAGACGGTCGATACCGATACCCTCTCCCGCTGTAGGCGGTAAACCAAATTCCAGTGCACGGATGTAATCTGCATCAAAATGCATGGCTTCATCATCACCTGCATCCTTTTCTACAACCTGTTGTTTAAAACGTTCTGCCTGGTCTTCGGCATCATTTAATTCGGAGAAACCATTAGCGATTTCGCGGCCGCCCACAAAAAACTCGAAGCGGTCGGTGACAAATGGATTATTATCGTTGCGGCGCGCCAGCGGTGAAACTTCAGTGGGATATTCGGTGATAAAGGTCGGATCCATAAGACGGTGCTCGACAGTCTTTTCGAAAATTTCGATCTGTACTTTACCCAGACCATAACCGTCTTTTAGTTTCACGCCAAGTTGCTGGGCGAGTTTTCGTGCACTGTCTAAATCAGATAAAGATTCGGCAGTTATATCCGGATTAAAATACAAAATAGAATCGAAAACGGTCATACGTGCAAATGGATTGCCAAAGTCGTATGTGTTGCCTTCACTTTTAACATCGGTGCTGCCCAATAAATCAGTTGCCAGTTGTCTTAACAGGTCCTCAGTAATATCCATCAGGTCATTGTAATCGGCATAAGCCTGGTAGAACTCGAGCATGGTGAATTCTGGATTATGCCGTGTTGAAACACCTTCGTTTCTGAAGTTGCGGTTAATTTCATAAACACGTTCAAAACCACCGACAACCAGACGCTTAAGGTAAAGCTCCGGTGCAATACGTAAAAACATCGGCAGACTTAATGCATTGTGGTAGGTTTCAAACGGACGAGCGGTGGCACCGCCGGGAATGATCTGCATCATCGGCGTTTCAACTTCAACGAAACCGTTGGTATCAAAATAATCGCGAATAAACTTGATGATCTGCGAGCGCAGGTAAAAATTCTTTTTGACCTCCTCGTTCATTATCAGATCAACATAACGCTGACGATAACGGATTTCGGTATCGGACAAGCCATGAAATTTATCGGGTAACGGGCGCAGTGATTTTGTTAATAGCAGAATGCTGTCCACTTTAACTGACAGCTCATCGGTTTTAGTTTTAAACAGAACACCGGTGGCGCCGATAATATCGCCAACATCCCATTTTTTAAAATTATCGTTGTAAACACCCTCTGGCAAACCATCGCGTTGCACAAAAAGCTGTATACGGCCTGACATGTCCTGCAGTTGTGCGAAGCTGGCTTTACCCATGATGCGTTTTGCCATCATACGGCCGGCAACAGCCACTTGAATATTTAAAGTTTCCAGTTCTTCTTTTGTTTTATCCTGATAATGCGTAAGCAAATCGCCCGCCAGTGCATCACGACGAAAATCGTTAGGGAATGCAGTGCCTCCCTGTTCGTCAGTCGCAGCGCGCAGTGCAGTTAGTTTTTCACGGCGCTGCGCAATTAGTTTATTTTCGTCCTGTTCAGAAGGAGGCGCGTCTTCGGTTTTAATATCTGTGCTCATATATTAGTTTTATATAATTAATTCAGTTTTTTCTTAAAGTGAATAGTTTCGCTTAAAGTTTTTAACTTTTAACTTTTAACTTTGTAACGGTTCACTTGTAACTCGGACTTAACACTAACTTTTCACTGCTTCTAAAGCCCGCTTTTCAAACTCGCTTCAATAAACTGATCCAGATCGCCATCTAACACGGCCTGTGTGTTTCCGGTTTCCACATTGGTTCTTAAATCTTTGATGCGTGATTGGTCCAGTACGTATGACCGTATCTGACTGCCCCAACCAATATCCGACTTTGTTTCTTCCAGTGCCTTTTGATCGGCGTTGCGTAATTGCACTTCACGCTCATACAGCTTCGCTTTTAATTGTTTCATTGCGGCTTCTTTATTTTTATGCTGTGAGCGGCCACTCTGACACTGCACGACAACATTCGTCGGCAAATGCGTAATGCGCACCGCGGACTCTGTTTTATTGACATGCTGACCACCTGCACCACTGGCACGGTAAACATCAATACGCAAATCAGCCGGGTTAATGTCTATTTCAATATCATCGTCAATTTCCGGTGAAACAAAAACGGCGGCAAATGAAGTGTGGCGTCGACTGCCCGAATCAAATGGCGATTTACGTACCAGGCGATGCACACCGGTTTCAGTTCGTAACCGGCCATAGACATAATCACCCGAAATATTGATGGTCGCACTTTTAATGCCCGCCACATCACCGGGTGAGACTTCCATTAACTCTGTTTTAAAACCGTGCGCTTCACCCCAACGCAAATACATGCGTAATAACATTTCTGCCCAGTCCTGTGCTTCGGTGCCACCGGAGCCTGACTGAATATCAACAAAAGCGTTATTGGCATCCATTTCGCCGGAAAACATGCGGCGAAACTCCAGCTCTTCGACATGACTTTCCAGCGCATTTAAATCTTCAACAATACTGTTTATGCCATCTTCATCCTGCTCTTCAACGGACATCTCAAGCAGTTCTTCAGCATCGTTTAAACTGCTATCGAGCTCTTCGATCGTCAGTACAATTTTTTCCAGCCGGGAACGCTCCTGTCCCAGTTTCTGCGCATTTTCTGGATCATCCCAGATCCCCGGCTGTTCCAGTTCGCGATTAATTTCTTCTAATTCTTCCTTGCGACGATCAAAGTCAAAGATACCCCCTAAGTGAATCAGTACGTTCACGCAGGTCATTGATCTGGCTGGTTATCGGGTTAATCTCTATCATGATAATTTAAAAGCAAAACTCTCACTGTTGGAAGCAGGCATGATACCGGAAAATCCGTTTGGATTCATGGAAATTTCCAGAGTCCGCCGAACAAGACTTTTTCCCGGCTTTTTTCAGAGCACGACCGGTTTCGGCTTTTTAGCCACATCATTGCGCAAATAAACCGGGATCGCCTCAGCCGCAGATACTGTATTTCCCGCAGCTAATTCTATAACGGCCAGTTTGGCAATCACTTCTGCACTGGGGAAACAATCTGCAAGGATAGTGGGCAATGGACAGTTAACCGTTAGCAGCAACCTGTCTTGATAACTTCCCCATCCGGTACCCGCAGCAACCCAGGGCTGATCTGGCCGGTTGAGCCATTTCGGCAAAGAAACTTTTTCCGGTGAAATCACACGCTCCTCATCATGCAAATGCCACGATTGATCCTGCAGATAATATGCCGCCCAGTAAACCTCATCCATACGTGCATCTATCGCAGCCAGAATGTATTTGCTTTCAGTTTGCTCGAAGGCACGCTGTGCAATGGCTTTTAATGTGGATACCGGTATCACAGGAATATCATGCGCAAAAGCAATGCCCTGCACCACACCCGCCGCAATCCGCAAACCCATAAATGAACCCGGTCCACGGCCAAAAGCGATGGCATCAAGACTGCTGACGCTGAGGCCGGCCTCAAGCAGCAAGCTGTCAATCATTTTCAAAATTAAACGACTGTGTTCGCGCGGCGCCAGCTGATACTTTGAAATTAACGCGCCATCAACATATAAAGCAGCGGAACACGCTTCGGTAGCAGTATCAATGGCTAATATTTTCATACGGCTTGTGACATTTCATCGGCCAGGATACTATCGAAAAAATGCTCTACCTGTTTTACATCAGAGGTCACTGGCATTGCAGGCAGGCTATTTAAAAATACTCGGCCGTAAGATTTTTGTTTTAATCGCGGGTCACCAATCATCACAACACCGCAATCATTAACATCGCGTATCAGACGGCCAACACCCTGCTTTAAGGCGATCACTGCCTGCGGCACCTGAAATTCCATAAACGGCTGGCCACCATTTTGTTTGATGGCATCAATACGTGCCTGCATCACCGGATCACCCGGCGAGGCAAAAGGTAACTTATCGATAATCACACAGGAAAGACTTCTGCCCCGCACATCAACACCTTCCCAAAAACTCGATGTTCCGAGTAATACAGCATTTTCAGTTTGTCGAAATTTTTCCAGTAGCTGGTGTTTTGGCAAATCACCCTGTACCAGTAATTCATATGGCAGCATTTGTTTTAAATAATCACGCGCCTTGTACATCGCTGAATAACTGGTGAATAAAACAAATGCTCTGCCCTGGCTCGCCTTTAATACTGGAATGGCAGCCTGCATTAACGCTTTTGTATAAGACTGTTCAGACGGTTGCGGTAAATTGTCCGGCAAATACAGCAGGCTTTGTTTTTCATAATCAAATGGGCTGTCCCATACACCGCTTTGATAATCCTGCAAGCCTATATTATTTGCAAAATGATTAAATTGTTTATTCACCTGTAATGTGGCGGAGGTAAATAACCAGCTGTTAGAAAAATTATCGGTATGCGCCCGAAAAATTGACGCCACATCAATGGGTGTTGCATGCAACATAAAACTTTTTGTGTAAGTTTCATACCATAATATTGAATTATCGGCGTCCTTATCTGCCGCATCCGATTTGTCATCGGTGGTCAAAAAAGCACTCAGGCGCAGCATTGTGTTTTGTCCGCGCTCATAACACTGTTCCAGGCCGCGACCACGTTCTGCCGCTGTTTTTAATACTGAAATTAAGTCTTCCAGTGTTGTAGTTAAACTTTCCAGAGACTGCCTGACTGCCGGTTTGTTTTGAATTTTCAACCATGCATCGCGCACGCCGCTATCACCCAGGGCCAGGCGAAAATCAGCGGCCACTTTTTCCAGCTCCTCGGCATAATCACGCAGCTCAACCATATCCGGGGCATCATTAAGCTGCTCGGCAATAACATCACGCGCTAAAGAAACAAGCTGGCGACTGCTCACCGTATTACCAAAGAAACGTGCAGCCACATCATATAACTGATGCGCTTCGTCAATAATAAAAGCATCAGCAGCCGGCAATAATTCGGCAAAGCCTTCATTTTTCAAGGTCATGTCTGCCAATAATAAATGATGATTGATGACGACAATGTCTGCTGCCTGCGCCTCTTTTCTCGCATTTACGATAAAACATTTCTCCCAGGCGTCACACTCGCCGCCCAGACAATTATCCGCCGTTGAGGTCACCATAGGCCAGACATACGAATCTTCTGCAACGCTGGTTAACTCTGAAATATCGCCGGAAGCGGTCTGTTTTGACCACTCATCCACTACCGTCAGCAAGCTACGTGTTTCACGGTTGATAAAGCCAAGATGTGGCGCCAGATTAAGGCGGTGCAAACAAAGATAATTACTCCGGCCTTTTAACAAGGCAGCGCTTGACTGCACAGACAAAGCCTTTCTCACCCGTGGTAAATCGGTATGATACAGCTGGTCCTGCAGGTGGCGCGTACCTGTCGATATAATCACTTTTTTCCCCGACAGCAAGGCAGGCACCAGGTAGGCAAATGTTTTACCAATACCGGTGCCTGCCTCAGCAGCAAGCACTTTTCCTGACTCTATTGATTCATCAATCGCATCACATAAAGCCAATTGACTGTTACGTACCTGGTAACCAGATACCTGCTTACAAAAAGGGCCGGATTGGCCAAGAAAGTCTGACGCACGTGACATAGTGATTTATCGGTAAGCGCCGGGAATATGAGCCGGCTTAGTTATAATTAAAAGGATTTTAAAGATTCGATTTTCTGGTTTGCGCGATGGTAGGTAGCATCATCATTTAAAGCCTCACTCGCGGCACGAATAAACAACCAGTTCAATGCTTGCAGCTCAGTATCCGAATAAGCAAAACTATTACTTCGTTTTGCCATCTGCACCGAACGTTTCGGCGAATCCGTCTGCAATGCTAACCAGGATAACCGACTCCAGGCTGGCGCATAATGAGGTTTAATACGTAATACACGTTCCAGCTTATCTGCAGCAGCATTATAGGCATTAGTCTCAATCAGCACATCAACTTCATTGAGTAAAACATTTATTGCTTCAAACTCGCCAGAATCATTGTGACGCCATGCCTCATATTTATAGCGGCCTGCTTCACCATAAGCCGCATCGTCATCAAATACCGTTTGTTTCTGCGTTGATGTACAGGAAACCAGCAACAGTATCAACAATAAAGAACTTGAAGTTCGTAAAAAGTGGAGCATACAATGTCTTGTTTAATCAAATAAATTAAAGAACCAGTTTGAGCTCTTAGCCGTTTCACAGTCACTAAACTGCTCTGGCTGTGAACCGACGATAAAGGGTAATTCTACCGCATTTTCACAACTTTTCTCGGCGAGCAGGCCATTTTTTCCATCAATCCAGTATTTCGCCACAGCGGACATATCAGGCGCCTGATATGACTGATAAGCCACTTTATCCATCAATTGTTGCCAGATTTTCATGGCGCCGGAAGAACCAGTAAGATAAGCCGACCGATTATCATCAAACCCGGCCCACACCACAGCCACTACATCTGCTGAAAACCCGGCGAACCAGCTATCTCTCAAATCATCAGAAGTGCCCGTTTTGCCCGCCACCTGTATCTCTAATCCCTGAGATAGTTGTTTAGCCGTACCGTATTTTGTGACATCAATCAGTGCTGAATTAATTAATGCTACCGCCTCAGGTCTAACCTGGTTATCGACATTAAGTGAATAGCGTTCCAGCGGCTGCCGATTTTTATCTAAAACCGCGAACACACTGCGTAATGGGCTATGAAATCCGTTAGCTGCAAATGTTTGATAGATTGATGCCACTTCAATGGGAGTCATCGTTACCGCACCGAGCGCTAAGGAAGGATAGGCAGCGACCTTCTGGCTGCCGCCCAGTGCAGAAAGTGTTTCCACCACCTTGTCCAGCCCCACATCTAAAGCTGTACGCACTGCCGGCACATTGTATGATTTAAGTAATGATTCATATAAAGTCACATCACCATGGAATTCTTTATCATAATTTTTCGGCTGCCACTCTGGCTGATTTGCATGCTGATAGATCAACTCCGAATCATCAAGCAGTGTTGCAAGCGTATATTTCGACTCATTTTCCAGGGCGGTCAGATAAACCACCGGTTTGATTAACGAACCAATCTGGCGTTCTGCATTGACAGCACGGTTAAAGCCTTTATAAGTTGGTGTTCTATCGCCAACTACCGCTAATACATCACCATTTGAAGGTGACACCACAACTGCAGCTGCCTGTAGCTCCTTATCTTTGGACAATATTGGTAAAACATTTTTTATTGCCTGTTCAGTATTAAACTGCACATAAGGATCCAATGTTGTAAATACTCGCAAGCCTTCTGATTGCAAATCTTCCGATTGATAATCCTGTTGCAACTGAATTTTTACCACATCAATAAAGGCCGGGTACAAACCTGATCTGGCATGTTGTACAGTATCAATGGGTTTATTAGATAACTTCTCTGACTGACGAGCAGTAATCAAGCCTGATTGTTGCATCGCATTTAATACAACATCGCGTCGTGCTCGCGCGTGGCCTGGATTTCTTTTAGGATTGTAATACGAAGCGCCCTTTACCATTCCAACCAGTATTGCCATTTGATCAATGGACAATTCTTTAATTGATTTACCAAAATAGAACTCACTTGCCAGGCCGAAACCATGAATAGCACGACGGCCATCCTGACCTAAATATATTTCATTTAGATAGGTCTCTAAAATTAATTGTTTGTCGTAATGAAATTCAAGCAATAGTGACATAAACGCTTCATTAATTTTACGGCTTATTCTTTTCCCCTTATCTAAGAATAAATTTTTCACCAACTGTTGCGTCAAGGTGCTGCCACCCTGAGTAGCCTGTCCGGAACTAACATTAACAAGCAATGCCCTGGCAATAGACTGTGGATCAACTCCCCAGTGAGTAAAAAATCGCCGGTCTTCAATTAACAGCAGCATCTTCAACAGCATGTCTGGCACATCATCCAGTTTAACTAATACCCTGTCCTGTGAATGTGCAGGAAAAATACCGGTAAGATAACCTGCGTCAAAACGAACCAGGTCGGCACTTTCATTAGTAAAAATATTGATTAAACTTGAAACTTTATTATCATCAATGACCACACGGACAGAATGATCAGGTTCATTCCCATCCCAAAACACAAAATCACGTGTTTTTATTTCAAAGGTATTTCCCCAATGCCGATATTGCGCTTCCAGTTGAGGCAACTGCTCAACTTTTTTATAATTTAAGTAATCAAGTTCAAACTTTAACTGTTTGATGGAAATCGACTTGCCTACATATAACTCAAGCGGACGGGCGTAAACATGCGCAGGCAACTGCCAGATGCGCCCTTCAAAGCGTTCTGTAATCTCTTGATTCAGAAAAAACAGATAAGCAAAAAAAGACAACACTAAAATCGACAGGACAGGATAGACTTTTGCTCTTGTAAAGAATCCTTTTTTCACTGAAGCGGCCTTTTTTCTAGTTGATTTCTTTGTAGTTCGTTTTTTAGACGAACGCGACTTGACAGAAGTAGATGAGGATCTCGAAGAACCTGCAGATTTTGGTTTTTTTGAAGGCATTAGTTAACAGTCGAATGCGGTTTATATGCGGAAATTATACTGCTTTATACAAACAATACTAATGTATTTAGGTGTAAAAAAAATAAAAAATTTTGCCGCGAAGCACGCAAAGAACGCAAAAGAAAACGATATTGCTTTCGTGTTTTTATAGCCTGGAGTATTTATAGCGCAATCCAAGAGTGGGAGGCAAGATAACAAAGCGTCGAGTTATGCTACGCTAACCCGGATTACGCTCCAAAAGATTAAAAAGTCTTTTTTCGCGCATTTCGCGCATTTCGCGTGCTTCGCGGCAAAAAAATGCTTATATTTGACCGGATTCTATCTATGTCAGGATAGCTAATTTAGGTAAAAAAAAACAGAATGAATAATCATTCTGCTTTTCATAATTTTAAAAACGTATTAATTAAGAAGTCATCAACGCAACAAGTTTTAATAATCCTGTTTTTATCTGCAGGTAGACAAGAACCTTGCTGATTTACCACTGCAGGGGTCTGACTCAAATTGCACCTTACGTTTTTTATTATCAGCCTCACGTTTTTTCAACAAAGCCTGCTTTTGTGCTTCGCGCTTTTTCTCTGCTTGTTGCTGCGCCAATAACGCAGCCTTTTTTTCTTCTTCCGCAGCCAACTTATCTGCTTTAGCTTTAGCCCGAGCATCAGCCTCGGCTTTTTTCTTTATTGAGCGTTCAGAAGACTGCGCCTTAGCATCAGACTGTAATTTATTCTGTTCTTTAAGCCGTGCCTGTTTTTCACTTTGCTGCTTTGCTTTTAATTCGCTGCGTTTCTTTTCATTAGCACGTCGCTTATTCAGCTGCTGTCGTTGTTTTTCCTCACGCACGAGAATGATTTCACTTTCAGCTGCTAATACACCATATAAAGCCGCTTTGTTTAACCAGCTAATCGCTTTATTATGATTTTTTGCTACACCAACACCGTTAGCATGCATTTTACCGACATAATATTGCGCCTGCGCATTGCCCTCTTTGGCTTTTAATTGCAATGTTTCTACTTGTGCTTTGTTAGCAGCGTTAATGCCATTTTTTTGCATATCCCAATAAAGCAATTTAAAACCAGCAGCTTCATTCCCCTGGTTCGCTGATTTTGTAATCCAGTTTTTTGCCGCATT
Source organism: uncultured Gammaproteobacteria bacterium (assembly GCA_963768125.1). Taxonomy (GTDB): domain Bacteria; phylum Pseudomonadota; class Gammaproteobacteria; order SZUA-229; family SZUA-229. The sequence goes on from CAVYHC010000047.1 coordinate 99,239, forward strand.
CATATCTTTGTTTACACCAAAACCGGTTTCATACATTTCGCCGACCTTGTATTCAGCCTCGGCATTGCCTCTTTCCGCCATTTTCATCTGAAAATCAAAGAGACCATCCGCCTGTACGATCATCGATAAAAGCAAAGTAATGACAAAAAACGCAAGCAAAACAATACTTGCAGCGGCAGTTTTACTGCCGCTGCAAGTATGCGATACTACATTCAAGTTTATTTTGTTCATCATCATAAAAACTTGGCCAGCTTTATACGTTATGCAACACTGTAATTATCATTTAATATTATAGTTTCAAAAGCTAACACCCTGCCCCTAGAAAATAACGTCCAGTGCAACGCTCATTATACCCACATCATTCTGCGGCGACGATTGGGTAAAGTTAGTATTAAATAAACCGTAGTTAAATTGTTGATTAGCACTGGCTAATTCGGCTGGATCCTGCTCCACATCAACAACCTGATATTCAACTTTCAAGGCTGCACTATCATTCACTTCATAACGCAGGCCTGCAGTAATGGATGTTTGAATAGCTACCGGGAAGTTAAACGAAGCCAGGGAATAGCCAGCCTGTAACAGCACCACCGCCACCACCGGTCAATACACCACCGACTGTAGACGCTTCACCATCAATGGCGGCAAACGTTATGTGCGGCAGAAACTTGCCCATGCGGTAACCAAAAGTGGCGTACCAGGCATCCTGATCACCAAAGGCACGCGACAAGGTATCCGTGGTTGTACGTTTTTGCCATTCTGCGTAAACCACAACATTAGCCATGTCCAGATTCAAACCGGCGGAGGTTACTTCACAATCCCCTTTACCATTCAAATCAACTGCTACCGTACCGAACGGTGTGCCAGCAACCGAGAAACCGCCAAAGGTTTTCACTTCACACTGAAAACCACTGGCGTGAACGGTATATCCACGGCCCGAATATTTAATGTCTAAACCATAAATATTTTCAGCTTCAAAAAAGGCGCCCTGCGCATTGGGAATATCATCACGGTTCGAGCCTAAATAAGGCTGAAATGATAAGGTACCGGGGCCAACAGGAAATTGCAGTAATAATTCAATACCGTTGACTGTATTCAACGGGTTGTTTTGATAATAAACTTCAGCCGGCGGGCGAATCCAGGGATAAGCATAACCGACTTCTACGTAATCGTTTACCAGGTAGACCGGCTGTTTAATCTTACCGACATGAACACTGGCTACATCATTAATTTCATAATCAACATAGGCCCACTCTACGATGGCGTTAAAGTTGCCATCAACGCCGGTACCCAATATTTGTGCGACTACCGACATATCCTCAGATACATCTGAGCTTATTTGCAGACCAAAACGCGTATCAGTTTCAAAGGTTAAATCATCAGTAATACCACGATCACCTAAACTACCGATATAAACATTGCCTTTATCTGCATCATCAATATCGACAAGCATAGCGGCACCTGCCGTCATAAAACCATCGAACTGAATGGCTTGCGCTGAGCTACTGGCTAAGACGGATAATATTGCTGTAGCGACCAGGTTATACTGTTTCTTCATCTGAGGATCTCCCCTTTATCATTGTTATGTTGTGAAGATAGCTGATTAAATGTGCTTAACAAGCATTGCCTGCCAAAATGACACCGAATTATTCAACCTTAAGTTATAAATCTACGTTCTCAATTTAAAAATCAGTTTGATTTATAACCTGATATTGATATTGAAAACCACCTTCAACACCATTAACTATAGACAATAAATAGAAACTTTGAAGCAATAACGCTTGATTTTTGTTGTTTTGCTTTTAAATTGATTTTTCAGTGAAACACAAACTTTTTATCTACAGGGAATAGAAAGCTGAGAAAAATTATGTGTTATTTACCTTTCTCCGTATTTCTACGTGAACTTTTTTTCTTGCCACTGCTTTTATACGGATTAGTATCACTCACTTTAAATTCAATCATAATTGGCGTACCGACAGAATTTAAGCTCTTTTCTAAAAAAGTTAGTTAAGTAACGTTTGTATACCGAAGGAACTTTAGTGATTTGATTGCCATGTATAATAATTCTTGGCGGATTCATGCCTCCCTGATGGGCAAACCGCAATTTTATTCTGCGGCTGTTTATCATGGGCGGCTGATGTGATTGCACGGCCTTTTCCAGCAGGCGAGTAAGATCTGAAGTTGAATATTTTTTTGTTGCCGATTCATAGGCACGATCAATAGCGTCATAAAGTTTACCGACGCCGGAGCCATGCAATGCAGAGATAAAAAATGTTTCTGCAAACCGAACAAAGGGCAACTGCTTGTCCAGGCCTTTATGTATTAACTGTTTTTGATAATCATCCATGCCATCCCATTTGTTTATGGTTAGAACAAGTGCGCGCCCCGCTTCCAGTACATAACCAATCAAATGCAAATCCTGGTCGGCTATTTCCGTTCTCGCATCAATCATCATAATAACAACATTGGCGCGTTCTATTGCCTGCATGGATTTGATAATACTGAATTTTTCGATGGCCTCATGTACCGATCGTTTGCGACGAATACCTGCCGTGTCGATAAAGGTATATTTTTTACCATCGCGTTCAAATGGAATAAAGATACTGTCACGGGTTGTGCCCGGCATATCATAAACAACCACACGTTCTTCACCGAGAAAGCGGTTAACCAGGGTTGACTTGCCGACATTGGGACGACCAATAATCGCCACTTTTACTCGGTTAGCACCAGTCTCTTCCTCGATTATCCGTGTCAAGATCTGCTTCACTTGCGTCCTTATCATTATCATCGCCTTCATCCAGGTTTATATCTTTCAGCGCACTCGATAACATTAACTGGATGCCACGATTTTGCGATGCAGCGATAGACAGTGGTTCACCGAGGCCTAATGTAAAAAACTCACTGGCAACCGTTCGTGCATCCAGTCCATCGGTTTTATTAATAATAAGTTTAAGGTGTTTACCCGTGCGTCTTAATGATTCGGCTATAACTTCATCAGCGGGCGTCAAGCCATCACGTGCATCAACCATGAAAAGTATAATGTCACTTTCATCGACCGCGAGGCGCGTTTGTTTTTCCATGTGAGAATCGAGTTCTTCACTTTCACCGCTTAAACCACCGGTATCAATAATAATAATTTCAGAATTATTAAATTGAAATCGCCCATACTGCCGGTCTCGAGTAAGACCGGGATAATCCGCAACCAGGGCATCTCGTGATTTTGTTAAGCACATTAAACAAAGTTGATTTGCCCACATTGGGACGACCAACCAGCGAGATAACAATTTCAGGTTTAATGGTGTTTGACAAAATAATAGTTAAGCGAGAAAAGGAGACTAAACGTCGTCGTCACGTTGATGAAGTTTGAGCACATACAAAATGCCGCCGCGAGTAATGACTGACAGACTGTCTTTATCTTTTACTATCGGCGGTACAATAATGCCAGTTGCCTTGATCCCAGCCAATATCATCAAACTGGCCTAACTGGTAACGTGCGATAAAATGCCCGTCATAACGCGACAACAGGTGAACATAACCCTCAAAATCACCAACAGCCAGATAATCACCAATAATTGTGGGACGTGTTAGCTGGCGGTATGCCAGTTTTTCCTGCTTCCAAAGCGTGGCACCGTTTAACCGGTCTAGCGCCCAGATATGGCCGTTCTCATCACTGCTATACAGAACTTTATCGTCAACTGTGACACCGCTATGAGTTGAAAAATCACGCGCCCATAAAAACTGGCCACGTTCAACATCAATCGCAGCAATACGCCCCTGAAAACTTGCGGCGTATAATATCCGTCCGTAAAGCTCGGCATCACCATCAATATCCACCAGACGCTGGATTTCAGATCGACCTGCAGGCACAGCTAAAGCAACATCCCAGATAATCTCACCATTTTCCGGAGAAATCGCAATTAATCTGCCGTCATCCAAACCGGCAAAAATTCTGTCGCGCGCGATGACTGGCTCACTGCTGCCACGAATGGTTAAATCAGGGATAACTCGCTGATATTGCCAGCGAATTTTTCCACTTTGCAAATCAAGGCTAAGAATTTTTCCGTCTACTGTGCGAACAACAGCCGTGCTTTGGTAGATAACCGGTTTTGCCAGAACTTCGCTTGGCACCCGCGTACGCCAGCGTTCGACTCGGCTTTTTGCGTCTACCGCAATGACATACGCATCACGCGTTGCCAGTAACCAGACGTCTTCGTTACCACCGACACCCGCGCTAATGACCGTATCAAGATCCTTATCGTGTGCAATACCACCCGTTTTCAGGCTTATGATGCTTAAGCGTCCATTACGACTTACTGTTACTGCCACTTCTTTTAAAACCAGCGGCTGTAAAAAAACATATTGATCCCCGGCACCGGCGCCGGTTGATTTATGCCAGCTTACTTCCAGATAATGTTTGCTATTGAACGGTACCAGCTCGGTAGGCTGATCAAGATTATCCTCGTCTGCACAGGCGCTAAGAAGCAGCGTCATAAAAATAAAAACGATAAAACGAGAGTAATAGAAAACGTTATTGTTATTCACAGAGTAATTTATTTAAGTAGTAGAGAGTTAACGATCAAAGATGAGCTGTTAGGTATACGTTCACCGTGATAAGTTCACTTTATCGCAGTGTTACCTGGTTTCATGAATATTGCTGGCGAAAACCGGGCACTGCAGAGTTAAGTGCAGAATTCAGCGTCAAATTATTCGACATAGCCGCCCCTGAGGCCTGGCCAAGATTCTGGCGTTTTAATTTCAACCATTTACTGGCAGCGATGCCCTGCAAACTTATGGCTTTATCATAGGCGATACGGGCCTGCGCTACATCGTCTTGCGCGCTATACAAATCACCTTTCAGTTCCTCATATTGCGCATCATAAGCAGCTTCATGCGGCATACTTAAAATCGATGAAGCCTCGTCATATTTTTGCTGCTCAATATAAACCCTGACCAAACGCAAACTTGCAATTTGTTTTATTTGATCATCACTGGCGTGCTTAACTGCCAGTTCAAGTTGTGCAGTGGCCCCGTCAATGTTCTCTTTTTCGTATTCAGCTTTCGCTAAAGCCAACGATGATAAAGCGGCATAAGGCGTATCGGAAAATTCATTGATCAGCTTATTGTTAATATCGATAGTTTGATCATCCGTTTGTTGCAGCTCGACACTCTGCATCACCTGCATATATAAGTCACTTGCCTGTACTGCATGAAAGTGATTTTGATCAACATAATAACGCCAGCCAAACAAGCCCGAGACACCCACAATCAAACCAACAATTAATGAAGTCGCATTTTCCTTCCACCATTTTTTCAGGGCTTCAACTTGCTGTTCTTCTGTTTCGTATTCGTTCATTGAAATTTCTCAATCTTTTTTAAAATAAGTTATATCTCAGCAAGAAAATCCATTAATGATTCAAAGCTGATGGTTGTTTGTTCTTTATTCTCACGCAAATATTTGATGGTAAGCTGTTCTTTTTTTAGTTCATCTTCTGCCAGTATCAAGGCAATTTCTGCGCCACTCTTGTCTGCCTTTTTCATCTGGCTTTTTATCGAACCGCCACCGCAATGGGTAATCATCTTAATCTCAGGATAGTGCTGCCTGATATCCTCCGATATTTGCAGCCCTTTGATTTCGCTTTCATTACCCAGTAGTACCATATAAATATCAATGCTTTCTGCCTGCTGTATCTGCTGTGTTTCCATTAATGACAGAATGCGTTCGACACCCAGGGCAAAACCAATAGCGGCGGTCGCTTTGCCGCCCAGCTGTTCAACCAGGCCATCATAGCGTCCACCGGCACATATTGTACCCTGCGCACCCAGTTCGTCGGTAATCCATTCAAAAACGGTCTTGCAATAATAATCCAGCCCGCGCACCAATCGTGGATTGATGCTGTATTTAACACCCGTCGCATCCAGACTGGCCTTTAGTTTATCAAATTGCTGGCGCGATTCATCATCCAGATGGTCAATTAATGCCGGTGCATGGTCCAGCATCTCTTTCATCGCCGGATTTTTACTGTCTAATATGCGTAGCGGATTGGTCTGCAGTCGGCGCTTGCTGTCTTCATCGAGCAAGTCCTCGTGCTGCGTTAAATAATCAAGCAATATCTGCTTATACGCTATTCTTGTCTGATTCGACCCCAGGGTATTGATTTCCAGCCTAATCCCGGTGAGGCCTAACTGATGCCACAGCCTGGCACCGATCAATATTAACTCAGCATCAATATCCGGCGTATCAATACCATAAGCTTCCACACCAAATTGGTGAAACTGACGATAGCGCCCTTTTTGTGGGCGCTCATGTCGAAACATGGGGCCGTTATACCATAAACGCTGTATCTGATTATATAACAGCCCATGTTGTATACCTGCACGAACACAACTTGCCGTACCTTCAGGTCGCAGGCTTAATTTATCGCCGTTACGATCTTCAAAAGTATACATTTCTTTTTCTACAATATCGGTAACTTCACCGATAGAACGACAGAACAGGTCGGCCGATTCCACCAGTGGCATACGTATTTCTTTGTAACCGTAACTGCTCATTAGCTGACGAATGACGGCCTCAAAAGCCTGCCAGCGGTGGCTATCTTCAGGTAAGACATCGTGCATCCCACGAATGGATTTAATAAGCTTGGACATGGATAAATTTAGAGATTAATAATCTTGGACTGTTTGAATGTAGAGATCAGGGATTTTACACTTATGAATCAGTAAAGCGCGCTTAAGCTGGCTGTATTTTGAAATTAGTGGATAATAATTTTCTGATTTTCTGTTGATACTGAAAAAACTGCCGTATTTTTAGCCCGTATAACGCCCGTCAGGTCTATTTCAAGCCCATTAACAGTCACGCTAGTTGTACTGGCATTGCCCAGGGTGACTCGAAACGGCGCCTGCCCAAGCAATGTTTTACTGCCACCTTTGCTTATCATATTATGAAACAGTCGTTTATTTGTATCATCGACTACTTTTACCCATGAACCCTTTTTTGCGTGAATCACCAGGGTATCCTGTTGCATGCTTTGTTCACTGCTGTCTTCCAGCGGGACACTCGCTGCATCAGAATCAACAGCCGCTTCGGTTACCATTAATAACTCATTATCTGCTGCTGACTCAGTTTCACTGCTGGGCTTAACTTGATTGTCATCAATTTCAGCCTCATTCGTCACTGCAATTGATTCTATCCGCTGCACAACCAGCTCGTCATCTACCGGCTCTGCTTTTTGCTTGATATTCGCACCATACCTACCGGGAAAATCCAGCGAACTGCCAGTAAAACTTCGTTCTTTCGATTCCAGCTCCGTCTCCATGACATCTGCTTTTTCCTGATAATACTGATAGCTGCCATAAATCACGGCGGCAATACCGGCAAGCACAAGCAGTATTGTTATAAACTTTACCAACGGTGACTGGCTACTGGCCTCATCGGGCAAAGTCGATCGTGGTTTTAACCTGGTAAGCGTGTCATGCGGTACAGCCCGGCTGTACATATCCAGCACGACATCTTCATGGATTTCCAGAAATTTTGCGTAAGCACGGATATAACCCTGGGTATATATTGGCGCTGGCAAAACAGCAACATCATTATTCTCGATAGCAGTAATTGTCTGCACAGGTATTTTTAATTGCCTGCTAATATCTTCTACCGTGTAATCTTTTGACTTACGGACATCGGCCAGAACCGAGCCAAAATCAATATTATCTTCCGTTTTATCGTAGTCGGATTTGTTCATTATTCGTCTCTGCCTCTACCCAGCCAGCTTCGTCAGAATCAGGAAATTCACTTATCAACTGTCGCGCGTATTTTACATAATGTTTTTCTGAACCAAGGGCCTTTTCTGCCTGTATCTGAATCCATAAACTTTCAGCACTTGGCGATTTAACGTCGTGATAGCGTTGAATATAGGCACGTGCCATTAAATATCTTTCTGTTTTAATGCCCACTTCTGCCATAGATATCAGTGAACCCGGCACATTAGACTGCACCCGAAGTGATTTTCTTAATAAGGCTTCCGCTTTTTTATAATCGCCCTGCTTAATAAAGCAACTGCCCGCATTGCTTTGCGCCAGATACTGTCCGTCATAAAACGGGTTGTTATAAGCCACTTTAAACATTTCCTGTGCTTCTTCCAGCTTGCCAGTTGAACACAGGAAAGTACCATAATGATTGGACAGATCAGGGTCGTCTGGTTTTAAATCCAGCGCTTCCTGGTATTTTTTCTCAGCCTCTTCTTCCAGGCCAAGCAAGTGATACAGATATGCCAGTGTTTTATAGGCAATCAGATTATCGGCATTTTGATCAATGGCTTTTTCAAGCTTATCTCTTGCCGGTTTATACTGCTGGCGCTGTATATAACCAATCGCAAGCTGAACGTTTAATTCAGAAGCATCGATCAAATTCGGTTTTTTCTCATTTCTTTGGGTTTGTAATTCTCTGGTTGTTTCACAGGCCAACAAAAAAAAGGAGACCAGCATTATTGTTATTATTTTTAACACTGTACTGCGCATTGATTATTCCATCCCGAATCTGGGTTCAGAAAAACGACGATGCCGTCGACTTTTATCTTCTATTTTTCCAGCAAGCTGTCCACAAGCAGCGTCAATATCATCACCCCTTGTCTTGCGCACAACGGTGGTCATGCCAGCATTGTGTAAGATTTCACTAAAACGTGACACGACCTGTTTCGATGAGGTGCGATAACCTGAGCCTTGAAACGGGTTAAACGGAATAAGATTCATTAACGTTGGAATGCCTTTTAATAATTTAACAAGTTCGCGTGCATGTTCAGGTTTATCATTAACACCGTCTAACAATACATACTCAAAGGTTATTCTAGAACGTGAATTTTGTTTATCAATGAATCGGCGGCAAGCAGACATTAATTCTTTCAAGGGATATTTTTTATTAACCGGAACCAGCTCATCACGCAGCGCATCATTACTTGCGTGTAATGACACGGCCAGCCGCATATCAAGGATATCACCGAGGCGATCCATGGCCGGAACAACACCCGCAGTACTGACCGTGACACGTCGTTTGCTTAAACCATAAGCAAAGTCATCCATCATAATGCGAACGGCAATTACCAGGTTATCGAAATTTAATAACGGCTCACCCATGCCCATCATCACCACATTGGTGATTTTGCGTCCGGGTTTCTTTTCTTCATCAAGCAATTGTGAAGCCAGCCATACCTGAGAAATAATTTCTGCGCTGCTGAGGTTACGGTTGAAACCCTGCCTGCCTGTTGAACAGAAACTGCAATCCAGCGCACAGCCTACCTGTGAAGAAACACACAGCGTGCCGCGATCATCTTCCGGAATAAAGACGGCTTCGATATGGTTACCATCATGCAGGCGCAAAAGCCATTTACGGGTACCGTCTTTAGAAAGTAAATCTTGCGCCACTTCCAGGTTGCTTATACAGCTGGTTGCTGCCAGCTGTTCTCGCAGGTCTTTCGAGAGGTTATTCATTTCACGAAAATCAACCACACCCAGCTGGTGAATCCATTTCATCAGCTGAGAAGCACGAAATTTTTTCTCACCGATCGTTTCAAAGAAAGCTTCCAGACCCGCCCGATCAAGGCCCAGTAAATTAATCGCTTTTGCATTAAAAGCGACTTTTCTCTGTGTTTGAATATCAAATTGTGGTAGCACTTCGTTCATCTGGGGAATATTACATGATTAATTCGATAGAACCTATAAATAGTACGCAGATAGACGCAAATGAACGCAAATAGATGACATATCTAGTGCGCTCAATTTGCGTCTATCTGTCTACAACTTGATTTTGCAGCAATCAGTCTTGTTTTTCTTCAATCCATGCCAGCTGAATGGCTTCTAATATTCGCTCACCGGAATGATCCGCTTCATCGTCAAAATCTTCCAGTGCAAGCACCCACTGACGAAGATCGACAAAATTTACGTATCTCGGATCAACGTCGGGATGCGTTTCATCCAGTTCAATTGCAATTTCCAGGCTATCTACCCACTTTAATGCCATAAATCTTCCCCAATACCTGAATGCTAATGTCAAAAACTAGTGATTTTCAGACACCATATTAATCGTGTACTTTGGAATTTCCACCACCAGGTCTTCATCACCGATAATCGTCTGACAACTTAGACGCGAATCAGGATCCAGACCCCAGGCCTTGTCTAACATGTCATCTTCATCTTCAGTATTTTCATTTAGCGAATCCATGCCTTCACGAATATAAACATGACACGTAGTGCAGGCGCAGGATTTTTCACAGGCATGTTCAATTTCGAGATGATTCTGCAATGCAGCATCACAAATTGTGGTACCTGGTTCGGCTTCAATAACCATGCCATCAGGACATAACTCTTCGTGCGGTAAAAAAATAATTTGTGGCAACTTAGGACTCCTCTGCCTGGCCTTTCACTTTTGTTTCAGCTTCGTCGTCTGAAACTGAAGCTGGAGCGTATTCATCAATAGAATGGCCTTGCATTGCAATTTTAATATTTGAATTCATACGACGTGCAACATAATTTTCACACACCGCTTCTAATTTTTTTATATTTTGTTTAATTTCATCAATATCCGAATTTGACTTCACATCAAATAATGCCTGTCGTGCATTCATGATTTCTGATTTTTCCTGCCCGGACAATAACTGATCGGCATCAACTGCCAGTGCTGAATCTAATGCTTCGAGCACCCGTTCAGCCTCTACCTGCTGTTCACGTAAGCTGCGAACATGCATATCGTCTTCAGCATGATCGATGGACTCGCGCAACATGGATTCAACTTCTGCATCCGTTAAACCGTAAGATGGTTTAACATCAATACTGGCTTCAACGCCGCTATTTTCTTCACGCGCACTTACAATCAATAAGCCATCGGCATCAACCTGAAAGGTTACACGTATTCTGGCTGCGCCGGCTACTTGCGGCGGGAAACCGCGTAATTCAAATCGTGCCAGTGAACGGCTGTCTGTAACCAGTTCGCGCTCACCCTGTAATACATGAACAGCCATCGCAGTCTGGCCATCTTTGTAAGTAGTAAAATCCTGTGCTTTCGCAACCGGTATCGCTGTATTTCTATGTATGATTTTTTCTACCAGCCCGCCCATGGTTTCAATGCCCAGCGACAGTGGAATAACATCAAGCAGCAGCATTTCATCATCGGGCTTATTGCCGACCAGCACATCAGCCTGTAAAGCTGCTCCGGTAGCAACAACCTTATCCGGGTCGATACTGGTTAATGGCTCACGTTCAAAAAACTCAGCGACCATTTCTCGAACCAGAAGCGTGCGCGTTGAGCCGCCTACCATCACTACTTCCTTAATCGCTACTTTCTCTACCTCAGCATCTCTCAAAACACGGCGACATGACATCAGTGTTTTTTTCACTAAAGGAGTCAATAATTCTTTTAGCGTTGAACGGTCCAGTTGGCCCTGCCATTGACAGTCCTCAATATCGATACTGATTACGACCTGCTCATTTTCAGCTAATGCTTCTTTTGCAAAGCGCGCCTGCTGCATAAGTAAACGTTTAACTGCAGGCTTTTCAGAATTGCTAATGCCGGCATGATTTATAATCCATTGTGCAATTTCATAATCGAAATCATCACCACCTAAAGAACTGTCACCACCTGTTGCTAAAACCTCAAATACGCCATTGTTTAAACGTAATATTGAAATATCAAAGGTACCACCACCGAGATCAAAAACCGCGATTATGCCTTCGTTACCAGTATCTAATCCATATGCAACAGCAGCCGCAGTCGGTTCATTTAATAAGCGCAAGACCTTGATACCGGCAAGTTTTGCGGCATCTTTGGTCGCCTGCCGCTGGGCATCATCAAAATAGGCGGGTACCGTTATTACCGCACCGCTTAATTCATCACCCAAACTGTCTATGGCGCGAGACTTGAGGGCTTTTAAAATCTCGGCAGAAACTTCTACCGCACTTACATCACCTGTGCGTGTTTTTATTCTTGGTGCTGTACTTTGTGTTTCAGCAAATTCATAAGCATGATGCGTATCTTCCGCAGCGATATCATCCATACCACGGCCCATAAATCGCTTCACAGAAACGATGGTATTTAGTGGATCCGTCACGCTGTACTGCTGCGCCAGCGAACCGACCGCCACACCATTTTCACCATAATGCACAACCGAAGGCAGTAAATGCTGGCCATCTACATCAGGCAAGGTGACCGCAATGCCGCTGCGAACAGTGGCCACCAGCGAATTGGTTGTACCCAGGTCGATACCGACCGCAAGCCGATGCTGGTGCGCGGTCGTTGATTGCCCGGGTTCTGCTATTTGTATTAGTGCCATAAAATTGTCAGCCCAAAACTAAGCTGTTAAATCATCTTCTATTTCAGCGCTTAATTTATTAATTTCATTTTTTGCTTTTTGCAAAAACTGTAGTTTTCGTATCCATTCGCGTGCTTCATCCAGCCGATCATTATCTAGAGACTGTACAAAACCATGCATCATGGTTTTTGTTGATGCCTTCACATCTTTTGCGATTGAATCCAGTACCTCTAGTGGATCCGCTTCATTTTTAACATGCTCCAGACGCTCGCGCATCTCCAGCTGCTGCATCAAAAAAGCAGCATCCATTGTTGTTTCATTTTCCAGACTAAAATCAATGCCTTTTAGTTTCAGTAAATAACTTGCCCTTAACACAGGATCTTTTAAAGTGGCCTGTGCCTCATTTATCCACGAGGTTTGCTGCATTGACAGACGTTTTTCCTGATCAGTTCCGTTGGCAAACTTATCGGGATGAACCTGTTGCTGTAAAGCCAGATATTTCTGCTGGATTACACTTAAGTCCACATCATATGAAACAGGAAGATCAAACAACTCGAAAAAGTTGCTGCTAAGAATATCTTTTGACACAACCATAGGCTAGAAAAGTTTGAACTTGAAGATAAAGAAAATGTATGAATTACAAATGGGGCGATATTAAACAGTGAAACTTTCGCCACATCCGCATGCTGCTTTTTCCTTCGGATTGTTAAACTTGAAACCTTCATTTAGGCCATCTTTAGTATAATCAAGCTCTGTCCCATCGAGATAAACCAGGCTTTTTTTATCGACTATCACTTTAACACCTGCATCCTCGAACACTTCATCTTCCGGGTTTACTTCATCGACAAACTCAAGAACATAAGACATGCCAGAGCAACCCATTGTTTTTACACCCAAACGCAGACCAACACCTTTACCACGGTTATCCAAAAACGCTTTAACCCGTTTAGCTGCTGGTTCTGTTAATGTAATTGCCATGTTAGTAAGTACTCTCTATCAATCTGTTTCTTATCGCTAAACGTTTGATACTGTTTAGCTGTTCTTTTGCTTGTAATCTGAAATTGCGGCATTGATGGCATCTTCTGCCAATACCGAACAGTGGATTTTAACCGGTGGCAAGGCAAGCTCCTCAGCAATTTGCGTATTTTTAATGGCCATCGCCTGATCCAGTGTTTTTCCTTTAACCCATTCAGTTAATAATGAGCTGGAGGCAATCGCACTGCCGCAACCGTAGGTTTTAAAGACTGCATCTTCGATGATACCCTCATCATTAACTTTAATCTGTAATTTCATGACGTCACCACAAGCGGGTGCACCGACCATGCCCGTGCCTACGTTATTGGTACTTTCAAAACTACCTACATTTCTTGGATTCTCATAGTGATCCAGAACTTTTTCACCGTATGCCATGATAATTACCTATAACCATTGTGTTCATCTAATAATTAGATGCAAAAAAAATTGTTTCGTTCGCTTTTTACTATTAACTATTAACTGTTAACTATTCACTGCCTTAATGCGCAGCCCATTCAATACTAGCCAGATCAATACCATCTTTATACATATCCCAAAGTGGCGACAATTCACGCAGTTTTTCTACAGCTGTGCGAACATATTGAATGGTTCGATCAATTTCTTCTTCTGTTGTATAACGCCCCATGGTGAATCGAATTGAACTATGCGCCAACTCATCATTACGGCCTAATGCACGTAATACATAACTGGGCTCCAGGCTTGCCGACGTACATGCACTGCCACTGGAAATAGCCAGGTCTTTTAACGCCATTAACAAACTTTCGCCTTCGACATAATTGAAACTGATATTAATGTTACCGGCTATGCGATGATCGATATCGCCATTGACATAGACTTCTTCCATGTCTTTAACGCCGTCATAAAGCTTATTTCTCAACGCCAATAAACGCACGTTTTCTTCAGCCATTTCTTCTTTCGCAATTTTAAACGCTTCACCCATGCCAACAATTTGATGTGTTGCCAGGGTACCCGAACGCATGCCACGCTCATGACCGCCACCGTGCATTTGCGCTTCTAATCGTACGCGTGGTTTCCTTTGCACATACAATGCGCCTATGCCTTTGGGGCCATAAATTTTATGTGCAGAGAAACTCATTAAATCAACAGGTAGCTGCTCAAGATTCATCTCAACTTTACCTGCACTTTGCGCGCCATCAACATGGAAGATTATTTTCCTTGCACGACAAATTTTACCTATTGCTTCGATATCCTGAATCACGCCGATTTCATTATTCACGTGCATAATAGAAACCAGGATGGTGTCATCACGTAACGCGTCTTCCAGTACTTTAAGGTCAATTAAACCGTTCTGCATCGGATCGAGGTATGTCACTTCGAAACCTTCACGCTCTAATTGACGGCAGCTGTCTAATACCGCTTTATGTTCTGTTTTACAGGTAACGATGTGTTTACCGCGTTTATGATTAAAGTGCGCAACACCTTTTATTGCCAAATTATCTGATTCTGTCGCACCAGAAGTAAAAATAATTTCTTTTGGATTAGCACCGACCAGATCGGCAATATTTTTACGTGCTGCTTCAACGGCAGCTTCCGCTGTCCAGCCGAAGCTATGACTGCGTGATGCAGGGTTGCCAAAACTACTTTCTGGGCCCATATATTTCAGCATTTCGGCCACCACACGTTCATCCATTGGCGTGGTTGCTGAATAATCTAAATAAATTGGTTTGTTTGTCATATTCTCAGCTGTTTTTTGTTCACTCACTTTTATCACCTTAACCCTGTAAATATTACTTTCAAACACTTGCGGCCATCATTACAGCCGAGTGTCGATTTATTTCAATAATGTCATTCAATGCCGCTAATAAAGCATCTACATCTGACATCGTATTACTTTTTCCAAAGCTAACTCTTATTGCCGAGTTAGCTAATGTATCTGCTACCTTCATCGCCTTTAAGACATGGCTGGCTTCCGTTTTACCACTGGTACATGCCGAGCCACTGGACACAGCGATGGCTTTTCTATCGAGCTGCATCAGCAATGTTTCACCGGCGAAACCTTTTACACCAAACTGTACCGTGTTCGGCAGCCGTTCAGCATTTTCTGCGAAAATCTCAACTGCACTAAATCGTTTCAGTCCTTTTTCCAAAGCATCGCGTAACGCTCGGCTATGTAAACTTCTGTCTTGAAGTTCGGCTATTGCCAACTCAGCGGCTTTACCGAAACCTACAATCGCAGGTACATTCTCTGTTCCTGCGCGCAAGTTCTTTTCCTGTGAACCACCAAACTGAATTCTGCTCAGTGGCAGCCGTTTATCGACAATTAATGCACCAGCGCCAACAGGCCCATACAGTTTATGCGCAGAAACTGTCATTGCATGCATACCACTTTCAACAAAGTTCAGCGGAATCTTTCCTGCTGCCTGCGATGCATCCGTATGAAAAAAACAATCACGTTCAAGCGCATACTCAATCAAAGGCGATAAATTTTGTATCACCCCTGTTTCATTGTTAGCCGTCATCACTGATATCAGTGATGTCTCGCTGCTCACCACCTGCTCCATCGCTGGAAGTTTGATATAACCGTTTTCATCAGCCGCAATTCTATCGACTGGCTGTGACAGATGTTGCGCTGGTTCCAGCAACGACATATGTTCAATAGCGCTTATCGCAATATGGCCGCTTTCACCTTTATTAAGGTGTCGTTCAGCCTGCCGGTTGCCAAATCCGTTTAACAATAAATTATTTGATTCCGTACCGCCGCTGGTAAATACAACTTGATCTGCCCTGGCACCCACCAGTTGTGCGACGTATTCTCTTGCCTGCTCAATAGCCCCTTTCTGCAAGCGGCCAAATCGATGTACACTCGAGGGGTTACCCGTAACCTGCCCCATATAAGGCAACATGGCTTCTAAGACTTTTTCATCTAAAGCGGTTGTCGCATTATTGTCCAGATACACTGCCATGAAAAATCGCCTTGACTAATCAGGCATTTACGGCCTTTTCCTGATGTATTTTTACATCAGTCACAGTATTTTGCGACATGATTTCCGACAGGGTTATGCCATCCAGAAACGAACGAATTTCATTGCTTAACTCCTGCCACAGATCATGAGTCAAACACTGGTAATCACCCTGACAACTATCACTGTCGTTACAGTCAACGACCTTACAAGTCTCATCAACAGCCAGAATAATATCGGAGACACTGACTTCATCAGTGTTATTCGTTAATTTGTAACCACCACCCGGACCGCGGGTACTGCTGACAATCTTGTTCCGACGCAGCTTGGCAAAAAGCTGTTCAAGATAAGATAGCGAGATACACTGACGCTCTGAAATCGCTGACAGTGAAACCGGCCCATCATTCTGATGCAAAGCCAGGTCTAGAACTGCTGTTACAGCGTAACGACCTTTTGTAGTTAAACGCATGGAAAATACCCAAGATGTGTTAAGTAGGGTAATTTTACTAAATCCCGACTAATTTAGTCAAGTATTAAACCAAGTAAATTACTCAGGTATTACTTTAGTGATATGAAGAAGAATAACCAGCTATTCTATAAAAGAGCAACACCAGAATAAATACCTTTACAAACAATAAGTTAAAATATTATATTGTGATTTCAGGCATTATATCGTTTCAATTTTCTCTGCATCGTCATCCTCAACAACACTGGAAGTGAGTGAGCAGGCGTCCAGATCAGGTAAATTAGCGACATCTATCTCGGCACCAAACTGTTTTAATGCCGCACACATGGTTTCCATTTTTATATCCATGGCATGAATGTGGTCCAGCATTTTATTGATCGCGGTCGCTACCGGATCAGGCGCATCACGCGTCGCACCGTAAGCATCAAAACCAAGTTTTTGCGCTATTTCAGCGCGTTTTTTCTGTTCATCATCATGATGATGAATAACCCGCCCTGGCACGCCAACCACGGTTGAATCTTGCTCTACATCATGAGTCACTACCGCATTCGAACCGATGCGCACTCCCTCTGCCAGGGTGATAGGGCCCAGCACTTTAGCACCGGCACCAACCACGACATTATTCAGTAATGTGGGGTGCCGCTTACCGGAATTCCAGCTGGTTCCGCCCAGAGTAACGCCATGGTACAAGGTGCAATCATCACCAATTTCTGCCGTTTCGCCGATGACTACACCCATCCCGTGGTCAATAAAAAAACGCTGCCCGATAGTGGCGCCGGGGTGAATTTCGATACCTGTCAGCCAGCGTGAGAAATGCGAAAACCAACGCGCAAGCCATTTCAGACCCAGATTCCACAAGGCATGATTTAAACGATGCATAATCACAGCATGCAGCCCCGGATAGCAGGTAATCACTTCCCAGGTATTTCTGGCTGCCGGGTCACGATCAAATACGCAATTGATGTCTTCACGAATACTAATAACTTTTTCCTCAAGTAAATTAAATTAGTGCCCACGCTATGTAAATGTTGATATAACGGGCAATAAGAAAAAACCAATTTTGCTTACCGCGAAGCACACACAAAAAACATAAAATTAAGGCATTTAGTTTTTAACAATTTGCGTATTTCGCGTCCTTCAAGGCCAGCATCTTCTACCACCTGGCTGGCCAATACGTTCTATCTTATACGAAATCGACTTCTATGTTATAGCCTGAAAACTTACGAATATTTAACACCCCGGTATCAAGTATTAAATACTGACCCTTAATGCCCATCAGCGTACCCGCTATCTCTGGCTGCTTGTCAAAATTAAGTGATTTAATTTTTTCCGGGTACTGTGTTACCGGATAATCAATAGTAACGACCTCTTCTTCCACTCGCTGTATTTCGTGATCACCCTGTTGCGTTTTAATAGCCTCAATCTGCGGCGAACATTTTTCGATTAACTCGTCAGCGATGGCTTTTAAATCCAGTGGCTCGCTAGCCGCTTTAAGCATCTTTCGCCAATCGGTGCGATCGGAGACATGATTTTTTATCACTACTTCTAATAAACCCGACTGCAAACGATTGGCTACCTGAAAAATGGGCAGGGCCTGAGACGCCCCCTGATCTACCCAGCGTGTCGGAATTTGCGTGCCTCGAGTAATGCCGACTTTAATGCCTGACGAATTCGCCAGGTAAACATAATGCGGGATGAAGCAATGCTGCCTGCCCCATTCAGGCTCTCGGCAGGTACCTTCAGCGTAATGACAGGTTTCCGGCTTCATAATACACATATCACAGGAAGCCAGGCGACGAAAACAGGGATAACAATGGCCCTGCGCAAAGCTTTTTTTGGTTTTTCGTCCGCAGCTGACACAATGAATTTCGTTTTTATAGCTTAGTTTTATTGTTTGACCAATGTGTTCATTCATTGGCAACAAATTTTCACCGATCGGTAACTGGTACTGTACAGGCTGCTTATTACCCGACTCGTCCAGTTTGCTTTGCATTTTTAATATATTGCCAATCATTATTTTTTCCAGCACGCGTCGTTCAAACGACAGCCCGTTAATTATCGTTGTATAAAAGTTTCAATCTTATCGACTGCCTGTTCTAACTGCTCGATGGATTGCGTATAGGCAAAGCGACAATGTTTATTCGCAAGGTAATCACCAAAATCCAGTCCTGGCGTTAAGGCAACACCCTGCTCATTCAACAGTTGCTTTACCCAGTTAAAGCTATCATCTGTAAAGCGTTCACAGTTGGCATAAATATAAAATGCACCTTGCGGTTTTACTGCAATCTCAAAACCCAACTGTTCTAGTGCCGGCAACAAAAAATCACGACGTCGTTTGAATTCATCTCTGCGCGCATCCAGTTCAACTTGTGTCTCGACTTTTAACGCATTAAGTGCCGCATATTGCGATACTGTGGGCGGCGCTAAAAATATATTCTGCGCGATGCGGTCAATTGCGTCGACATATTCTTCCGGCACCACCATCCAGCCAATACGCCAGCCTGTCATGCCGAAATATTTTGAGAAGCTATTGATAACAAAACATTCATCAGAGACTTCGAGCACAGTAGAGTCGTTGCCCTCATAAACCAGCCCCTGATAAATCTCATCGACAATTAAACGGCCTTTTTTTAAGCTGACGAGCTGGCATAATTCTTTTAGCTGATTTTCTGCTAATAAGGTACCCGTCGGATTGGATGGCGTGGCCACCATCACTGCACGCGTTTTATCATTCCAGTTTTTTGCAACCGAGTCTGCATTCAACTGGTAGTTACATTTTGCAGTGACAGGAATCATTATCGTTTCTATTGCCAGCAGCTGCGCGATATTACGATTACAGGGATATCCCGGGTCAGGCAATAAGACATTTTCTCCCTCATCTAGCAGGCAGAAAAGTGCAAGCTGTAGCGCACCAGAAGCGCCTGGCGTAATAATGATACGCTCAGGATTTATCCTCAGCGAAAACTTTCTATGGTAATACTCTGCTACCGCAGAGCGCAGCTCGGGCAGGCCTAATGCCGGCGTATAATGCGTTTTAAACGCCTGTAATGCCTCGATACCTGCATTTACAATACTTTCAGCCGTGGCAAAATCGGGCTCACCCACTTCCAGATGATAGATTTTTTTGCCCTGCTCGCTCAACAATTTTGCCTGAGCCAGAATATCCATGACATGAAAGGGGCTGAGGTTTTTTACTCGATTTGATATTGTCATTAGAACTTATAAATAAAGACGAATTGGTGAAATAAATAAACAACGGATAAAATCCTGTAACATGCATTTTACCCTGAGATCTGGCTTGACCTGTGATAAATTTTTGATAGCTTATACTATAATTTAAAGCTCACCTTATAACCCAAAAGAAATTCTTACCTTATGCACCGACTGAAGATTGACTCAACACGCCTCTGCTTTCTGCTTTTACTGGTATTCAGCAGTAAAACCATCCATGCCTTACCGGAACAAGCCCTGGTCCCCGGCGGTATCGCACTTTTACCATTAGCCAACTACCAGGAAAGCACAAAAGTTTATTTTAATAATAAACGTGTTGCGGTTTACCCCTATAAAGACACCTGGTTGGCGATGGCCGGTATCGGCTTATCAAACAAGCCCGGCGATTATGTATTTTCTGTTAAAACGGCGGATGGTTTGACGCTAAACAGTAACGTCACGGTTAAATATAAAAAGTATGACGAACAGCACCTCACCATTAAAAACAAACGCAAAGTCAATCCCAACAAAGATGATAACAAGCGTATCGCTGCAGAACGTCAGCGCAAGAAAAAAGCCAAAAAACAGTACACTGAAATCACCCCAAATGTCGATTTCATCTGGCCAGTGACGGGACGAATCAGCAGTATATTTGGTTTACGGCGTTTTTTTAACGAACAGGAACGCAGCCCGCACAGCGGCCTGGACATTGCGGCTGACGAAGGCACACCGATACAGGCAGCAGCAGATGGCAGGGTCATCGATTCCGGTGATTTCTTTTTCAGTGGTAATATGATTTACCTTGATCACGGACAGGGCATCATCAGCCTGTATGCGCACTTGAGTGAAATCTCGGTAAAACCGGGGGATGTGGTCAAACAAGGCGATGTTATTGGCAACGTCGGCCAGACCGGACGCGTTACCGGGCCACACCTGCATTTTGCAATCATTAGCAACCAGACACTGATCGACCCTGTCTATATGTTACCGAAGGGTGGCAATACTTATGAACAGCAAACAATGAAAGAAAAAACAGATAATTTGTCAAAATAAACTAAATATCGACAATATCCACTAATATAACTAAAAAAGCTTGCGATTCATCTGAAAACAACGATAATTGCGCATCATTAAATACAGTCAGTTTTATTGATCGTCAATTATTTCGTTTTTTCTGGCTTTTTATCTCATTACAAACAAGATTATTTCAAATATGGCTAAAGAAGAAGCAATTCAAATGGAAGGCGTGGTAAAGGAAACACTACCCAATACAATGTTCCGTGTAGAACTGGAAAACGGACATACCGTTATCGCTCACATTTCCGGAAAAATGCGCAAGCATTACATTCGTATCATGACCGGTGATGCGGTTACCGTTGAACTCACACCTTACGATCTTGAAAAAGGCCGCATAATCTACCGCGCCAAATAAGCTGCCACAAAAAAGGCTGCTGATTAAGGTATGGATTACCCTGATCAGCAGCCTTTTTTAATTCTATGATTCAAACGCTACTCATGCCGCGTTTCATCTGAACATTAGGCATTCATCAAGCCTTGGCTGTTTCTGAAACCACCTCGATAGCAATTTCATTGTCATCAGATAGCGTAACATTGACATGGCCACCTTTAATTAAATCACCAAACAACAGCTCATTAGCTAATGGCTTTTTGAGGTGTTCCTGTATAACACGCGCCATCGGTCTGGCACCCATTTTAGGGTCATAACCTTTTTCACCTAACCAGCGGCGTGCTTCCTGATCCACGTTCAAGGTCACTTTCTTTTCATTAAGCTGCAATTCAAA
>CAVYHC010000048.1:0-7407 GCA_963768125.1 uncultured Gammaproteobacteria bacterium
CCAGTAACGAGTTTAAAAAAATACATTATCCATAGATGGACGCAGATGAACACAGATAAAAATTTATATATATTTTGAACACCTGTAGGCTTGCATAAGGTACGTTGCAGGCTGTACCTGACAAAACGCCGTGAACAACAAAGCCTTATCACGGCCTACAAAAAGATATTTTATCCATAGATGGTCGTTCCAACGCATCCATGCGTCCACGACATTAGTGCTGTCCCTGCACGTCAACGCAGATGAACACAGATGAACACAGTTAAACACATCATATTGTGTCATCTTGAACGACAGTGAAAGATCTTAATAGTCTATATATTATACAGCTGGCAAGATCCTTCACTGTCGTTCAGGATGACACCCAATTAATATTATTTTTTATCTGTGTTCATCTGCGTCCATCTGTGGACTAATGCGTTTAAAACTTTTGCATGAACATAGTGGATTGACTTCAGTCATCTGTGGACAATATTTGCTTACTTCTGTTGCGTACGCATGTTTTTTTAAACACAAAAAAACGGCGCACCAGGCGCCGTTCTCTTTAAAACTTAAAACAAGCCGGACTATTTTTTATCAGACAGCTTAAGTTTTTCGGTAATACGTGCCGCTTTACCTGTTCTGCCACGTAAATAGTAAAGTTTCGCGCGACGTACTTTACCGCTGCGTTTAACCGTAATATCGGCAATCGCATGGCTATAAGTCTGGAATACACGTTCAACGCCTTCACCATGTGACATTTTACGTACGGTAAATGCCGAGTGTAAACCACGGTTACGTTTCGCAATAACGACGCCTTCGAAAGCCTGTAAACGCTCGCGCTCACCTTCCTTTACACGCACCTGAACAGTTACTGTGTCACCAGGATAGAACGCTGGAACTTCACGTGTCATTTGTTCAGCTTCAAGCTGTTGAATTATGTTGCTCATATCTTTACTCCGCTTTCGCGCCCTAAATCTAAATTAATGTATGTAATGTGTTCTATTCATCTAATCGATAGTTATGCTACTAAATTAGCGTACATATCTATTGGTGCTCTTCTTTAAGCTCGGCCTTATATTCAGCCATGAATTCAGCCAATAAGCTCGCTTTTTCATCATCCCAGCGTGATGCATCATTTTTGATCACATCCAGCAGGTCTGGTCTTCTTAACCAGGTACGACCCAAAGCCTGCTTTAAACGCCAGCGCTGAATCGCCTGATGGTCTCCGCTTAACAAAACGTCTGGTACGCTTTGACCGTTAACCTGTTCTGGTCGTGTGTAGTGCGGGTAATCAAGCAAACCCTGCATGAAAGAATCCTGCAAGGCTGATTCATCATCACCCAGCACACCCGGTAACAATCGGGCTATGCCATCAACAACAACCAGGGCGGCAAATTCACCACCGCTCAGCACATAATCACCTATCGACCATTCTTCATCGACCAGTGACTCTATGATTCGCTCATCGATACCTTCATAACGACCAGCAATCAATATTAAATCGTTTCCAGCTGCTGCACTATTTACTAGCAACTGCTGGTTTAACTGTTGACCCTGCGGACTTAGATAAACCACCTTAACCCTGTTAGAGGACAACGCCTTTGCCGCATCCTTCGCCGCCATTATGGCTTTATACAATGGCTCGACTTTCATCAGCATGCCGGGGCCACCACCATAAGGCCGGTCGTCTACCGTGCGATGCTTGTCCTGTGCATAGTCTCTAGGATTAAAACATAACAGCGTTAACTGCTGCTGTTTTATCGCTCGACCCAATACACCAAAACTTGTGGCCTGTTGTACTAATTCTGGAAACAGCGTAATAAGGTAGATATTCACGATGCTAGCGACTAAAAATCCGCATCCCAGTCCACTTCTATAACACCCTGTTCCTGGTCAACCGTTATTATCGCGTTACCCAGGGTCCATGGAATCAAACGCTCTTTAATTTCTGCCTCAGTGCCTGCTTTAGGCCTATCGTCAGTGCCTTCTTCAGCAACCACCACCAGCACGTCATTCGCACCGGTTTCTAATAAACTTTTAACTCTACCCAGCTCAATGTGCTGCTGGTTAATAACTCGCATACCAATCAGGTCACGCCAGTAATATTCATTTTTTCCTTTTAACGCTGCCAGCTGTTGTTTTTCTATCGCAATTTCTGTTCCAATGTAGGCCATCGCTTCATCGCGATTATTACAATGTTCCAGCTTTACTACGACGGTTTTAGCATGGCGCTTACCCGCCTCAAGCTTCACCTTTGTCCATGGCGACTGCTTTCTTTTTTCAGCCCTTATATACCAGGGACTGTAATCAACAATGGCTTCCATCGGGTCAGTGTAGGAAAAGACCTTAAGCCAGCCTTTAACACCGTAAACTCCGGTTATTCGACCCAGTAAGACTTTTTCCGAAGCTTCATCTTGCTGTGTCATGTTTATACAGCCAGGTTTTTTTCAACAACGCTAGATTCAACTGTGCCCGATTTAACTGTGTCAGATTCAACACGGCCAGCACAACAAGATCAGAAATAACTATTAAGCAGAAACTTCCGGGCTTATATTAGCTCGAGCCTGTTTAATCAAACTTGTTACACGCTCAGAAGTTTGTGCACCCATCGATTTCCAGTGTGTGACACGCTCCAGATCCAGCGCCAGACGTTGCTCGCCGCCAGTAGCACCAGGGTTAAAATAACCTAAGCGTTCGATGTAACGACCATCACGAGATCTACGCGAGTCTTTAACATCAATATGATAAAAAGGCTTTTTCTTAGCACCGCCTTTTGATAAACGTATTGTTACCATGAATTACTCTCAAAATTCTTGAACATAAATGACCTTTCGGCCACAGGAAACCGCGCATTTTACGTGATTATTTCGAGAGATGGAAGCCTGTTTTACGGATAAAAACAAGATTAATTCACCGCTAAGGCGTTAACAACAACGCTATTCATCCGCGAAAAGGGTAAAGCTCCAACACCCTGAATAGCCTTTCCTGGCGAACTTTGCGTTTTTCGCGGACCAAGTTAATTTTTTACTGTAAATGGCTGTTTTTACTGGCCCCTGCCGCCAGGACCGCCCATGCCAGGCGGCATGCCGCCACCTTTCATGGCACGCATCATTTTTGCCATGCCACCGCCGGACATTTTTTTCATCATTTTTTTCATCTGCATTTGCTGCTTGATGAGGCGGTTAACATCCTGCACCTGCAGGCCGCAGCCGGCAGCTATACGACGTTTTCTTGAGCCTTTGATGATATCCGGGAAAGCTCTTTCTTTGGCCGTCATCGAGTTGATAATACCAACCATGCGACTCATCTCTTTGTCGTTAACCTTGTCTTTAAGCTTGTCGGCCATGCCCGGCATGCCCGGCAGTTTATCCATTAAACCCGCCATGCCGCCCATGTTCTGCATTTGTTCAAACTGCTCTTTCAGGTCATTAAAGTTAAAACTTTTGCCCTTCTGGATCTTTTTCGCCAGCTTTTCTGCTTTTTTGTGATCGACTTTCTGCTGAACTTCTTCCACCAGCGACATCACGTCGCCCATGCCGAGGATACGTGAAGCTACACGATCAGGATGAAATGGCTCAAGCGCTTCTATTTTTTCACCCGAGCCCATAAATTTAATGGGTTTACCGGTAATCTGGCGAATCGACAGCGCCGCACCGCCACGTGAATCACCATCGGTTTTAGTGAGCACAACACCGGTTAACGGTAATGCATCATTGAATGCCCGGGCAATATTGGCTGCATCCTGACCGGTCATACTGTCAACCACGAACAGCGTTTCTACCGGCTTAACCGCAGCATGAATGGACTTGATTTCATCCATCATTTCAGCATCAATATGTAAGCGACCAGCGGTGTCCACCAGCACAACGTCTATATAATGCTTGCGCGCATACTCAATCGCTGCCCTGGCAATAGCAACAGGCTTTTGATCGGTACTGCTGGGGAAGAATTCTACGCCTACCTGTGAAGCCAGTGTTTTTAACTGTTCTATCGCCGCGGGCCGATAGATATCGCAACTCACCAGCAAAGATTTTTTCTTCTCTTTTTGCTTGAGCATTTTTGCCAGTTTGGCAACCGTGGTGGTTTTACCCGCCCCCTGTAAACCGGCCATTAACACCACGGCTGGCGGCTGAGCGCTTAAATCAAGCTGCTCATTCTGCTCACCCATCACCTTCACCAGTTCTTGCTGAACGATGTTGATGAATATTTGCCCGGGTTTCAGGCTAGTTATGACCTCTTCGCCCAACGCCCGTTGTTTTACATCATCAATAAAACTGCGCACCACAGACAATGCAACGTCAGCTTCCAATAACGCCATACGCACATCGCGCAATGCATCCTGAATATTATCTTCAGTTAATCGGCCTTCACCGCGCAGTTTTTGCGCAGTACTGGCAAGACGGTCACTTAATCCATCAAACATGGCATACCTGTATTTATATAATTACTAACAACGGGGAATTATATCGAATTTACTGGACCACTTCCTTAGATATTTGCTGATAAATGAAATGTATTTAGCGCGAATGAGGCCTTGACCATCATCGATGTGTACGCGAGAGCATATCGCGAACGAACGCAATAAACGCAGCGAAGCGAAGCAAAAACTGTCCTTGAGTGGAAATTATTAATCATTTATATCGCGATCTTTGCGTGTTTGCGGCTAATAAGTTTTTATAATGCGAAAACCTATTCTAGTGATAACATGCCACCTAATAGAAAAAGTATACGTCGACAGACGCGTTAGAATGTGAACAAGCTCACATTTTGCAGCATTAGCGGCCTGTTATTAATCTTAATTATTTAAATTAGTTAGCTCTAAACCAGTACAGACCAGCAAGATCACATTCGTATGAATACATATATCTTTACTTTTGGCGCCATTATTCTGTATTTAGCCTGTTCCGCGCTACTGTTTTGTTACATCAGATCAGCGGACAAAACGACTGCTGAATGCACAAGCCTGCTGCAAAAAAAATCGATAATGACTATTGGTCTGGCCGGTTTGTTGCTGCACGCGCTGTCGCTGTTTTACAATATGATCACCCCCATGGGCATCGACCTTGGCTTTTACAATGCCGTATCACTGGTAAGCGCTTCGATTGTTTTCTTCACGCTGATTGCCACCTGGCGCCACCCGGTTGAAATTTTAGCGATAATCCTACTGCCCCTCGCAAGCATCACTATACTATTTAAGTTTAATGCCGACAGCAGTCATGTACTTGCTGCTGGCAGTTCGAAAGCACTGATTTTTCATATAACGACCTCCATCATTGCCTACAGCATTCTGGCGCTCGCCGCAGTGCAGGCCATTTTATTATCCATCCAGAATAAATTTCTTCATTCGCACCAGCCTGGCGGCATGATCAAACTATTGCCGCCTTTAAGGAATATGGAAGTACTGTTATTTGAAGTCATTGTTATTGGTTTTATCGCCTTAACAATATCACTCGGCAGCGGCCTGATCTTTCTGGAAAACATGTTTGCACAGCAACTGGCGCACAAAACCGTTTTATCCATTCTCGCCTGGTTTGTCTTTCTTATCCTGTTAATCGGCCACTGGAAACTTGGCTGGCGCGGCCGCACCGCCATTCGCTGGACCTTGAGCGGGTTTATCAGCCTGATGCTGGCTTATTTCGGCAGTAAGTTTGTACTGGAAATACTTGCTGAAGATAGTTATTAGCTCAATTATTACTAAGCCGAAAAATTCCGCTTGACTCCTCTGCGGTACACATAATTAAACTACTCCAATCGTAACAAGAGACTTTTCTTCTTGAACGAACTATCAACAGCTACGCTGTTTATCACCCTTGCTATTCTGATATTACTTTCCGGTTTCTTTTCAGGCTCTGAAACTGCATTGATGACACTCAACCGTTATCGCGTAAAAAGCCTTGCTGATAACGGCCACAAAGGTGCACAACTTGCACTTAAACTATTAAGCCGTCCCGATCGCTTACTTGGCCTGATACTGCTGGGCAATAATATTGTTAATATTTTTGCTGCAACCATCGCAACGATTATCGCACTGCGACTTTATGGCGAAATTGGCATCGCGGTTGCACCCATTGCTCTGGCTTTTGTTATCCTGGTTTTTGCCGAAGTCACGCCAAAAACACTGGCCGCGTTAAAACCTGAAAAACTCGGCTTTCCCTTCGGCGTTTGTCTACACCCTCATCGACACACCGCTTTACCCCTTTGTCTGGCTGGTCAATATTTTCTCCAATGCCTTGTTGCGATTAATCGGCATTCACCCGGATAAAGAGACCGAGACATGAAACTCAGCGCGGATGAATTGCGCGCTGTTGTAATCGAAGCTGAACACTTCATGCCCCAGGCGCACTCCGATATGCTGCTCGGCATTCTTGATCTGGAACAGGTCAGCGTGGAAGATATCATGGTGCCACGTAATGAAATCACCGGCATTGACTTAAATGATGAGTGGAATGACATCGTGCACCAGATAACCCACAGTCAACGCACTCGCATTCCGGTCTTTCACGACAGTATTGATAACACTATCGGTGTGTTGCATTTACGCAAAGTACTCAACCTGTTCTCCCGTGATGAGCTAAACATGAAAACACTAAAGGGTCTAATTGCACCGGCCTATTTTATTCCGGCAGGCACCACGCTCACCCGGCAATTATTAAATTTTCAGGACAATCGTCGTCGCTCAGGACTGGTAGTCGATGAATACGGCAGCATTCAGGGACTGGTCACACTGGAAGATATTTTGGAAGAAATCGTCGGCCAATTTACCACCGATTCACCAACGCGAAATCTTGGCATACATAAACATACCGAGGATAGCTATCTGATTGACGGCAACACACACATTCGTGACATCAATCGTGCACTTAGGCTGGTCTTTACCGGCAGATGGACCCAAAACGCTGAATGGTTTAATTTTGGAACACATGGAAATTATTCCGCAAAACGGCACCAGTTTGATGATCGATGATTACACCATCGAAATCACACGAACAACAAAAAACGCGGTGCAAACAGCAAAAGTAAAAAACACCCGGCGTGTGCTTCATGATGATGAAGACAACGATGAAAGCAACGCAGCGCAGAATACATAAAGATGGCTAAAGCAAAAATACAATATGCCTGCAACGCCTGCGGTGCCAGCCATACAAAATGGGCCGGACAGTGCGGCGACTGCGGCGAATGGAACACCATGAGTGAAACCATCACCGCCATCACCAGGAACAATCGCCAGGGTTTTGCCGGTAAAAAAGGCAGCGCACAAATACAGGCACTGGAAGACATTCAGATGCTCAAGGAAATGCGCACCGCCACCCACATCAGTGAACTTGACCGGGTTTTCGGCGGCGGACTGGTGCACGGCTCAGTGACCTTAATCGGCGGTGATCCGGGCATTGGTAAATCAACCCTGTTAACACAAACATTGGCCAG
>CAVYHC010000049.1:0-27473 GCA_963768125.1 uncultured Gammaproteobacteria bacterium
GACGGATTCTGTTAAAAAAGTTTTTCTTTTTACTTTTGTGTTGCTGATACAATAAAAACAATAAACATAACTACGGGCTGTTATAGATGCGTATCTTATTTTCAGTGTTACTGATATTGGGTGTTTTTGCTAACACCTGGGCAGTGCAGAGCAATTCTCCTGCCACATTGCCATTGCCGGAAACCGCCGAAAAGCTTGCGACTGCCAAGGATATAAAAAAGTCGGTCAGTTTCGAATCATTAGCACAAATGAACGAACTGATTGAGCTTGGTGTGCCAGCGCTTGCGCTAAGTTTGTTAGAAGATGAACAGAAAAAACGTCCATCATTTACCGCGGACTGGTATGCTTTTGAGTATAAACGCATCGTTTTATTGTCAGCATTAGAGCGCTGGCAGCAGTTGATTGATCGCACGCAGTGGCTGTTTGATACAGCGAAACGTGAAAAGCATATTACAAAAAAAATTCGTTTATGGTTTGAAACCCAGCAGGTCATTGCAAGGTTACAGTTAAAACAAAGTGAGCAGGCGTTGCATCAACTGCAAAATTTATTGTGGAATTCTGAACCTGAAAATCGTGATGAATCATTACCTGCAGTTTGGCGAAGATTAGTGATACGCGCTTATTTACAGCTGCAGAATGATGACGATGCGCGTAAAGCGCTGGTTAAATATGAACGTGATTATAAAGCCGATGAAACAGATATAGACTGGCTGTTACTGCAGGCGCAGGTGTTACTGAAAACCAGTCGTCCACAACAGGCTATTCAGCTATTAGAGAAAATATCGATAGAAGATGCGATAGATGTCGACGCTTTATTACTGATTGCGCAATTACAGCACAATCCGAAAAATGCTAAAAAAATAAATAAGCAGATGCGTGATCGGCTTGATGGAAAAATATTAAGTCGCCCCGCACGTTGGGCATATTCTTATGTGGCTTATTTAGCATCGACGCTTTTAAATGATCTGCCAGCGCAGGTTTTAAACCTGGAGTCGATGTTGTCGCTGAATTTACAATATCCAGTGTTCGATGACAATTATCAGGTGGAGGCGGATGATTTATGGGCCTTGTACAACAAACAGGGTTTAGCCATTGCCAACGACCAGGGACTGTTATTTGGTAACGACCAGCAATGGCAGCAGTTATCAAATAAACTACGCAAAAATAAACCAGGGCAGGCATTGGCTCTAAATGCCGCCTTGGTCTTGCACACAGAAAACTTCGCAACAAAAAAACAGCAGCATAAAACGATCGTAGAGATAATAGAACAACGCAATAACGGGCTGGAATTAATCAATCAGCTCTACCTGCACAGTAATAATGTTAGCGATGTAAACGTGTTGCCCGATGAAGTGCGCTATCGGCTGGTTGATTACGCTTTATCAGAAGGGGACTATTACGAGGCAGCGACAATAATGAAAAGCCTTGGCGAGCCGCCCGAGGGGAAATCACTGTTTGACTGGCGTATGCGTAAAGCGCGGGTACTGATATTGCAGGGTGAATATGATGAAAGTGAGAAATTAATACGAAAAACGTTTGCTGAAAAACCGAAAATAACGCACGCCGAGCTGGATCGTTATATCCAGGTGGTGTTTGATTTTCAAACGGTGCAGCAGCATCAACAGGCAATCAATTTATTTGACCTGCTTTATATTGAAGGCCTGGATGAAAAGTTGAAAAGAGAAATATTTTTCTGGAAAGCGGAATCGTATTTCTACCTGGAAAAATATGATCGTGCCGCATTGTTTTACCTGGCATCAGCGCGTGCTGTTAAAGACGCGAATAACGACCCGTGGGCCCAGTCGGCTCGATTCAAAGCAGGCAAGGCGCTGATTTTGGCAGAGATTTATGGGGATGCTGAAAAAGTATTGTCAGACCTGTTAGTCATTACCGCGAGTGACTCACGTAAAGCGTTAATTAATCAGAACCTGCAAAAAATACGATTGTTAAAGAGTGCGCTAAAGCAGTGAACAGTGAAA
This sequence comes from uncultured Gammaproteobacteria bacterium, assembly GCA_963768125.1. GTDB lineage: Bacteria > Pseudomonadota > Gammaproteobacteria > SZUA-229 > SZUA-229. Next base: position 1,980 of record CAVYHC010000049.1, read on the forward strand.
AGTGAAAAGTGAAAAGTGCCCTAAAATCGTTTTCGGCAATTGCTCCTGCATTGCTCTACTAAGTGACATCCATGTCACGACCACGATTCTCAGCATACACTCCATCCCTGGAGATAAAAAGTGAAAAGTACGCGAGCGCAACAATATGCGGCAATATTTAACACTGAGCTTGGTCTCATAGGGCTACAGTTTGATGGTTCTCAATTAGTGAAAATTGATTATCTGGAACAAAAACGGCATAAACTGCCAGCAAGTAAACTCGCTGAAACAGTGCAGCTGAAAATTGAAAATTATCTTAACGTGCAATCGAGTGTCAAAAAAATCGACGTTGATATAAAACTGAATGTCACCCCGTTTCAACACAAAGTATTAACCGAGCTGCAAAAGATCCCCTATGGTGAAACCCGCACTTACGGCGATATTGCAAAAAAACTAAAAACGTCAGCCCGTGCGGTCGGTAATGCCTGCCGAAATAATCCCCTGCCTATTGTTATTCCCTGTCATCGTGTGGTCGCGGCTAATGGTATTGGCGGTTATAGTGGTGCTACCGAAGGAGAAGTTCTGGATATCAAGGTTCAGTTATTGAGACTTGAAGGCGTTATCTGATTTCTCTGCATTTTTATAGTAATTTTCTGTGTTTCTGACTTGATAACGTTGTTCTAGCCCCTATATTTAGCAGCAATAACAAAATTCTTATCTATTTTCTGTTTTTGGAGTAAAAAAATGAGCGTTGAAGCCAGTAAAGAAACCCTCGAATTTCAAACCGAAGCCCGTCAAATTCTGCATTTGATGACCCATTCACTGTATTCAAACAAGGAAATATTCCTTCGAGAGCTGATCTCCAATGCTTCGGATGCCTGCGACAAGCTGCGTTTTGAAGCCATTGCTGATGGCAGCCTGTATGACGGCGATTCTGAGTTATCGATTACGGTTGAATACGATGATGAAGCCAAGACAATCAGCATTATTGATAACGGTATTGGCATGTCACGCCAGGAAGTGATTGATAATGTGGGTACTATTGCCAGTTCAGGCACGAAAAAATTCCTCGATGCAATGTCCGGTGATCAGGCCAAAGATGCGCAGATGATTGGCCAGTTTGGTGTTGGTTTTTATTCCAGTTTTATCGTTGCCGACAAGGTTACCCTGGAAACGCGCCGCGCCGGTGCTCCCGCTGACGAAGCGGTGCGCTGGGAATCTGATGGTCAGGGCAGTTTCTCGCTGGAACACATCGAAAAAGCAGGGCGTGGTACCAAAGTTGTGCTGCATCTGAAGGAAGGCGAAGCTGAATTCGCCAGCTCGCATCGCCTGAAATCGATTATTAAACAATATTCCGATCATATCTCTATTCCTGTGCTGATGGCTGAAGAAGAGATGGATGACGAGGGCAAGCCGAAAAAAGATGAAAACGATAACATCATCACTAAATTAGAGCGCGTTAATACTGCGGCGGCATTATGGGCGCGTGATAAGAGTGAGATTAGCGAAGACGAATACAAGGAGTTTTATAAACACGTCAGCCTGGATTTTGCCGATCCGTTAAGCTGGACGCACTCAAAAGTTGAAGGTAACCAGAGTTACACCTCTCTGCTTTTTATACCAACAAATCCACCCTTTGATTTATTCGATCGCGATCACAAGCGTGGCGTGAAATTATATGTCAAGCGTATTTTTATTATGGATGAAGCTGAGCAGCTGATGCCAAACTACCTGCGTTTCGTTAAAGGGGTGATTGACTCTGATGATTTGCCGCTGAATGTGTCACGTGAAATTTTACAGCAAAACAAGGCGATTGATCGAATTCGCGGTGCTTCTGTGAAGAAAGTACTGAGTTTGCTTGAGTCAATTAAAAAAGACGATAACGAAAATTACGCGACGTTCTGGAAGTCTTTTGGCCAGGTATTGAAAGAAGGGCCGATTGAAGACATGGCAAACAAGGAGCGTATAGCGAAACTGTTATGGTTCGCCAGCACCTTTAATGACAATGATGAGCAAAATGTCACCCTGGATGCGTATATTTCTCGTATGCCGGAAGCGCAGGAAAAAATATATTACATTGTTGCTGATAATTACACGGCAGCGAAGAACAGTCCTCACCTTGAAGTGTTCAAGAAAAAAGGCATTGAAGTGTTGCTGCTCAGTGATCGCGTTGATGAATGGCTGGTATCACATTTGACAGAATTCGACGGCAAAAAACTGCAGTCGGTGGCTCGCGGTACTCTGGATATCGATGAGGAAGAAGATAAGGCTGTTATTGAAGAAGCTGAAAAATCGTATGCATCGGTTATTGAACATAGCAAAAAAGTGCTGGAAGGCAAAGTCAGTGAAATCCGTTTATCACAGCGCTTAACGGATTCACCTTCCTGCCTGGTATTGAATGAGCATGACATGAGTGCTCAAATGCAACAGATTATGCAGGCGGCAGGGCAGTATGCGCCAATATCACAGCCGGTTCTGGAATTGAATCCCGAGCATAGCCTGGTGAAAAAACTCAACGAAATTACAGATGATGATCTATTTGAAGATTATACCTGCCTGTTATTTGAGCAAGCGCAACTGGCCGCAGGTGCACCACTGGATGATGCCGCCGGTTTTGTTAAACGTGTTAATAAACTATTGGATAAGTAATTTTTATCCTTTTTTGTTAGATCGAACGACGGGAGAAATCTTTTTGCCAGCCGGCTTAAAGATTTCTCCCCTGTTTTCACAATAACCGCTGTTTTCTACTCTCTCGTTAGCACACGGCCGCTGCAGTATGCTAGCTCTGCTAAATAGTAAGTATTTCAGTTTTCTTGCTGAAAAATGATCAAAAAAATACATCAGTAACTATACTTGTAGCAGTTTAAATTGCCCGCAAAAATTACAATGTTCCTGCTTAAACTTCTGGTTTTTTTATTTATATTTGGCCTTAATCCGGCGACTTCTTTTGCTAAAGAAGCCTACGATGCTGAGATACGTTATCTCCATGTGCAAAAGGGGCAAACACTGCATAATATCGTCAAGCGCTTATATCCGGACCGGGTAAAAGAATGGCCTAAAATAAGCAGCGATATAGTGCGGCAAAACCCGCATGCGTTTATCAATAATGACCCGACACAGATGAAGGCGGGTGTGCGCCTGTCGCTGCCGCAAAAGGTTGTCATGCGCTCAACGCCGACAAATACGGTAGCAAGAAAACGAGTCGGCGCTGTCGTGGAAAGCAGTGGCAGCGTTATTGCCGTTGATAAAAGAAAAGTATCGCGCGAACTGGAAAAAGGTTCATCCGTTTATTTAGGCGATAAGGTAGTAACTGGCGAAACAGGCTATGTGCGCCTGCATATGATTGATGAAGCGATATTGGATTTGCGCTGTTTCAGTATCATGGTGATTGAAGAATATGCGCTGAATACGGCAAATCGGCGAAGTATCCTTAATCTATTGCAGGGCAGTTTGAAGAAAATAACCGGCAGCATAGGAAAACTGAGCGAAGATATTTATGAATTACGCACCCCTGTCGCCAGTGTTGGTGTGAGAGGAACCGAATATGCACTGCGTGTGTTCCAGGCAAAAGGCTGTGGCGGTACCATTGATGCCGATGAAGGTTTTTACCTGGAAGTGATTAAAGGCCTGGTTGATGTACATAATGACGCTGGAAAAGAAGTATTTGCAAAAGGCGAAACGGCCTACGTGGCGTTACCGAAATCCGTGCCGAAAAAAGCCAGCATCAAACCCGGTGTGATTCATCCAGTTGCAAAAACACCGCTTAAGCCGCCTGAACCTGAAGAAGAGAGCACTAGTTTCTGGTGGTGGTTATTAGGTATCGCCGCTGTGGCATTGCTTATTTGATGAGTGATTGTGAACAGTGAGCAGTGACGGTATCAGGATTGATAAATGGCTATGGACTTCGCGTTTTTTTAAAACCCGGTCGTTAGCCAGTGATGCGGTCAATGGTGGCAAGGTCCATTTAAACGGGCATCGTGTTAAAGCGGGGCGTTTTATTCATATTGGCGACATACTCTCTATCCAGAAAGACAGTGTTTTATACGAAATAACGATAAAAGGTATAAACAAAACGCGGCGACCAGCGAAAGAAGCCTGTTTGATGTATGAGGAATCGGAGCAAAGCCGGGCAAAACGCGAGCAGGAGCAGGCGATAAAAAAACTGGCTTCAGCAACCCGGCCAGTACCCAAGTCTAAACCCGGAAAACGTGAACGTGAACAACTACGACGATTTAAAAATAGCCAATAGTGGGAAGCGGTAGCTAGTTTGCAGTTTGCAGTTATCTGTTAAAAGCGAAACACTGCTTGACCTATTTTGTGTGTATTTTAAGATTACGACCAACGACCAACGCCAACGACCAACGACCAACGACCAACGACCAACGGATAAAATGACCAGACCCATTACGCCGCAGCTCACCGCCGACGTCATTATTGAAATGCCGTTGCTCGATGACAAGCCGATTATTCTCATTGAACGAAAATATGAGCCCTATGGTTGGGCAATTCCTGGTGGTTTTGTGGAAGTGGGTGAGACCATCGCTACTGCGGCGCGGCGTGAGGCGCGCGAAGAGACCGGTCTGGATGTTGATCTGGATGTGTTGTTAGGAATTTATTCGGATCCGCAACGCGACTTCAGGGGACACACAGCCTGTGCCGTGTTTGTCGGCAGTGCCACTGGAAAGCCCATTGCGGCGGATGATGCCAAAGATATTGGCCTGTTTGACCCGTTTAATGTTGATCATGAGCTGGCATTTGATCATCGACAGATACTTAACGATTACTGTGAATATCGCCTTCATGGTTTAATCAAACTGCCATTATAAAGTGAGAAAAGCAGATCTCGGCAGGCAAATTTGTTATTCTCTGGCCGAGATAGATACATTAATGCTGCAGTTTTTATAAGCCTCTGTTTTTGGTATAATTTTCCCTCATGAAATTCATGTCTTTTCAGGAAACCCTTCATTGAGCAGTAAAACTTGAGCAACAGGACGCTGTCCATCGACGACCGCATCTATGACTATATTTGTGATGTCTCCATTAATGAAGCCGCGCTCTTGACTCAGCTACGTGAAGAAACCGCGCAGCTTGAATATGCGGTAATGCAAATTTCGCCCGAACAGGGCCAATTTATGTCACTGTTGATAAAATTGATGGGCGCGAAACGGGCAATAGAAATTGGCACGTTTACCGGCTACAGCTCGATTTGTGTCGCCAGTGCGATGCCTGAAGAGGGTCTATTAATTTGTTGTGATATTTCGCCACAATGGACAAGCATTGCGCAGAAGTACTGGGCGCTGGCTGAGATCGAAAATAAAATTGAACTCTACACACAACCTGCCGAAGAAACACTGCAGCAATTACTTGATGACGGAAATGAAAATTCCTTTGATTTTATATTTATTGATGCCGATAAACAAAACTACATAACGTATTACGAAATGTCGTTGCAGTTATTAAGAAAGGGCGGAATGATCGCTGTCGATAATACTTTATGGTCAGGAGCCGTTGCTGACCCGGAAAATAACGAACCTGGAACCCGCGCAATTCGCCGCTTTAACGAAATGATAAAAAAAGATAACCGTGTAACAAAAAGTCTGCTTACCATAGGTGATGGTTTGACTTTAATTTTAAAAGAGTTCGATTGATATGTTGAACTGGTTAAAGAAATTAAACAAAAAGAAATCATCACAAAAGAAATCATCACAAAAGAAAGTGAGAGTAAGGTCTACGGCGGCAATACATGCCGCCAGCAGCGATGCGATTATACTTTCGCGAGGCGAGCATGGCATCTCGCGTAAAAATATAGATAAACATGCGTTGAAGGTTCTCTATCGATTACATGAGTCAGGCTTCCATGCTTGCCTGGTCGGTGGTGCAGTGAGAGATTTGCTGATAGGCATTAAACCAAAAGATTTTGATGTGGCAACTGATGCAACACCTGAAGAGGTCAATAGACTATTTAGAAACTGCCGACTAATTGGCCGCCGTTTTCGCCTGGCGCATGTTCACTTTGGCCGGCAAATTATCGAAGTCGCAACCTACCGTGCAAGTCACGATCTTACGCAATCGGGCATCCAGGACGAAACGGGCCGTATCGTTCGGGATAATGTTTATGGCGGGCTGGCAGATGATGTCTGGCGACGTGATTTTACTGCCAATGCACTGTATTACGACATATCCGATTTTAGCGTGATTGATTTTGTTGGCGGTTATGAAGATATAAAAAATCAGCGTCTGTGTTTGATCGGTGATGTGGAAACGCGCTATCGTGAAGATCCGGTGAGAATGTTACGCGCGCTGCGTTTTTCAGCAAAACTGGACTTTGAAATTGAAGAAGAGAGCAGGCTGCCCATATATTCACTTGGGCACCTGTTAGCTGATATCCCTCCTGCCAGGCTGTACGAAGAAGTGCTAAAGTTATTTCATTCAGGACATGCGGAAAACAGTTTTGAGTTGCTACTGGAATTTGATGTGCTGCAGTATCTATTTCCTGAAGCCGCTAAATCGATAGAACAGGATGAAAATGTAAAAAGGATGCTGATGATCGCGATGAAGAATACCGATGATCGCATAAGAAAAGATTTACGTGTTACCCCTGCTTTTTTACTGGCAGCCTTGTTATGGCACCCGGTTAATTCACGGGTGCACGAACTTGTCGATAAAGGCATGCCGTATTCAGTGGCAATACAAAAAAGCGCGACAAAAATATTAAGCCAGCAGGCAGCCAGCGTTTCAATACCCAAACGATTTACATCAACCATGCGGGACATCTGGGGATTGCAGACGCGTTTCCATTATCGGGCAGGTAAGCGCGCTTTAGCTGTACTGGAGAATGAGAAATTTCGAGCCGGTTACGACTTTTTATGTATTCGCGTACAGGCAGGTGAAGACAAAACAAATGAAGGCTTGAAGCAGGATTGTGAATGGTGGACTGAAATACAGACGCAAACACCAGAGCAGCAGAGAAACACTTTATTTAACCAGCCAGGTAAATCCGGTAAGAAAAAATCAGGCAGGCGCTCTGCAAAAAAGAAAACGATTAATAAGCCTGTTGCATGAGGCCGGTTGTTAAAGAATAACAATATTGTTATGAAAAAAGCGGTTTACATCGGTTTGGGCAGTAATATAGATCGGCCTGATCTTCAGCTGAAAAATGCGATAAATGCTTTAGCTAAACTGGTTGATACCAAAGTGTTAAAGGACTCGGGTTATTTTAAAAGTAAGCCAATGGGCCCGGAAGATCAGCCGGATTATGTCAATGCCGTTGTTCTCATTGAGACATCGCTAAAAGCAGCAGAGTTGTTAAAACACTGCCAGTTAATAGAGAAAGAGCAGGGAAGAATAAAAACACGCCATTGGGGCGAACGCTCAATTGATCTGGATATTTTGTTGTATGCTGATGAGCAAATCGAACAAGATGATTTAATGGTGCCGCATCCGGGTATTTGCCAACGTGATTTTGTGTTCATGCCATTATTAAAATTAAATCCTGATATTGAGATACCAGGAAAAGGCATGTTAAAGAACATAATAAACTCAGGCTCGGAAACAAAGGTAAATAGTGATTTTTCCTGCCAGTTCGCAGGAAGTATAAACAGGTAGTCGTTGATGGCATTGCAGCAAATAATAAGTGATACGCAGGCAGATAAAAATCAGGAGCATCCTGCTTATATTGTCGTTGAAGGGCCTATTGGTGTTGGTAAAACAACGCTGGCAAATAAGCTTGCCTTATCTTTCAATAGTGACCTGTTGCTGGAAGGGTCGGATGAAAACCCGTTCCTGGAAAAATTTTATGATGATCCTAAGGCGGCAGCATTGCCAACACAGCTATACTTTTTACTGCAGCGCTCTCGTCAGTTGAAAGCAATGAATCAGGCGGATATGTTCAATCCTGTACGAGTGGCAGATTTTTTAATCGAGAAAGACCGCTTATTTGCGGAAATAACGCTAGGTACTGATGAGCTGGATTTATATGAACAGGTTTATGCCAATTTAACGATTGATATTCCACGACCTGATCTCGTTGTCTATTTACAGGCGCCGGTAGAAGTATTGCTAAAGCGCATACAAAAACGTGGATTGAAACATGAACGTTATATAGAAGCGGCTTATTTGCAGCGATTGTGTGATTCGTATATTCAGTTTTTTTACCAGTATAATAATGCACCTTTGTTAATTGTGAACGCTGCCGATATCGATTTTGCAAACAATGATGCTGACTATGCTTTATTGTATCAGCAAATTATTGAGGTGCAGTCGGGGCGTCATTATTTCAATCCGACGCAGGTGGCTTTATAGAGCAAGTTTTAAGTTTTAAGTTTTTAACTTTTAACTTTTAACTTATAACTTACAGCTTATTATCAATAATTAGAGTAACTAATGAGCGCACAAACAGATAGCAGAAAAAAAGTAACGGTACGTCGCTTAGCTGAAATGAAAAAGGCACACGAAAAAATTGCCTGTTTGACGGCTTACGATGCCAGCTTTGCGCGGATACTGGAAAAGTCTGCTGTTGATGTGGTGCTTGTTGGTGATTCACTGGGCATGGTTATTCAGGGTGAAGAAACCACATTGCCTGTTTCGGTTGACGATATGCTTTATCACACACAGTGTGTTGCTAAAGGCTTAAGCAACGCAATGTTGATTACTGACATGCCGTTTTTAAGTTTTACCTCAGTTGAGCAAGCGGTATTAAATGCAGGTTTGTTTATGAAGCAGGGTGGCGCCCACATGGTGAAACTGGAAGGGGGAGTTGATCAGGCAGAAACGGTTTCTGCGTTAAATAAAAATGGCATTCCAGTTTGTGCGCATTTAGGTTTGCAGCCACAGTATGTGCATAAAATAGGCGGTTACCTGGTACAGGGCAGGGAAGCTGAGGTGGCAGAGAAAATGTTAGCCGATGCATTAACATTGCAGCAGGCGGGTGCTGATTTAATGTTGCTGGAATGCGTGCCAGAGGCATTAGCCAGTAAAATTACAAATGCCCTGGATATACCGGTCATTGGTATCGGTGCAGGTGCAGACTGTGATGGCCAGATTTTAGTGTTGTATGACATTCTTAATATAAGTTTAGGCATTCGACCAAAATTCAGCAAAGATTTTCTGCTCGCTGCTAACAGTATTGCAGAAGCCATTGAGCAGTATGTCTCTGCCGTTAAACGCAGTGAATTTCCTGCTGCTGAACACGTCTTTAGCTAAAGCCGGTTTTATTGATTTCAGGTCCTGTTAGCTTATGCCGATGATAGTCTGTAAAGAGGTGGATAAATTACGTGCGCAGCTAAGTGAGTGGCGTAATAATAATGAGACAATTGCATTTGTGCCGACCATGGGCAATTTACATGACGGTCATTTATCGTTAATTGACGTTGCTCAAGCTAAAGCGCTACGTGTTGTTGTCAGTATCTACGTTAACCCGCTACAGTTTTCTCCAGACGAAGATTTTTCGACTTACCCGCGGACACTGGAACAGGATTTAAGTAAATTAAAAAGTTCGGGTGTCGCACTGGTCTTTACCCCGGATACGTCGACGATTTATCCTGACGGCGAGCAACAAAGCACTTTTGTTGACGTACCCGCCCTGTCTTCTATTTTAGAAGGTGAGTTTCGTCCTGGTTTTTTTAAGGGTGTTGCGACAGTGGTTTTAACGTTGTTTAACATGGTGCAACCGAACTGTGCCGTTTTTGGCGAAAAAGATTTTCAGCAGTTATTAGTTATCCGGCGAATGGTTAAAGATTTAAGCTTGCCCATTGAAATTATCGCGGCGCCGACAAAACGGGAAGCCGATGGCCTGGCCATGAGCTCGCGCAATAATTATCTGGATAAGAGTAATCGTGAAAAAAGCAGACTATTGTCTGCTGCGCTGAAGCAGTTTACGGATCAGCTGGCTCAGGGGGCGGACGCCGAACAGGCGCAATCAGGCTGCATACAATTATTTGCAAAGCCAGGGTTTTGCAGTCGATTATGTCAGCCTCAGGGAAACTTCAGGTCTGAAAAAGGTGTCGAACAGTGATATTGGCAGCTATAAGCATCTGATTGTTCTGGCTGCAGCCAGGCTGGGTGAAACCCGGTTGATTGATAATATAAGGTTTACTGTCGGTGCATGAGCCGCACCGTGCTGTGCAAAACTTGAACGTATACCGCGTATAAAGGATAATACGCCTGTTGACGCTGAATATGGCTTAAAATTTTCGATAATAGGTAATAAAAACAATACGTTAAATATTTTTATGGAAATTACACTTTTAAAAGCAAAACTTCATCAGGCCACGGTTACGCTAACCGAACTGGAGTATGAGGGTTCTTGCGCAATAGACTCTGACTTACTGTCCGCGGCCGGTATTCATGAATATGAGCAGATCCATATTTATAATCTAAATAATGGCGAGCGTTTTACCACTTATGCGATACAGGCTGAAGCTGGAAGTGGTGTCATTTCGGTAAATGGCGCTGCTGCCCATAAAGCCAATAAAGGTGACCGTGTGATTATCTGTTGCTACGCGAGATTGTCGTCTCACGAGATAGCCAACTTCAAACCAACACTGGTTTATCTTAACGGCGCCAACCAGATCATGCGTACCTCAAATAAAATACCTGTTCAGGCTGCCTGATTCAGAAAATTTAAAAGATTTAGTCCACAGATAAACGCAGATGGACGCAGATAAAAAATTATAGTAGTTGAGTGTTATCCTGAACGATAGTGAAGGATCTTGACACCTGTAGAATATATAAGCCTTTAAGATTTTTCGCTATCGTTCAAGACAAAATAGGCTGTTTTAATCTGCGTCCATCTGTGGACTAAAGTATTTTTATTTGCGCAGCTTTGACGTCATTCGCGGCAAATAAGCCTTATAAACAGAAAAATCAACTTACTCAGACTGCCGCTGTTTTATTTCTTTTAAATCCGCCTCATTATTGCAAAACTCGATGTCACTAATATCGATATCCGGGCTTGAAAGTTTTTCATCACAGACTTCTGTATTTTCACATGCAGAGCAGCTATTCATTTGTTGCTGAATGTTATTGACGTTGGTCTGATAGATATACGCGGTTTTGTTGATACCAAGTGCGGTAAGCATGTTGCTTAAGCGTAACTGGTTAAACTGTTGTTCCAGCGAATGGTGAAACTTTCGGCCGTTGATCAGATTAAGCAAAATGGTATAACACAGGCGAATGATAAAACCTGAAAGCAGCAGTAGCAGCGCACCGCCTATGATTATAGTAAATAAGTCCATCGCGTGATGTTAACAATAATAGAAAATAATCGATTGATTTAGATCATAAACGCTGTTTCTGTTTAATAAATTTACCACTAGTGGCTGTTAGCCGGTATTTCGCATACCTGCAGCGATAGCATTGATACTGCGTAGCAATGGCTTCAGCCATTTACTACGCTCGTTTTCATCGAGGGATTTATCACGGTAGCGCTTCAGCAGTTTAACCTGTATATGGTTTAACGGATCGAGATAAGGGTCGCGGCGCATAAGTGACAGTGCCAGCGGCGGTATATCATCGAGCAGATGCGTCATATTGGAAACTTTCAGGGTGATGTCCAGCGTACGATTATGTTCATCTTTTATCATTTCAAAGATACGTTGACCGGTTTCCTGCGAAACACATAACTCAGCGTATTCTTTTGCGGTACGGATATCGGTTTTATACAGGGCCATCTCTGTATTACTTAGCAGGGCTTTGAAATAGGGCCAGTTTTTATACATGGCCTGAAGTTTTTGCAGGCGTGAGACATCATCGCCGACCCATTGGCAGAGGGCTGTGCCGATACCATACCAGGCAGGCAAGGTTTGTCTTGCCTGTGCCCAGCCAAATACCCAGCCGATAGCACGAACAGAAGTCTTGGAACGGTCACCCTGTTTACGATGTGAAGGGCGAGAGCCGATATTCATTAAGGCGATTTCGCTGACCGGCGTGGCTTCATAAAAGTAATCGAGGAAGCCTTCTGTATTATCCGTTAGTTGTCGATAACTGCTTTCGCCATAAGCCATGATTTCGCGCATGATCGAGATGTTTTCTTCACTGGCTGTCGATTCACCCGGCAAGATTTGATAGCGGCTGGCAAGCATTAGACCGGTAACACCCAGTGTTAACTCATAAACCGCGGTTTCCGGGTTGCTGTATTTATTGGATAAAACTTCACCCTGTTCGGTGAATTTTATCTGGCCATGTACGGTGCCTTCTGGTTGCGACAGAATGGACTCGTGCGTTGGGCCGCCGCCACGACCAATAGTGCCACCACGCCCATGGAATAACCGACAATCTGATCTGGTGGGCATCTGCCAGCCGTATTACTTTTTGCTGGGCTTCAAATAGCTGCCAGGAAGAGGCCAGAATGCCGCCGTCTTTACACGAGTCAGAATAGCCAAGCATGACTTCCTGAAGATTGCCCGAGGCTTTCAGCAGCGTGGTATAGGTTTTATCGTCGAATAAACGGGCCAGTACTGATTCGATGTGGTTAAGGTCTTCAATCGTTTCAAACAGCGGTGAAATATTGATTTTACAGAACCATTCGTCATCTTTTTTGCCGGCGAGACCAACCAGAGTGGCAAGTAGCATGACTTCCAGTACATGGCTAGCCTGATGTGTCATCGAAATAACATATTCGCCAAACGCACGAGGGCTGATTTCACCGTGCATTTTTTCGATGACGTTAAACACGGCAAGGGTTTCTTTGTTGGCATCACTCAGTAAAGCGTGATCAAATTTGATGCCCTGGCATTGTTTCTGGATGAGCCCGGAAAGTAAATTGATACGTGCTGTTTCATCCAGGTTTTCGTATTTTATTACCTTCTCATCGTTCGCTTTGCTGCTCAGCTGTAAAATTTCAGCAACAGCTTCGCTGTGGCGTGTTGATTCCTGGCGGACATCGAGCTGCATCAGGTAAAAACCAAACGACTCAACCAGGCGAATCAGGTCCTTAATCGTTAAATCGGCAATTTTGTGATCACCATGACTGTGCAGTGAGTCACGGATAAGCAGCAAATCTTCAAGGAATTCATCTTCAGAGGTGTAAGCATGTACATATTTGCTGACATCTGTGCTGGTGTCAGCAATCAGGGTGCGTGTTTTATCCAGATTTTGCTGTATGCGATAACTCATGAACGCTATTTTTCGCTGGTATGGCGAATGCAAATACGAGTGCGCATTGTTTGCAAAGACTTCAAAACGCAGGTTTTCGTCTTTGTTCAGACTTTCAGTGAATGCGCGATTTGGCGTACAGAACTGGTCGGAATGCGTCAGGTGTTTAAACATCGTGTTTAAACGGCGGATGTACTCCTGTAAGGTGGCTCGAGATTGCAGGCGCAGCGCCAGTTCAGTGGTTTCCGGTGTTACGTTGGGGTTGCCATCGCGGTCACCGCCAATCCAGGAGCCAAATTTTAGAAAACTGGGTACTTTTATCTGCGCGTGCGGATAGTGGTCACGGATGCGGTCTTCTAAATTTCGATAAACCACGGGAACGGCATCAAACAGACTTTCTTTGAAATAATAAAGACCGTTTTTGATTTCATCGCGAACCTGTGGCCGGCTTTCTCTGACTTCATCGGTGCGCCATAAAATTTCAATCTGGGTTTCCAGTTCGTCAATCACGGCCTGGTGCTGTTTTTTACCGAGACGGGTATCGTTTAGTTTCTCATTGGTTAGAAAAATGCGGCGCAGGGCGTATAAAATACTGCGGCGTTTTGCTTCGGTGGGGTGCGCGGTAATAACCGGAATATAGGCCAGTCGATCGAGTAGCGTTTGCAGGCGTTCGGCTGACATACCCATGCTGACGAAATCATGCAGTGCGCAATCGAACGAGCCAATCCAGAGGTCACCACCCTTGCGCATCTGGCGACGGCGCAGCTGCAACTGAGAGGCTTCTTCAGCGACATTGACCAGGCTGAAATAGGTACTGAATGCGCGTACTACCTGGGTCAGGGTTTTTTCATCCAGTGATTCGATGAGCGCCATTAAACGTGCTCTTTTATCACTGTCTTCTTTCTTGTGTAATTCGATAAAACCAACGCGCAGTTTTTCGACCGCATCGTATACTTTGGCGCCGGCATTGGATAGCAGTACATTGCCAAGCAAGTTGCCAAACAGTTTTACCCTGGCGCGCAGCTGTTTATCGGTGGTCGCCGTATTGAGCAAACCGGCCAGTTTAGGCGTGGCGTCCTGATAGTTTTTGATTGTCTGAGTTTGCTCTAACGTTGGCTTCATAAAGAAAGTTTACTGAAATTAATAATTGCACTGTGCTGCTTTAAGATATCAGCAATAAATCAGTGGCAAATTATAACGTATTTAAGGGTTTGCTGATAGATGCTGTTTAAGCCGTTATGCTATCACTTTATATCTCGTTTGAAGTCGCAGAAACATCTGGAATACATGCTGTTTTTGAATTAGTCTTATCAGCATTGAAATGATAAAAATGTTGGTGTTATGTCGAAATTAACGGAACTTGGCCTCATGGAAAGCGCTTACAGCGCATTTTGAGCAGATGAAAGATGTGCATATGCGCGATTTGTTCGAACAGGATGACGGTCGCTTTAAGAAATTCAGCACACAGATGGACGACATCATGCTGGATTTCTCAAAAAACCGAATCAATGACGAAACCTTTCGCTTATTGTGTGACCTGGCACGGGAAACCGGTGTCGAGCAATGGCGCGACCAGATGTATGCTGGAGAGCCGATTAATATTTCTGAATTTCGCCCGGTATTGCATACGGCACTGAGAAACCGCAGTAATACGCCGGTTTATGTTGATGGCGAAAATGTGATGCCGAAGATCAACCGTGTACTGGCGCAGATCCGTTATTTTACTGAACGCGTGCGTGGTGGCCATCTGCGCGGTTATAGTGGTCGGCTGATTAAGGATGTGGTCAATATCGGTATTGGCGGTTCGGATTTAGGCCCGCATGTGGTCTGTGACTCAATGAAACCGTACGCGCAACGCGGTATGAATGTGCATTTTGTGTCGAATGTTGACCCGACACATTTGACCGAAATTCTAAAATCCATTGAACCGGAATCTAGCCTGTTCGTTGTTTCTTCGAAAACTTTCACTACGCAGGAAACGCTGTTAAATGCACACAGTGCACGCAAGTGGTTTGTCAAATTAACCGGTAATGAAAAAGCGGTAGTCGAGTCATTTTGTTGCGGTAACAGCAAATAAACAGGCGGCTGCAGAATTTGGCATTCTGGAAGAGAATATGTTCGAGTTCTGGGACTGGGTCGGTGGCCGCTATTCCTTATGGTCGGCCATTGGTTTGCCTATTGCGCTTTATCTTGGCATGGACCATTTTGAGCAAATGCTTGACGGTGCTCATGCCATGGATATGCATTTTAAAGAGACACCGATTGAAAAAAACATGCCGGTTATTCTGGCTTTGCTCGGCGTCTGGTATAACAATTTTTTTGATGCGCAAAGCCATGCAGTGATGGCATACAACCAGTATTTAAGGCGTTTGCCGGCTTACCTGCAGCAGCTGGACATGGAGAGTAACGGAAAAACCATTAACCGCGAAGGGCAGCGCGTCGATTATCTTACGGGACCGATTATCTGGGGAGAGACGGGCAGTAACTGCCAGCATGCCTTCTTTCAGTTGCTGCACCAGGGAACAAAGCCGGTGCCGGCAGATTTTTTAATTCCCGCGAAAAGTGTTAACCCTCTGGGTGAGCAGCATGGTGTATTACTGGCTAATTATTTCGCGCAAACGCGCGCCTTAATGAAAGGTAAAACAGAAGCCGAAGCGCGTGCGGAGCTGGAAGCAACGGGATGCTCGGAAGAGATAATAAAGGATGTGCTGCCGCATAAAATATTTGAAGGCAATAAACCGACGAACTCTATATTGTTTGAAAATCTCGACCCGAGAACGCTGGGCGCCTTGCTTGCTATGTATGAGCATAAGGTGTTTGCGCAAGGCATAATCTGGAATATCAATTCCTTTGATCAGTGGGGTGTCGAATACGGAAAACAGCTGGCGAGTGATATACAGCGTGAACTGTCGACACGTACTGATACTTCGCGTTATGATGATTCAACGAATAACCTGATTAATTACTGCATGTCTCTGAACTTTTCAGATTAGTTGAAAATAGTAGGCAGTTGGAAGTTGGCAGAAAAACATCTATAAGATTATTGATATCTTGATTACAGAAAGGATATTGAATATCAGGCATTTAAGATTGAAAGCTAACGTTTAGCAGGGAAAAACATAATGTTTATATTTTTACTGTCAACTGCCAACTTCCAACTAATATCTAACAACTTTTTCTCTGCTCAGCCAGTGCCCAGCCAATATGTTCAGCAAGCATTTCATCGCTACTGAACTCCTGTTTTTTCTGTTCTAAAAGCTGAATGATCTTTATTGATGTTGGTGCATTACTCATGTTTGCATTGCCTAGCGCAACTGCAATATTACGCAGCCAGCGCTGATAACCAATCCTTCGAATAGCTGAACCTTCAGTCTTATTTAAAAACTCGTCTTCACTCCAATTGAATAATTCGACCAGGCCCGGTGCATCCAGCGGGTGACGGGTAAAAAAGTCTTCTTCGGCTGTCGGCTGTGAAAAACGATTCCACGGGCAGCATAACTGGCAGTCATCACAGCCATAAATGCGATTGCCCATGTCCTTGCGAAACTCTACCGGGATACTGCCGTGCAGCTCAATGGTTAGATAAGAAATGCAGCGCCTGGCATCAACGGTATAAGGCGCGACGATGGCTTTGGTCGGGCAGATATCGATACAGGCGGTGCACGTGCCGCAGTGATTTTCAGTTGTGTGCTCTGTTGAAACAGGTAAGGGCAGGTCGGTATATATTTCACCAAGAAAGAACCAGGATCCGGCTTTTTGATTGATCAGGTTGCTGTGCTTTCCGATCCAGCCAAGGCCGGCTTTTTCGGCCAGGGCTTTTTCCAGCACCGGTGCGCTATCCACAAAGACGCGATAGCCAAAATCACCGATATTATTTTTGATCTTATCCGCCAGTTTCTGCAGCCGTTTTCGCATCACCTTGTGATAGTCGCGCCCCAGTGCATAACGCGAGATAAAACCCAGATCAGGATTTGCCAGTACTGCATCGGATAATTCGCAGTCCGGCGGTTTGTAATCCATACGCACAGAAATAACCCGGCAGGTATTGTCAACCAGCTGTTCCGGGTGGCTGCGTTTGCTGCCGTGTTTAAACATGTAATCCATCTCGCCATGAAAACCGGCCTTAAGCCATTCGTTTAGATGGTTTTCATGGTCAGCCAGCTCAATATCCGACACCCCTAATTGCTGAAAACCGAGCGCCTTCGACCATAGGGTTATTTGCTGTAGTAGTTGGTCGTAATCAACGTTGCTCGTCTTTTTTGGCATCTGGATAGTTTATATTAATGGGTAGAAGTTGGCAGTTATCAGTTTGCAGTTGGCAGTTGGCAGTAAGAGCTTAAAACTTGAAGCTTATGACTTAAAGCATGGCTTCGTCATGCCGGCGTGCTTTTGGCCGGTATCCAGCGTAGAGCTAGTTGGCAGTGTGCCACTCTCGGTCTCAGTAAGCAGTGAATGCGTTAAATCAAAAGGTTATTGGCTGCCAACTTATAACTGCCAACTGACGACTATTTTGTATTAAAATACCGCACCAAAATTATTCAGTTAAGCCAGATTTATGACAGTTCGAACCCGTTTCGCCCCAAGTCCTACCGGTTATCTTCACGTTGGTGGTGCCCGTACCGCATTGTTTTCCTGGTTATATGCCCGGAAAATGGGCGGGCAGTTTATTCTGCGTATTGAAGATACTGACCGTGAGCGTTCTACCCAGGAAGCGGTTGATGTCATTTTAGAGGGCATGGCATGGCTGGGTCTGGATTATGATGAAGGGCCTTTTTATCAAACGGCTCAGTTTGACCGTTATAAAGAAGTGATTCAGCAATTGATTGATACGGGTGATGCCTACCATTGCGACTGCAGTAAACAGCGTCTGGCTGATTTGCGCGAGCAGCAAATGGCGAACAAGGAAAAACCACGTTATGACGGTTGCTGTCGTGAAAAGAACCTGGCCGCAGCAGAGAACACGGTGGTGCGTTTTAAAAACCCATTAGAGGGCGATGTGGTTATTGAGGACATGGTCAAGGGCCGCGTGGTGATTAATAATCGTGAACTTGATGACCTGATTCTCGCACGTACCGATGGTACGCCAACGTACAACCTGACAGTGGTGGTTGATGACTGGGACATGAAAATGACGCACATCATTCGCGGTGACGATCATTTAAATAATACGCCGCGGCAGATCAATATCCTGAAAGCACTGGGCGCCGAGTTACCCATTTATGCGCATGTGCCAATGATTTTAGGCGATGATGGCAAACGTTTGTCGAAACGTCACGGCGCCGTCAGTGTCATGGAATATAAAGACAATGGATTCCTGCCGGAGGCATTGATCAATTACCTGGTTCGCCTGAGCTGGTCACACGGCGATCAGGAAATTTTCAGCCGTGAAGAAATGATCTCGTTATTTGATGTCTATGATGTTAATACATCAGCCTCTGCATTTAATACAGAAAAACTACGCTGGTTAAATCAGCATTATATTAAGGAAAAAAATCCAGCGGAACTTGCAGAGCTCTTACTGGGGTATATCCATGCCGCGTATTACAATACCGAAAACGGCCCTGATTTGATTGAGGTGCTGAAAGTGTTTCAGGAGCGTTGCTCTACACTGGTTGAACTGGCTGAAGAGATACGTTTTCTGTATGACGATTTTGAAACTTACGATGAAAAACAGGCAAAAAAACAGTTTAAAGAGGCTGCGTTGCCCGTTCTTGAAAGCTTAAAGCAGCAATACGAAGAGCTGGAAAACTGGAGCGCTGAGGCGATACATCATGTTGTCGAAAACACGGTGAATACCTTGGGCGTCGGCTTCGGCAAAGTAGGGCAGCCATTAAGGCTGGCGGTAACAGGGCATGGAAAATCGCCGTCAATTGATGTTACCCTGGAATTGCTCGGTAAAGAAAAAACGCTACGGCGGCTGGAAAGAGCGATGAATTATATAAGCGCTTAAGATGACCGAGCTGTTTTAAGGACAAGCAAAAAGGCAGTCATTACGACTGCCTTTTTTATCGCTAAGGTTATAGCATTCAGTCTTTGTTATTTCCTTCTGGCAAGGCCTACCATGCCTATCAGTCCTGAACCAAATAGCCATACCGCTGCCGGTACGGGCACGGCGCTAACAGAACAGTCTCCCGAGCCTGCCATATTCGCAGAGCCCGGGGTGAGGCAGCCCAACTTAAAATCAGCCTCATTAGAATTGCTGTCAACACCATTAACGATGCGTGAAATGCTGACAATATCAGTATTGCTGTCACTGATACTGAGCGCTGTGCCTTCGGTGAAAGGCGATAACATACCCTCGTATGACAAGGAATCCAGCAGGCTGCTGTTTTGGTAAAGTCCAACAGCGTCCGGTGCACCGTTTTGCAACCAGCCGCCTGTTGTGGTGAAGCTGTAATCACAATTAGCAACCAGGTTGGCATCACCGCACATGACGAAATAACCATCGGACGGCAATACTAAAGCCCGATAAATCGATAGATCTGTATGAGCTTGAATTAGAACCGTTGATTAAATCTACGGAATAGTTATCCAGTGAAACGGCCGAGGCACCTGAATTGAATAATTCAATAAACTCTGCGGTATCGGTGCCCGGCTGGTCATAATCAATTTCATTAATGACCACAGCGGCATTAAGGCCCATTGCGAAGCTGCTGCACAGCGTCAGAAGACCCAGTTGGACTGCGGTGGGTTTGATGAAAGCGGTGCTGCTATTAATAGGGTTGTATCCTTGATTTTTCATTTACTACTCCTTGTCGTTACATATTGCGCAGGATTGCGCGTCCAAAACACAGCGTTTTGAAATTAATTTGGCTTGAAAAGAAAGTGCAGGCGTGCAGGAACGGTGGCGCTATAAGTGACACTAACGGTTTAATATTTGCACATACAAAAATGCAGGGCGCAGTGGTGCCGTATCTGAATATTTGCAGATAATACTTTGTGACAGGGGTGAAATGAGCGGTGTTGGTTGGCGTAAAAGCAATAATTAGCCAAATGTTACAGACCCATATCCGTATGGTTTTGTCCATTTTCAATCTTCCTGATTGATGTAGCGCGTTCCTTGTTGGCCTTCATACTAACCAAATCTTCAGGTGTTTGTAAACATCTTAGATTGCGTTTTTCAAAAAAACAGTGATTACTGGCTATCTCATTAATAAACGGGCTACGTTATTCTTTACTCAATCCCTGAATACCTATAAGATTCGAGCCCAATTTAGGGGCTATAGCTCAGCTGGGAGAGCGCAACACTGGCAGTGTTGAGGTCAGCGGTTCGATCCCGCTTAGCTCCACCAATTTCACGGGTCAATAATGAAAATCATCGTTACTGGAGGCGCAGGATTTATCGGCTCTGCGCTTATCCGGCAATATATTAATGAGACTAATCATGAGGTTATCAACGTAGATGCCCTGACCTATGCGGGTAATCTTGAATCACTCGCGGATGTCGACAAAAACTCAAGATACACCTTCGAGCAGGTAAATATCTGCGATATAAAAGAGCTTGAGCGTGTTTTTGCTCAACATCAGCCCGATGCCATTATGCACCTGGCGGCAGAATCGCATGTCGATCGTTCCATTGATGGCCCTGCTGACTTTATTCAGACTAATATTGTTGGCACCTATAATCTGCTTGATGTGGCTAAAAAATACTGGGACGGGCTAACGGGCGAAAAGAAAGACCGTTTTCGTTTCCACCATGTGTCAACCGATGAAGTTTATGGCGATCTCGATGAAACCGGTTATTTCACTGAAGAAACCAGTTATGAGCCAAGTTCACCATACTCAGCCAGCAAAGCATCGTCAGACCATTTGGTGAGAGCCTGGCACCGTACCTACGGTTTTCCCGTCGTTATCACTAACTGCTCTAATAACTATGGCGGCTACCAGTTTCCGGAAAAATTGATTCCTTTAGTGACGCTTAATGCGCTGGAAGGTAAACCACTGCCTGTTTATGGTAAAGGCGACCAGATCCGCGACTGGCTGCATGTCGATGATCATGCGCGTGCACTAAGGCTGGTTCTGGAAACCGGCAAAAATGGCGAAACCTACAACATCGGCGGGCACAACGAGAAAACCAATCTTGAAGTGGTGAAAACAATCTGTTCTTTGCTGGATAAATTAGTTCCAGATTCGCCACACGTACCTCATGAATCGTTAATAACTTATGTCGCTGATCGTCCTGGACATGATCTGCGCTATGCCATAGATGCAGACAAAATTGCTAATGACCTGGGATGGACGCCAGAAGAAACATTTGAAAGCGGCATCGAAAAAACCATCCACTGGTATCTGGATAATGCGGAATGGTGTCAGCATGTACAGGATGGTTCTTATCAGCGTGAGCGCCTGGGAACAGGGAAAGGGTAATGAAAGGAATAATACTGGCTGGTGGTTCAGGAACACGTTTGTACCCTATAACGCAGGGTGTAAGTAAGCAGTTGACTCCTATCTATGATAAACCGATGATTTATTATCCTTTGTCGGTATTAATGTTGTCGGGTATTACCGAAGTGTTAATTATCTCAACGCCACAGGATTTGCCGCAATTTAAAACGTTATTGGGTGACGGCGAAAACATTGGTATGTCATTTTCCTATGCAGAGCAGCCATCACCGGATGGGCTCGCACAGGCGTTTATTATAGGTGAAGAATTTATTGGCGATGATGATGTCTGTCTGGTATTAGGCGATAATATTTTTTATGGCCATGGATTAACCCACATGCTGGCAAGCTCGATTGCAAATGTCAAAGACGAAAATAAAGCAACTGTCTTCGGATATTATGTGAAAGATCCAGAGCGCTATGGCGTTGCAGAATTTGATTCTAATGGCAATGTTTTAAGCATCGAAGAAAAACCGGAAAATCCTAAAAGCCATTATGCGGTTGTTGGTCTGTACTTTTATCCGAACAGTGTTGTTGAAATTGCGAAACAGATAAAACCCTCTGCACGTGGTGAGCTTGAAATCACCACAGTCAATCAAACATACCTGGAGCAGGGTGATCTAAAAGTTGAGCTTATGGGCCGCGGTTATGCCTGGTTAGATACGGGAACGCATGAAAGCTTGTTAGAAGCATCAAATTTTATACAGACTATCGAAAACCGACAGGGTTTGAAAGTCGCTTGTATTGAAGAAATTGCTTATGAGATGGGTTACATCACTAAAGATAAATTGATTGAACTGGCGCAACCTTTAAAGAAAAATCAGTATGGACAATATCTGCTTCGTCGCGCAAATGAAGATGTTTTAATTTAATGAAAGTTATACCAACAAAGATTCCTGATGTTTTAATTATTGAGCCAAAAGTTTTTGGTGATGATCGTGGTTTCTTCTTTGAAAGTTTTAATAAAAAAGTCTTTTGAGGAGCCGACTGGTATTAATGCCGAATTTGTTCAGGATAATCATTCCAAATCAACGAAAGGTGTATTGCGTGGACTTGCACTACCAGATTAAAGCAGCCACAGGGAAAACTGGTACGAGTTACTAGTGGTGAGGTGCTGTGATGTTGCAGTTGATATTAGAAAATCTTCATCAACATTCGGGCAATGGGTTGGCATTAAGTTGTCTGCAGAAAATAAACGTCAGTTATGGATACCGGCAGGGTTTTGCACATGGTTTTGTTGTGTTGTCAGAAACGGCTGAGTTTCTTTATAAAACAACTGATTATTATGCACCAGAATATGAGCGTTGTATTCGCTGGGATGATGCTGATTTAGCAATAGACTGGCAGTTTGATGAGCAACCTTTAGTATCAGAAAAAGATGCACAAGGGCGTGCATTTAAAGAAGCTGATATCGTTCGAATGAAAATTTTATTGTTTGGAAAAAATGGTCAGGTCGGTTGGGAGCTAAATCGATCATTACAGCCGCTAGGTGAAATTATTGCGCTGGATAGAGAAGATGCTGATTTTTCTAATCCAGAAAGTCTTCGTGCAAATTGTGCAAGATATTAAGCCAGACGTTATTGTTAATGCTGTTGCATATACAGCGGTAGATAAAGCTGAAGAGGAAGAAGAGCTCGCGCTAAAAATTAATGGTGTAGCACCTGGCGTACTGGCTGAAGAAGCGTTAAAGCTAAATGCATTATTGGTGCATTATTCAACGGATTATGTGTTTGATGGCACAAAATCAACGCCTTATCTAGAAACAGATTCTCCTAATCCAATTAATGCTTATGGTCGTACAAAACTTGCAGGGGAGCTAGCTATTCAATCATCAGGTTGTGATTATTTGATATTGCGAACATCCTGGGTATATGCATCAAGAGCTCATAACTTTCATGTTAACCATGTTAAAGCTCGCACAAGAAAGAGAAGAGTTGAGTATTGTTGGCTGATCAGATTGGCGCGCCAACATCAGCTCGATTAATTGCTGACACTACTATTTTATGTATGCAGCAGGACTATCAAGGAAAGACTCGAAGGGGTCTTTTCTTTCTGATTTATATCATCTAACAGCTTCAGGTCATACTAGCTGGCATGGCTTTACTAAAGAAATAGTTGAGGTTGCTAACAAAGAATTAAATATAAAGTTAAAAATTAAAAATATAAAAGCAATTCCAACAACTGATTATCCGACACCTGCTCAACGACCAATGAATTCACAGCTTGTCATTGAAAAAGCTGAGAAATAAGTTTGGAGTTGAAATGCCTGACTTGGGATAGATCGGTCTGAACTGTGTTTGAGGAAGTAGAATGAATCCTAATGCTCGACACAAAACTTCAGTAGTTTGAGATGCTAAGCAGTTTTTTGCGTCATCGAAATTTAATTATTCAAATGACAAAACGTGAAGTTATCGGGCGATATCGTGGATCTATGTTAGGAATCGCATGGTCATTTTTTAATCCGCTCATAATGCTGGCTGTTTATACAGTGGTATTTAGTACAGTCTTTCAGGCAAAGTGGAACGTTGGGTCAGACAGTAAAACAGAATTTGCGCTGGTTCTTTTTATTGGCATGATTGTTCATGGTATTTTAGCTGAAAGCATGAATAATTCTCCAACGCTAATGTTGCGAAATGTAAACTATGTAAAGAAGGTTGTCTTCCCATTAGAAATACTGCCGTGGGTTGTCTTAGGTTCAACATTATTTCATGCGTGTATTAGCATGTTGGTATGGGGTTTATTTTATCTCGCTGTAAATTATTCTTTGCAATGGACATTTGTTTTCCTGCCTTTAGTACTTATTCCGTTAGTGTTGTTTTCATTAGGTGTTTCCTGGGCGCTCGCTTCTCTAGGTGTATATATTAGAGATATAGGGCAAATGACGGGAGTATTAACGACCATATTGCTTTTTATGTCACCAATTTTTTACCCCGCTTCAAGGTTGCCAGAACCCTATCAAACAATTATTTATTTAAATCCGCTGACTTTTGTAATCGAACAGGCTCGCGATGTATTGATGTGGGGGAATGTACCTAATTGGTCTGGTCTGGTTGTTGCGTATATTGTGAGTATATTGGTTGCCTGGACTAGGATTCGCCTGGTTTCAGAAAACACGTAAAGGATTTGCAGATGTCCTCTGATATAGCTATTAGTGTTACAAATTTAAGCAAGTGCTACGAGATATACGATGCCCCGAGCGACCGGCTAAAACAGTTCGTTATGCCACGAGTTAGGCGTATTCTTGGCAAAGGCCAGCAGCAATACTTCAAAGAATTCTGGGCGCTCAAAGACGTTTCCTTTGAAGTCAAAAAAGGCGAAACCGTCGGCATCATTGGCCGGAACGGCTCGGGTAAGTCAACCCTGCTGCAAATGATCTGCGGCACACTCACTCCCAACCAGCGGTAGTATTCAAACTAATGGTCGTGTTGCAGCATCTATTAGAGCTTGGTTCTGGGTTTAACCCGGAGTTTACTGGGCGCGAAAATGTTTATATGAATGCGCGCGGTGCTGGGTTTAAGTAAGGAAGAGATCGATAACGGTTTAATGACATCGCTGCTTTTGCCGACATTGGTGATTTTATCGAGCAGCCTGTAAAAACATATTCCAGCGGCATGTATGTTACGCTTGGCGTTTGCGGTGATTGCACATGTTGATGCTGATATTCTGGTGATTGATGAAGCACTGGCGGTAGGCGATGCGTTCTTTACCCAAAAGTGCATGCGTTTTCTGCGAAAGTTCAAGGAGCAAGGCACCCTGATTTTCGTCAGCCACGATATGGGGTCCGTGCTGAACCTTTGCGAACGTACTGTCTGGTTGCATGGTGGGCAACTGAGGCAGATGGGCGAATCAAAGGATATCGCAGAGGCTTATCTTCAATACACTTTGCAAGAGGTGTATGGACAGGAAGCGAAACTGCAGGGGCTTGACGCTACCAATGCCGTTAAAGCCGACATTACAGCGATTTCTGAAGCATCCTCTATTGAGGTGGCTGATTTAGTCCCGAAAAACGACTACGGCAGCCAAATGCGCGTCACCGATAAC
>CAVYHC010000050.1:0-7363 GCA_963768125.1 uncultured Gammaproteobacteria bacterium
GATGTATTGCTCGTACAGGTACCGCTGCAGAAATCGCCTTCGCCAATGCTGAGATAGGTTGAGGTTTTGCTTGCAGTGCCGTCAGCATGCAGGACAAAGGTTCCACTTTCATCGTATTCGGATGGCACGCCGCCACTGTAGCTGAACCTGTTGCCACAGACCCGGCCTTGATACGACGCCTCGCCATCTGTATAGGATGCGATTGTCGGGTCATTTTGATTTTGCGTAATGTCGAGCGTCACGGTATCACTCTCCTCACAGGTACCTACACAGGAATAGGGTCCTGTCCATTTGCCCTGTATATTCGCTGCCGCTTCAGTACAGCTGCCAAAATCAACGATCAAACTGTTCAGGTCTGCCACTGCGGTAATGACCGGCAGTATTTGCACGCACATTGAGTATGCCCCGATATTGATAATATCCAGGGTTTGCTGTGTTGCTTGTGCGCTGGCAGGCGTGACACTGACGGGCTGAAAATTATCTGCCAGTGATATATCAAATGGCCCGTATCTCTCCCCTTCAGTGCAGACGGTTGCTAGCTGCTCAGCACGTGCGATAAAAACAAACAACTGAGAACCTTCAATCGCAGCATTCGCTGATTTAACAAGCTGAAGCGGAAACGGGATGGTCTGGTTAACAACGGTTGGCACAGAGATGGAAATCGCGGAAAGGTGAGCCTGCAGATCCATCGTTAGCGAACTGAATGGGCCGCCAAACCGGTTCACGTCATAGGATTCAGAAAAACTGATTTCCTGCATCACGCCCTCGACGAGGCTGACGTTTTTGCCCAGGTTAGAAACGGTAAGCTGGGCACCGCCTTCACCATCGGAGCTGGAGCAGGCAATCGGGTTCGACAGTATGACCAATGCAATGATGGTTACAAACGTACCAAGTGAAGTCATCAATCGAAGTTTATACATAATTAATCCTCCCTTTTATAATAAATACGTTACGGATTAGTGCTATCTCGAGTCAAGCGTCAATTACCCGGCCGCGCATTTATAATACAAAGTGTTTGCGACAAACGGCAATAATTATGAATTGACGTTGGTTACAGTAAATTTCATCTGTGTTGAATGTGAGCCTAAATATGCGCCCTGCATTTTAAGATTTATCAATTTTGTAACAGTGTTTCATGTTTTCGCTATAAAAAGTTTCTTGGCAGCCTCTCTTTAACCTTTTATACTCGATCGACGCCGCGACAAAAAAACACGACAACAATCCCCCGCATCTGAGACCATCGCTAAGGGAAAGCTATGCCTTGTTGATCCGGCTGGACTGCGCTGGTGACTTTGCTAATCGATGAATGGTGCAGATATATATAATGGGACGCCTTCATTAACCAGGAAAGCACACGACAAAACATCGAGGAAAATAAACATGACTGTATTAGCCGGTGATATCGGCGGCACAAAAACGCTACTTTCGCTAGTCGAGGCCAGCGCCAGCGCCTTCCAGGTATTGTTCGAAAAACGCTATGAGAGCGCTGATTTTCCACGATTTGAAGCCGTGTTACAGGACTTTATGGATGAGCACGGCAGTCTGCCGACTGCAGCCTGTTTCGGTGTCGCCGGCGTGGTAAGCGGGCGTAACGCCAAAACCACTAACCTGCCCTGGTCACTGGATGCCGATCAGCTGCAAAGCCAGTTCAACATCCCCCACGTACGCTTGATTAACGATTTTCAGTCCGTTGGTTATGGCATTGAGGCATTACAGGAAGAAGATATCGTCACCCTGCAGGCCGGCAGCGAAGCGGCCCAGGGCACGCGCGTCATCATTGGTGCCGGCACCGGGCTCGGCCAGGGTTTTCTGGTATGGCAGAACGATCACTATGAAGTGGTCGCTTCCGAAGGCGGCCACGCGAGTTTTGCACCGACCGACGACCTGCAAATCGAATTACTGCAATATCTGCGCAAACGTTTCGGACAAGCCAGCTGGGAACGTGCCCTCTCCGGCCGCGGCCTGGTAAACGTATTCGATTTTCTGCGCGAGACCGGCAAAGAACAGGAGTCCGCGGCATTGCAGCGGGCTCGTCAAAACGAAGATCCCGCTGCCGCAATCAGCCGCTTCGCACTGGCCGGTGAAGATCCGCTCGCCATGCAGACGATGAATCTGTTCGTCCGCCTGTATGGTTCACAGGCCGGCAACCTGGCTCTCACTGGGCTGGCGACCGGTGGTGTTTATGTCGCCGGTGGTGTGGCGCCAAAAATTATCGATAATCTCAAAGACGGCAGTTTCATCGAGGCTTTTATTGACAAAGAAGTTCGTATGCAGGGACTGCTCAAGGCCATGCCGGTACGCGTGGTGGTCAATGCCCGTGTCGGGCTGCTGGGTTCAATGGTAGTGGCGGCACGTTTGGCGCAGTAGTAAAAGTCAAGGTTCCTGTCCTTTCGCTCTGCGCCCAAAACCGTAAGCGCCAGCTCGAATTAAGCTGCATTTTTTTACCGGGAAATCCTTATTTCGCGGCAGCATGGACGGCGAAACGCTAAAGCGACCTGTAATGCCCTGTATTTTTAACCTATGGGTGTTGATGCTGATTCGGCTTATTTTTCAAATAATTCAGCATACTTTTCATAACCTTCCTGTTTCAGTTCGTTTTTCGGTATAAACCTTAATGACGCTGAATTGATGCAATAACGTAATCCTGTTGGTTCGGGTCCGTCTTCAAACAAATGCCCCAGGTGTGAATCTGCATTTGCACTGCGTACTTCAGTGCGCGGGAATATCAACAGGTAATCTGTTTTCTTTGCAATATTAGCGGTTTCCAGTGGTTGGTAAAAACTTGGCCAGCCGGTACCGGACTTGAATTTGTGTGTCGAGGAAAACAGCGGTTCGCCGCTAACAACATCGACGTAGATACCCTCTCGTGTCTCATCCCAATAAGTGTTTTTAAAGGGGCGCTCGGTATCCTCGTTCTGGGTGACAGAATATTGTAACGGTGTGAGACGCTGCTTTAATTCAGATTCTGTCGGCTTGACATAGTTGCTGGCGGTGTTTGACTGGCTGCTATCACTACTGACTGCAGCATATGATAAGGCCAATATTGAAACCACAGCTGTAAATACGATAACTATTTTTTTCATAACAATACCTGAAATTATTAACTGCTGTTATGACAACCATTCATCAACAGAGTTTCGTCTTGAGGATATTAGCGGTATAAGTCGAGATATGATCTTCTGGATAACAAAAAACAAGGTCAAAAAATGTTTCACCACAAAGGCAGGGATGCTGGTCTCTGTGGTGAATCGCTTTTAAAGTATATTACTGCCATCAAGACCCTCTAATAAAACCGCATTACTCTTTGAGTCTGATGTGTAATTTGCCTTCTTTTACTGAAATTTCTTCCACGCCTTCGTTTATGGCTTGCCAGAAACCACCGGCCTCGCCGAACTCTTTGTTAAGGTCGGTATTTTTTAAATTACCCAGCCATGCGTTGGGTATGGGTACGCCCCATACACTCACCCCTTTGAGGATAGCGCTGGGTTTACCGTTGGACAATTTTATTTCCATGCCGGCGGTTACCTTTAAGGTTTTTCCACCCAGTACAGGAAAATCAGGGTCCATGTTTACCAGTAATTTAGCACTGGCAAGGTTATCTGAAAAATCAAACGCCAGCTTGCTGGCAAGATCAGTATTCTTTGCCAGTAAAGCGTTAAATTCTTTTTCGCTAAAGTTGATATCACGACTGGCACCGGTTTCACTGTAGGCTTCAGGTTCCAGTGTTTTTTGTTTGCCGGCGTTATTTTGTGAACGAGAGCCACTGCTAACACCAAGACGTTCGAGCTTTTGATCGAGACGTTGCTGATCGTGACTACTGAGTACTACCGGGGTAAATGCAGTGGGAAACAGGTAACTGGTCACTAACCAGTAAGCAACACTTGAGGTGATGAAAACGGTGATAACCACAATGCCAAAAGTACGCCAGCCATTTTGTGCCGGTTTAGGATTGTCGGGCGTGGTTATCGCCTGTTGCTCATTATTCATGTCCTGTTTCTCATGTCTTTACTGGTACTGTTAACAGCTGTTAAAAAAGTCTAGCTGATTGCGTGACAGTGGATTACTTAGTACCGTATTTCTCCTTCATTGCCTGTGCAGCTTTCGCTTCTTCGTCCGAGTACTGACGACCTGACCAGAGCATCTCATAGGCGATTTCCTCATTACCGTTTTCACACAATTCCAGTACCGCTTTAAATAATGGCTGGAAGGTGTCACTCTTGTGTGATTCTTCGTGTTCAACGAAGCTTTCCCAAAAGGTTACAATTAACGCTTCTTTGTCTTTTAATGGGCTATCCACGGCCTGTCCTGCGGTGGAACCTTCATTGGAAATTTGCCCCATGTTTTTACACACGAAACCACCAACAAAGCCGGTTTCTGAATGATAGGTCTTAACGTTTTCACATAACATGGCAACACGCTCCTGTAAGTCGTCCATGCTGTACTGCGACTTAAGAATGACACGATTAACGGTAACAACGCCACCGGGTGGATAATCTGGGATTAGTCCGCTCATAATAAATCTCCTGAAATTTTGCTTATGAATTAATTTTGTATACGCTATCAGTTGCTCTGCGACTAAGCAATGAAGCAATAGTTAAGCATTGTTAAATGTGGTCTTTTATTTCTACTGTAGAATCATTCAAGTTCTATATTGCCGCTTACCGTTACGCTTACCGTTTGTTCCCCGGCAGAAATCGCCGGTGCACTTACTACCGCATCCATTGCCATCGCTCGCATTTGGTATTGTGGGGGTACACCTCTTGCGCCGGAGGTAGATATGTTGATATCGACTATCTTATAATTTTTGCGGCCCAGTTTTTTAACTACCTGCTGTGCGCGTTTTTCAAAAGCTTGGAGTGCTTTGTCGATGAGTTTTTCATCCTCTTTGTTTTTGCTTTCTGGTGAAACCGTAAACTGCATAGATTGTAAAGCCAGATCGCTCTGCAATTTGCCCAGTACATCACTCATTAATGTCATGTCCTGACTTTCCAGACGCAAACTCTGCCTCACTCGCCAGCCTTTTATTTTATTGTTGCTGTAAACCGGATTGCTGGAATAAGCATTGGTCTGGTGTTTTATCTCGGCATGTGTTTTTACCAGGTCAAGCCCCTTTCGAATCCGTTTGTTAACAATGTTTGAGAGTTCCGCGGCCTTACTGCCCTCTTCTTCCGCGAACACGGTTGCTACCATGGTATCGTTTTCAAGTTGTGCGCTTGCGCTGACACTTAAGTGGATTCGGTCATAATGGGTTTCGATATCATGCGCCCAGACATTATTAATGCCAAGGATTGAAAACAGCAATAATGCGTTGTATGTATGGCTTAATTTAATCATGGTCAGTCTTCCTGGATGATGGCATTTAAAAAGCTGAAAAATAACGGCGGTTTCAGGCAATCGCTCAAGTTTAACATTCAACATTTCTGCTAAAAGTCAGTACGCTTTAATGTGATCCTGTTGATTCTCTGGCGCGAATTGTTTTACAGGTGCTTAGCTGAAACCGACTCTGCGAAATATTACAAATATTTTATACGGCTGCTCATACTATCGACACTAGCAGCAACATCTTTAAGCGTAATACCTTCATCTGCGGAACCCACTATCACACCTTTTCCCGAGACAGGAACAAGTGTATCGACTTGAAAACGCCCTTGACTGCCACGCAAAAAACATTCTTCATCAAAATACAGGCGGTCACCTTGTGAACCAATTTCATCAGAGGTAATAGTGTCGAAACCAATTAGCTTAGCGATATCTTTGTGCTCGCTAATGTCAATTACGTCGATGGAGCGAGACTCCGGGGTGATTAATAGTGCTTTCATGTGACTTTATCCGTAATGAGAACTCAATAGTCGCGGTTCAATCGTCAATTAAATAGTGTTTACTTAATAATGACAATAACAATTATTAGCTGACTAGCCACAACTCCTTTTATTTGAGTCATAGCATGGTCAACCTCCCTGCTTATTGTCTAACTAACATTGCAGCTTAGTTATGCTTATCTGGCTATTAAAGTGGTCTTTCCCCTGCTTTACTGGCCGGTCGAGATCACTTCCCAGCTGCCGTCTGGCTGGCGACAGGCGGTGCCGTGGCTCTGTTCTTTTTTGCCACCAATGGTGACTTCATGCTGAAACTCACGGCAGTAACGTCCAGAACTGCTGGTGCCCTCACGGGTAGGTGTCACATAACCCGATGCGTTGCCTTCATTCCAGGAAATCGTTTCACCGATCGGTGCCGTCGTTGCGCGCACCTGCGCTGATTCATGCTCGCGTTGTTGCTGCTCATTGAGATTGTCTAACAACTTGACCGCAATGGCAGTAAAGGCCAGCCATTTGTAAGCATCATCATCATGGAAAAAGTTGCCATAACCGCTATATAAATGGCCGTAGGGGCGCACGATGACAATATCACGGTGACGTCGTATGCGGTTAGACGGGATACGGTAACTGTGTCCGTGATGAATGATGGGTGATTTCACCGGGTATACTTTTTTAACCCTGCGATAATCACGACGGTTATCATCACGATGGTCACGTTTATAATCTCGCACATTAACGTGTCGCTTGTCCATACGCTTGTCACGTTTATAATGACGTTCCTTAACCTGTCGTTTGTCATCACGACGATCGTGCTTGGAACTGCGGTCATTATCACGCTGGTAACTGGGCCAATCGGCCTGCACGGGTAACGAGGCCGTACTCATGGCAATCACGCCGGCGGTCAATAAAACAAGAATTGGTTTTTGCATGGCATTTATCCTCTCTGCAGGAATGTCTTGATTTTGGCTAATACGAAGAATTATTGTGCTCTGACCACGTTTTTTTGAACTAATTCCATACCATAATAAATTTTCTGAGCAGTCTTCCTGGCTGTTAAATTGGCATGCCCATAAGCGGCCAGATAATGCCGACCGCGAGAGCGACGACGGCCATTAAAATTATACTGCCCGGAATGCCGGCCATAAAAAATTGCCCGGTGCTGAATTGTTTTGAATCATAGGCGATTGCATTAGGTGCGGCACCCACCAGTAACAGGAAGGGACAGGCCGAAACAATCAGCGATGAGTACATTTTACCATGGTGGAAGAAGGAAACTCATCAAAGTAAAAGCCGGAACAGTGTGTGTTTGTGTGGACCGTCCAGAGAGAGCATCATTGTACCAAATCGGGGACCACACTGGCTCCTTTTCAGCTCTTTGGTGTCATGCTGTTGAGGTTGATGGAAAGTGTGTGGACAACTGTTTGCCTACTCTTTTGCCGGCGCAAACGACTGCAGACTCATTTTGATCCGGCAGGCCCACACAGTTCAACGGACTGTCCCGATGAGTGTGTTGACTGGAATTTTATGGATGCCAAATTTACCTGTTC
>CAVYHC010000051.1:0-7377 GCA_963768125.1 uncultured Gammaproteobacteria bacterium
AATATGCCGATGAGCATAAAATGCCGCATGCCGTGGCGCAGGACAAAGCGCATAAGTATGCCTCTGAAATTATTCCGGCATTCAATGCCTATATATATTTTCGAATAGGTTACTGGCTGGCTAAAAAACTGGCGCGCCTGGTTTATCGTGTGCGTGTTGGCTTTTATGACAATAATAAAATCAGTGAAGCAGATACAAATGCCAGCGTGGTGTTTGTCATGAACCATCGCAGTAATATGGATTATGTGCTGGTGTCTTTTTTAGTTGCTGAGAAAACTACCTTGTCATACGCGGTTGGCGAGTGGGCAAGGATCTGGCCGCTGCAAACATTGATAAAAGCCATGGGCGCATTTTTTGTTCGTCGAAATTCAGGTAATGCCCTGTACAGAAAAGTGCTGGAACGTTATGTGAACATGTCGACTCGCGCCGGTGTTTGCCAGGCGGTTTTTCTTGAGGGCGGATTAACTAAAGACGGTGAGCTGCGTGAGCCGCGTTTAGGTTTTCTGGATTACATGTTACGCGACTATCATCCGCAAACTGACAGAGATATTGTGTTTATACCGGTGGGCATTAATTATGATCGAGTTATTGAAGACAGAAGCCTGGTGCGCCGTCTGGATAAAACAGCAGAAAAAAGAAGTATCTGGTTTGTTATAAAAACAACGGCGACATTTATTTTTAAAAACGCAATGTTATCCAGAAAAAATCGCTGGCGCCGTTTTGGTTATGCCAGCGTGAATTTTGGCGAACCGATATCTGCAAAAAATTATTGTGAAACAAAGCAGATTGATTTTAGTGTATTGGCAACAGGAAGAACGCTTTTTGTCGTGTTGAGTCTTTAGCCAAATCAATCATGAAAAATATTGAGAAGGTAGTGCCTGTGCTGCCGGTTGCTTTAATGTGTGAAGTCTTAATAAAAAATAAAGATGAATGGAAAAGTGAGCTTGAACTTAAAGCGCAGTGTGCTGAGAGAATAGAGCAGCTGGAAAAAGCCGGTGCACCGATTGATATTTCATCCAGTGCCAGTTGAAAGTGTTTTGGGTTCCGCCCTGTCTGCATTGATAGGCCGTGGACTGGTCGACGAAAAAGATAATCTGTACCGAATGCTGGAATCGGAAAGTGACATTATTAATTATTACGCGAATTCAATCGTGCACTGGCGAGTAATAGAAATTAATTAATGCCTGCTGTTTTTGTGTGCTGCTGTCGCATAAGCTAAAAGCACACTCTGAATCCTCACTCTAAAAACGTACCATGGTCTCGCCACTTTGTTCAATCCAGCCATGAATCATTTTTTTTGTAGTAAAGCCGCTGGAACAATTGCCGTCTTTATCAATCACGATAACACCGCCGCGGCCTTTCACCTTGCGTCGTTAAATATTCAATGCCGGCGGCAGTGGCGTCTTCAGCGTTCATGTCTTTCATGTAAATAAAATCGGAGATGGTTTTTGAAATGACGGTGCGCATAAAATCTTCGCCGTAACCGGTGGCAGAAACTGCACAGGTTTCATTATCGGCATATACGCCTGAACCAACAATCGGCGAATCACCAACGCGACCCATGCGTTTATTTACAATACCGCCAGTTGATGTTGCTGCCGCAAGGTTGCCATGCATGTCACGGGCGATGGCACCGATAGTGCCGTATTTCTGGTCTTCACTGTCTTCTTCAGTATCGTCATGGTCAAGCATGACTTTGTGTTTGAGCTGTGCCTGTTTTAGCTGTTCGACACGGTCAGGGGTATAAAAATAATGTTCCGGTGCGCGTTCCATGCCGCAGTGGTCGGCGAAACGCATGGCGCCTTCAGCAATTAACATAACGTGTTCGCTTTCGGATAACACAAAACGTGCGAGTTGAATCGGGTTCGCAATGTTATCAACGGCAGCCACAGCACCGGCGTTGAGGTCACGCCCATCCATGATGGCGGCATCCATTTCTACTTTGCCGTATTCATTTAATACCGAGCCGCAGCCGGCATTGAAAACAGGATCATCTTCGAGAAGAGAGGCGCAGGTTTCAACTGCCTGCAGGGCAGAGCCGCCAAGTTCCAGTACTTCGCGACCGTGTTCCAGTACACCACGTATTGCTTCAAGGTAACGGAAGGCGGTTTTTTCATCCTTAACATTATCCAGTGCACCGGCGCCGCCGTGAACCATGAGTGAATAGTGTCCTGATTGGGTCATATAAATTTTTTGGGCCAGGGAACAGCAGGTGTACAAGCACCTGTCAAAGGAGCCAGAATATATCAGAGACGGGCAGTAAGTTCTACTTCAAGTGCTGCCTGATATTCTTTAGAGCCGGCAAGTAGTACCATTATTTTGCCTAATAAGCGCTGTGCCCCAGTTAACGATAATTAGGCCCTTCGCCGGTTTTCATATCGAACTCGATATCACTGAGATCTAATGTCTGACAGCTTATTGTGCCGGGTATGAAGGCTAATAGCGCTCCATTCGGGTATATCGAGTTTTTGCGCAATCATGGTCGGATAAGTAGCGCCATTAAAGCGTGGATTACATTCTATTGCTGTAAATCGAAGTCCTCGGTCAGTTTGCACCACCGCAACATCAAAGGCGAAAATACCTTTCATGCCATGATCTTTCAGCCAGTGTGCCATCGGATCTACAAGCTTCCAGGGTTCGTGGCTGGCTGGCACGCGATTGCCCTGGTGTGTAAAGCCATGCAAAATTTGTTCGCTGGCTGCCATCCTGAAAACATCATTTCCGACAACGCGATACTGCATATTCAGAAATGTAGTGGATTTAATTTCTTCCTGAATCTGCACCGGCACGCCTTCTTCAAACATGCCCATGGCTTCGATTAATTCGTACGAATCGTCACAGCGGTAGATGCCGACACCGGCTACCGAAATCGCCGCTTTCAGGTAACACGGATAAGAAAAATTCATCTGCACGTCAGTCATGCTGATTTCATCAACGGAATTGAAGCAAAGGGTCATCGGTACATCAACGCCAAGTTCATTGGCCAGTGCCATAAAATTGTTCTTCGAATTAATGTACTCAACAGCGTATAGCCAGTCACGGTCGCCCCAGTATCGACATTCGTTCGGGACCATAATAAAAAACAGAGGGCTGGTGATTGATATGGGCGCCAAGTTCACTGAGGTCAATGTCCCAGATGACATTCTCACTGTGGCTGAGGCCAACGCGTCGATAGTGCTCAGTGATATCGCCCCATAACGGTTTAAGGTCCGGGTGAAGCTGGATGATATCCCAAGGTTCTGAAAGTCCGAGTGCTCTTCCTGAATATAGGTAGTTACCAACGACAGGTCCCGCGGTACAGTTCATGATGTCGTGATTAATAATATATTTGCCCGTTGGCAAGTAGCCGTGGTCGATAGCTGCTGACATGCTTCACTCCTCCGATGGTATTCGGCAACTTTATTGTCTATAAGAAGATATTTAGCAAGGATTATGCCAGTTACGAATACCGGTATAAGTGCTTGTATATATAACGGTATAAACACCTGAGTTCGGTGAATTACGATTGTTTTGTGCACAATTTTTGTTCGGGCAGTTGTTATATGCCCAAAAATGGTGCGGTTATACGTTGGCGTTGATGGGATGAGCTACGTTTTAGTTAATCGCGTATACAGGATGGAGGGTGCTGAATCAATGACAATGATCGCCATGAAAACTACCGTTTACCGGGCCGTTTTCATGGCGGCGTAATGCAATAGAGAGGGCTTATTGTCCGGCGGTGGCTAATTCGGCTTCCGTTTTTAAACCGAACTTTTTCATCACCCATGAAGGAGGGCAGAATCCGGTAAATGAACTTTGAAAACAGTTAAAGCCGATAAACAAAGTAACCCATGTCCAGTTAGGGTGATGATACAAAGCCAGTAAAGAGGTCAGCATGACCATGATGCCGCCAAAGGCGAAAAGTGTTCGTTCTATAGACATGTATGTGCTCCGGTAGTTTAAAGGGTGGTTATGTCAATGTAATGTCTGCGTATTATAACGAAATATTACAATTATTTCAGCGCGGCCTGTGATGTCGTTTTTACCAGGCGCATAAGTTCAAGAATGTTTTAATCAACGATTGCTGAATTTGACATTTAAGCCTCAGCTAGATTTGAAGCGAAATTTTGGCAGGCTGATATTAAAATAAAGGGCCAGCAGTCGCGAAATAAATATACTCAGTCCGGCGATAGCGGCGGCAAGCGTGGTGTCGGTGCTTACGGTTAATAAAGCAATAAACATTAATGATCCGCCCCAGGATACCGTGGCATATAGCGGGCTCTGAAAGACGACGGGCGGTTCATTGCTTAATATGTCACGGAAAATACCGCCCATGGTGCCGGTCATTACCCCCATAAAACTGGCGACCAGCCAGGGGGCGCCGACCATCAATGAGACCAGTGTGCCGGCGATAGCAAAAGTAGCCAGACCGGCAGCATCGGCCACCAGGAAAAACCGGGGTGGAATGGCCAACAGGCGGGCAGTGATAAAGATGGTTAAGGCACTGCCTAGCGACGCGATAAAAAATACCTGGTCACGGATCCAGAACACATCGCGATCAAGCAGCATATCACGCAGTGAACCGCCGCCCAGTCCGGTTGCTATCGCGATAATAATGACACCGAACAGATCAAATTGTTTGAAACCTGCTTTAAGAACGCCGGAGGCTGATGAGACAACGACTGCAATCAGTGTTATCCAGTACAGGTTTTCCAGTAGCGCGGGCGTCGGGTTAATAATCATGTCAGTATTGGGTGCTGTTTATTCCGTGTCAGGGCCAGAGTCAGTGGCATTACAAACATTCCTGTTATCTGTTTTGTTGAAATTACCACAGGTGCACCTTTAGGCGAATATTTTATCGCATTAGACAGAAATTCGATAAAACCTGGTTAAGTCTATTTTCATCGCCACGAATCTACACTTACTGCCCTCGTCAGGCCGCCAGTGGAATAAAGCGCCATATTGGTCTGCATGAGCCTGATTCGAATCGATAGCTTTACTGATTAAGGTATATAGCAATAGGGTTCATCTGAAATGTTGTTGCTGTGGACTGGATCTTATTGATATCCAGTCCCATACTTTTCGCCTGCTGGCGAGGTCTGCATTTTCCTGGCCATGGTTGGTATTCGTTTAAGTCATGACCCCGGGGCGAAATTCCTTAGTGCTGCGTTTTCCGTTATGTTGTTTATTTGCTCCTTTTTGCTGCGAAAGCTTGACCTTTTTAGCGATTAATCCCTTTTGATCCGGGTGACATTCAAACTCAACCGTTGCGCCAACCTTTAGAAACTGGCAGTTAACGAGATCGGCCTTGCGTACCATTATGTCTGGGCCACTGCCGTTATCGAGAAACCCTGAGTCCTTATCGCGGAACCACTTCTTTACTATTGTTTGCAAAATTTCACCTCTTGTTTGTTGTTAATCATTATACTTACTATTAGCTGTCGCTGCGCTTGAAAAGACGTGTCGATAAACTAACGTTAGTACTTGCTTCATCTTTTTTACTCAAAAATTTTCTAAATCTGCAGCTGCTTATTCGGCATCGGGCCGTGTTGAAGTTTTTAATTATCGTGTTGTATTAATTCAGTATCAGGCGTGTAATAGTAAGGCATCACGCATTTGCATATAGGCTATGAGAAATTCAAACAGCATTCGCCAAAAGAGTTCCATAAACAAGAGGCAAGTGATGAACAATGCGACTAACCTGGTCTTTTGTTTTATATTCAAAGATTGCCATATTATTTCCTTTCCATTTTTATAGGCAACATCAACAAGTTTGTATTTCTTTATGATCCATGTGACAAGAGTCAGCATAGCAAAAGGCAACAGAATTGCACCAGTATAGTAAAATATTATTAAAACGTCGGTGCTAATAAAGCTTTTAAAAGTAAGAAAATCCATTATGTCTGATTGCCTATGTTGTTATGTTGACGCTGACGATGCAAGTAACAGGTGTGGCATAAAGAGAGGAACGACGAGTTTATGCATTCTCGTGATATTCACGGTATTACATTTTTTCTGCATTAATTAGAATAAATCACTCGATTTCTGCCATTTTCTTTTGCCGAATAAAGAAGTTTGTCTGCGGCTTTTAACAATTCTTTTTCGCTGGAATTTCTATCAGGAACCATTGTTTTTACCCCGATGCTTGCTGTAACGTATTGACTGGTTGGAGCATTCTCATTGGGGATTTTTAACTCACGAATTTTGCTTTGCAGGTCATTAATAATATCTGTTAATTGTTCAGTCGTACTGTTGCCGAAAACCAGCACAAATTCTTCTCCGCCATACCTGGCGCAGATATCACCGGGGCGATTAGCAAATTCTGCGAGAACTTTACTGATTTTAACAAGACAATCATCACCAGACTGGTGTCCATAAGTATCATTAAGCATTTTGAAGTGATCTAAATCTAGCATTGCCACAGTAATAGGAAAGTTTAATCGTGAGCAGCGGCTCCATTCAGTAAGTAAAAATTCATCGAAACATCTTCTATTGGCAAGTCCGGTTAAACCATCCTGGCGTGATAATAGTGTAACCTGTTCTTCTGCGAGTTTTCGTTCAGTTATATTTTGGTGAGAAATAATAATATAAGGCGTGTTCTCATAGTCGAAAGGAGTTGCTCTCATCATAAACCACCTTTTTTCATCTGGGCTATGACATGGGTATTCTAAATAAAATGAATCCAGACCATTAATAACCTGCCGAATCCCGCTGGCGGCTTTACTGGCATGGTCATCTCCCATTTCTGCTGCCTGATCACAGGATATAAGATAATTGGTTCCAATCCAGTCACTTATTGTTACACACTCATTGTCCTGAGAAAATTTATCCCAGGCTTTATTGGTAAACTGTATCTCGCCATACTGGTCGATGACGACCATATGTTCTGAAATTGAATCTATGAGTAATTTCAAGAATTCAAATGTCTGTATCATTTTCGAGTGCATAAAATTAAAACCTGTCGGCGGCTATAAAGTGGCGCGTCTTGTTTTATAGGCAAGGACATTATATAAATTCAGGTGGTGACATCAATTACGCCTGTTGTTAAATGAGTGGTAATTTATAATAGAAAGTTGTTTTTAAATTTGGTGTTGATTCAAAGCCGATTATGCCGTGTTGTAATTCTATAATGTTTTTACTTATATTTAACCCCAGTCCAGTTCCCGGTAGCTTGTTGTTTATTTTTGTATCAAGCTGCTTAAATTTAATAAACACTAAATCCTGCTGTTCAGCCGGAATACCGGGACCGTGATCTGTAACTTCTACAACGGCATAATCGTTTTCTTTTTTGAAACTAATCTCAATTAGATCGTTTTCATGGGTGAATTTTGCGGCATTAGATATAAAGTTGCTCATTACCTGCATTAATCGCTGTTCATCCGCGCTTACCATTATATG
>CAVYHC010000052.1:0-4895 GCA_963768125.1 uncultured Gammaproteobacteria bacterium
CGACCAATTGCTGAGCTGTTTGATGATGCCAGTCAGAATAATGACATTAGGCAGAAACAACTGCGTGACGATCAATTGATTACAGGGCAGGTCGAAAACACTGCCTTGGTGAAACAATCGACCAGTGCATCCGAGCAGCAGCATTCTATTATTGAGCTGTTGCATCGTCGTATCAGTGACAATAAGAATTATCCGTACCTGGCAGACGACAACGGCGTGAAGGTACAGTCACGGTAGCTTTTGTGTTGCACCCGGATGGCAGTCTTGAAAATGCGCGGCTGGTGAGTACCAGCCAACCAAGGCGCTAGATCGTGCTGCTTTGCCGCGGTGAAACGAATAGAGCCTTTTACTGCCGCGCGGAATATATTCAGCAGGCAAAAGAATTTCAGATTGATGTTGTATTCAATCTGTTTTAAAGCGAGGTTTAACTATTTTATGGCGAATCGACTGACAAAAATTTATACCCGAACGGGTGATGATGGCACTACTGGCATGGCAGATGGTTCACGTGTTGCTAAGGATGACCTGTTGGTATGCACGATCGGGGATGTTGATGAGCTGAATAGCCAGCTCGCGCTGGTCGCCTGTCAGGCTCCGGACGATTTTTTGAAGTCAATACGGCGATCCAGAATGAACTGTTTAATGTGGGCGCAGAGTTGTCCATGGGGCAGGCTATGATTACCGAGCAGAGTGTAAGTGCGCTTGAGCAGTCGCTGGACAAAGCAAATGCGCTGTTAACGCCGTTAAAAGAATTTATCTTGCCTGGTGGCGGTCTGGCGGCATCGCACTGTCATGTGGCACGAGCATGTGTCGCCGTGCTGAACGAACATTGGTCGCTCTGGATAAAAAGAAATCATTAAATAGACACTTATTAGCGTATATTAATCGCCTGTCTGATTTTTTGTTTGTGCTAGCACGCGCGATTAGTAAAGCCGCTGGTGAGGATGAGGTTTACTGGAAGTCGGAGAAGAATGAAAAATAACGCAGAAAAGTGAAAAATGAAAAATATAAGAAAATCTAATGCACCTGGGATGATGTTAAAACCGGTGAGTAGATCTTCAGCTTTACCATTGTTCACTTTTCACTATTCACTTAAGTCACTGATTAAGAATGCGTGTAGGCATAGATCTCGGCGGTACCAAGATTGAAGGCATCGCATTATCCGATGCAGGCGAGGAATTATTTCGCCAGCGCATAGCCACCCCGCAAGGTGATTACGCGGCTATTTTAAAAAGCATCTCTGCTTTAATAAATCAGATTGAAGCAGAGGTGGCTGAAAAAGGCAGTATAGGTATTTGTACCCCGGGTTCTTTATCACCGTCCACCGGCCTAATGCGTAATTCCAATTCTGTGTGCATCAATGGCAAACCGCTTTTAACTGACATACAGGCGCAGTTGCAAAGAGACGTCCGTATCGCCAATGATGCTAATTGTTTTGCACTTTCTGAAGCCGTTGATGGCGCGGCGAGTGATGCATCTGTTGTTTTTGGTGTGATTATTGGCACAGGTACCGGCGCGGGTGTGGTCATCGACAAAAAAGTGCTGCTTGGCGCCAATGCAGTGGCCGGTGAATGGGGGCATAACCCATTACCCTGGCCGAAAGATTATGAACTTCCCGGAGCGGAATGTTATTGCGGCAAGTCAGGCTGTATCGAAACCTGGTTATCAGGGCCTGGCATTGTTCGCGATCATGAAATACATAACAATATATTTCTTGATGCAGAAACACTGGATAACAAAGCGCGTTTTGGTGATGAAGATGCTAATGAGACCTTGCATGCGTTATGAAAGCCGAATGGCAAGAAGTCTGGCGCATGTTATCAATATACTGGATCCTGATGTGATCGTACTTGGCGGTGGCATGGGTAATATAAAACGTTTATATAAAAATGTTCCCGAAATATGGGGTGATTATGTGTTTTCTGATACCGTAAATACAAAACTGCTGGCGCCATTGCATGGTGATTCATCAGGGGTAAGAGGCGCTGCGTGGTTGTGGAACTAATTAAATATGACTATAGAAACATTAATGCAAACAAGCTGCGGTTCTTTTCAGCTGCAACGATTTCCGCATAGAAAAAATGAAATCTTACGTGCATGGGATGCGGCAGATGTCTATCTGCTGGATTATCTTGTCGAGAATGAACTGCCGCAAAAAGAATCCTGCGTGGTGATTATTAATGATGATTTTGGTGGCTTATCAATTCCACTTAGCCATTTTCGGCCCGTAGTAATGACAGATTCATATCTGTCAGTGCAGGGCATTTTAATGAATGCATTAAACAATGGCATCGATGAAGATTTAATAACGATTACAAACAGCCTGACACCAGCAGAAACCCTTGTTGATGAGGTGGCGGATGTTGTTTTAATTAAATTACCTAAAAGCCTGGCGCTGTTAGAAGATCAGCTGCATCGTATTCGACCTGTGCTCAATAGTTCAAGCGTTATCATTGCTGCCGGAATGACCAAGCATATACATATGTCAACCATGGCACTGTTTGAGAAAATTATCGGGCCAACCAAAACATCGCTGGCACGAAAAAAATCCCGATTGATTTTCAGCCAGTTTGATGAAGCGCTGGAAGCGGCAGGCAGTCCTTACCCGAAATCATTCAAGTTGCCTTACAAGCTGGATGATGTCGATATTGAAGTGATCAATCATGCAGCCGTGTTCTCACAGGATAAACTTGATCTTGGCGCGCGATTCTTGTTGGAAAACTTACCCGTCAGTGAACAATATAAAACCATTGTTGACCTGGGTTGCGGCAATGGTGTTCTGGGTCTGCTGGCAGCAATTAAAAATCCCGCTGCAAAAATAATTTTTACCGATGAATCCTA
Source organism: uncultured Gammaproteobacteria bacterium (assembly GCA_963768125.1). Classification (GTDB taxonomy): domain Bacteria; phylum Pseudomonadota; class Gammaproteobacteria; order SZUA-229; family SZUA-229. The sequence continues at coordinate 2,842 of CAVYHC010000052.1, forward strand.
TATGGCGGTGGAATCATCGATCAGTAATTTTGTTTCCGTATTTGACGATACCCGTGAAGCAGAGTTTTTACAAACAGATTGTCTGCATGGCATTGAGGATAACAGTGTGTCACTGATTCTGTGTAACCCGCCTTTTCATCAAAACAACGCGATTAATGACAATGTTGCATGGCAGATGTTTTCGGAGTCCCTGCTGGCTTTGGCAGAGCAGGGGGAATTATGGGTAATTGGCAACCGGCATCTGGCTTATCATGCAAAGCTAAAACGGTTATTTGGTAACTGCGAAATTATTGCCAGTAATAAAAAGTTTGTCATTCACAAGGCTGTAAAAAATACGAATAGCAAAGCTGGCGCAGTAGAAGAACCGAAAACTTGACGACATGATGTATCTGATTAGCATTTCATAGCTGCCTGATTATTTCGTAACAGCTTATGCTGGCAGCAGAAATAACATTCATCGATGAGTTTTTGCCGAACATGGGTATATGTATCGTTAAGTCCGATAATGATAATAAAGACTGACTTATACCGGTATTTTCTGAGCCTAAAATAAGATAGATATGTTTATTGTTTTTAATGGCCTTTTTGAACTCTTCTGAATCAATCGCCGTGCTGGCAGACGTTATTTCTAAGGAAATAATAATTGAGTCTGCCGATTTTAACTGGCTAACCAGCTTTTCTGCGTTCGCAACATATTCGTGATTGATATGCTTTTCAGTTGAACGTGAGGTTTTGTTAATTTTTGAATGAGGTGGTGCAGGTGTTTCGCCGCATAAATATAGCTTGTTTATGCCCAGTGCATCGCATAAACGAAATAAGCTGCCAACATTGAGTGGGTCGGTAATGTCGTTAGTGATGATGCTTAATGGAAATTTTCTGTTTGACGGTTTATGGTCTTCATGCCTGAGTTGAATGTTGTCTTGCATGACAGATATTGCTGGCGGTCCTTATTATCTGAGCTTGTTATGTAAACAGCCAGCTTTTAACGTTGTTTACTGGCTGACTGTTTTCAAGCTGCTTCAAACCTTTGGCGCAACGAATAACTATCCAGAAAAAAGTAAAGACAAGAATCAAATAACCGAACAAAAAGTTTAAGGTGATTGCTCCTATAGCAATATACAAAAGACTTATCCAGAATGTGCGTATTTGAAACTGGTAGTGCGATTGCAGCCAGTCTGCCGAATCATCTTTGTTCACATAAGCCATGATTAATGCAATAACGCTGGTAATGCCAATGATTGTTCCGACGAGCAAAAGAATATAAATGACTTTTGCGGTTGATGATGAATGGGATTGTGTCATGTGTTTCTCTGTTTTAAAGCGGCGAATTACATCTAGAGTGAATATTCTCGCACAATATTAGTGAGCGGACAGTTGAATTTTAAATAGTTTGATTGTAGCTGTAAATCTTCATTTGACTGCCCTGAACCGTAAAGCCTGTCACCGACAATAGGGTAACCAATATCAGCGAGATGATGACGTATTTGATGTTTTCGGCCGGTCTCGATTTCAATAGTGACTAATGCTTTGTTTTTATTTTGTTCAACGGCAATGATTTTAGAAATTGCGGGTTTGTTATCAATATCATTCGATATTATAAATGGCAGGATTAGCTGGTCCGGCACACCTTCGACGGTGGCTTTATACTGTTTTTGAATTTTACGGTTTTCAAATAACGCGGAAAACGCGGCCGCCATTTTTTTTGTGTGCGCGATAATGATTAAGCCACTGGCTGCTCGATCAAGTCGGTGCACCAGGAAAGCGGGGCGTTGCGGTTTCAGGTGTTTTTCGGCCCAGCGATAAATAGTACAGTGATCACCCCATTTTGTGCCTTGTGAGTACATGCCATACGGTTTGTTCCAGATACTGTAGCCATTCTCGTCGGCGATTAAAGTCGCTTCATCGGGTTCGGCCTGTTGAATGTTTTCATCATAATAAAGATGTATCACGTTATTTATTGCGATGATTTTTTTAGCGCGACGTAAGCGATGAATACCGACTGACGATTCTATCCAGACTGCACCATTTGTCATGGCAGACTTCAGTTTTTGTTT
>CAVYHC010000053.1:0-24830 GCA_963768125.1 uncultured Gammaproteobacteria bacterium
ACCTTCACCACCTTCACCACCTGAAGAACATGCTATTAGAGATAAAAGCAGAATTAAAACCAAAACCATGGTTTAAAGCAGCGTATTGCCAAACAAGCATAACCACCTCCCCATTATTAATTATTAATTAATAACCCAATCAAATGACTAAACTTACGACACTAAAATCGCTTGTTCTAATATTTTGATTGGTTTGTAGGTGTCTAAACAAAATTGGAGAGTAGTGAAAAAATTACAGATTAAAGTGAGCCCTGGCCTGAAACCGCCAGCTTCCTTATCACCACAAAGATAACCTTATTGCGCCTTTACCCAGCATTATCATCCGCCTGTTTGCAATAAAATCTCAAGAGATCCAGCAACACGCTGTAATTCTTCACATAATACAGGTCATATTGCAGTTTCTGAGTATGCTCTCTTCTTCGGTGTTACCATAGGAATAACACACTTGTGCCCAGCCGGTTAGCCCCGGTTTAACGCGGTGACGCTCTTCATAATAAGGGATGCTTTTTGCCAGATTTGCAACAAACTCGGGGCGTTCGGGCGCGGGCCAGGCAAAGCTCATGTCGCCTTTTAAAACATTATACAGTCGCGCATGATTATCTCGAGACGGCCTTTTCTGATGACCGAGCCAACTCCGGCCATGCGTGAATCATTTTTTGATGCCCAGCGCGCGATGCTGTCGGCATCGCTGACACGTGCGGAATTTATAAATGTTAAATGACTGGCCACCCTGCTTGACTCTTACCTGGCTGTACAAAATCGAGGCTGCTATCTATAATAACTGCGAGGCCAACCATAAGGGGTAATGCCAGGAGTAGCAGCAATACCACGACAATATCAATATGCGTCTTCCGATGCGGCGAGTTGCCCCCAGCTGAAACCCTTCTGAAAGATATAACCAGCTCGGGTTGACCAAATGCGGCGCGCCGCTCAAAAAACGTAGCCAGATCCAGTACATTTATGCCGCTCATTTTACAGTCTATAGTTTTGTTCGTCGCAACGGAGCGCCTGTCCATCAAGAGCACAATAACGATTTCATCGATATCAAGGTCTTCGACATAATCAATTAACGAGTTTTCCCAGTGCCTCCGTACTGCTACCTTCTGTTTTTTTATCGCCTGGCATCGCTACATATGAAACAATAATCAGCCCCTTATTTACTCCCGCGTTTATCGCCCTGCGAATTAGTCTGCTTTTTGCCCGCACCAAGAACCAGTACGCGTGTCCAGACATTTTTCTCTTTAACCACTTTTTCCAAAAAAACAGCCGGACCAGTGAAATAAATAAAAAACTAAAAAGAACCGCGAGGGAAGTGTGCCGCGACCCAGAAAAAACGTGGGTACAAAATAAAAACTAACACTTAATGGGATCATGCCCAGTAAAAGACCACTGGCAATACGCAATACCAGCATGTTGATCAACGCTCATCGCCGTGGTATACACCAAAGGCAACCAGGCAAAGCTGCATAGCTAGCGCAAACACAATTGGCATAAGCTGCCAAAGTGCCAAGTCTTTGCTCCAGAATCGAAGCTCTAGCGCGAGGTATAAGGAGAAAATTAAGACCAGGAACTCAACGATCGCCAGGGGCCGACAAATTCAGCTCGGTATGTAATACCTTGAAAACTTTGTTGAATGGCGAAAAATCTATGGTTCCCATAACTCAACCAAATAAACCCAAAAAAATCAATTGAACTGCCGTATTAATTTGTCCACAGCATAGTAGAAAAACGTCTCTCAGCATTTTCTAGCACTTCCCTATGAATTAAACAGTCGAGCGCAAATTAGACGGTGCAGAATCATATTGCTGATTTCAAACTGTAACTCCGAGTTCGAATATCGCTGGCAAATAATGTATTCCAGCGATAGCCGTCATTTTCAGACTCGTGAGGCGCCTTCTTCATTTGGGCTGTTGCAATGATTATCTCATTCAACCCTGACTCTATAATTAAGCTTTTATTAAACCTGTCCGAATGTGCCTGGTTATGCAAATTATCGGCGCACCCGTAAAACCAGTCGGAAATCTTCTTTATTATTCGAGAAAATCTTAAACCGTAAATTTCTGGTATTTTGACCAAAAAGTTGCCCACAGGTTCTGTCACGCTAAAACCGGGGTAAGCGCCCTGCTTTAATAACACAGGAAAACTTTTGAGTTCAGGTCGCTATGCGATGATGTACAATTTCTGCGCTATTAAACTGTACAAAGCTTGATGACCAGTTTGCATCAAAATCTACCAGTAACGCCTGTTTACGCGCTATAGTATCCAGCGTTAATTTGTGTGCGAAAAGCAGACTGAAAAATAGCAAAACCCCTGTCGATATTAAAAATATTACTGCACGGAACTTCCTGAAAACTATAGCTTGATAACACCGATAATAAAAAATCCGGAAATTCTGCCACATCCCGATATACATCATGCAGACTGCTGCCTCTCTGCACCAGACTTTGTAGCAGCTCAATAGTAATGCCAAACAAAATACCGGCAAGTAGAATAAAACCAAACAGTCTTGTTATGTCAGTTGCCTGATACTTTTTCGCCAGCTGGAAATAAGTAAACATTGTTGACAGGAAAACAAATAAGATAACGTGACTGCTTATTAAAACGCTTCACGCCACCAGAGACGGCGAAAAGGCAATAACAATAAACCAATAATTGCTATTGCTAAAAGACCGTATTAATAAAATAATATTTATATGTTGAAACACCAGGCCTCGCTTGCTTTAAGGGTTTAAGGGTTTAAGGGTTTAAGGGTTTAAGGGTTTAAGGGTTTAAGTTAAGAAGCGGCCTGGTTTAAGCTTTAGAGCCTAGTTAGCCGCTAAATCTTTAATGCGGCCGACGTATTCACTCAATGCCTCGTCTTGCAACGGGCGTTAAGATCTTCTTTATGTAATTCAACAATAACATTCAATGCATCACCGCCGACTAATGTATGCCTTTCTTTTAAGCCTGCATGCAAGAACAAACGATGACAGATGAGATTTATTCTTCTCGGTACGCCTGCACTAAACTTATGAATAAGACTGTAAACTTCTTCACTGAATTCAGGGTCACTATTCCAGCCGACACAATGCAGGCGATGCGAAATGTAATTGATCGTTTGCTGCGGTATTTGCGCTGCTGCGATTAGCCGCTGATGTAATTGTTCCATGCCGGGCGAATCGACATATCCAGCAAGGGCTCCTGCCCAACCAGAAAATCTGCAGCAGGAGCTGTGTATTGTGCTGAATATTTGAGAACAGGCGCAACAAGCAACTCAGCCGTTAACCCCTGAGCTTCATCAACAATCAAAATAACTCGCTTGCTCTCGGTGATTTTGTTTTACTAGATAATCCTTAAACGTATTCATTAAACTTACGTGATTCTGACGATTAACATTTAATGAAAAAGTTCTGCAACCATGCTCAGTAAATTAGCGGAATCCAGCTCACATTGGTTACCACACCGACTTGAACTTGTGCAGGATCTAATTCAGGTTTAACGAGATTAATGTCGTTTTACCTGTGCCGGTAACACCCGTGATGGCGACAATGCCCTCACCTTCAGCAATGGCATATTTTAATATTTGGCATCATCATAACTTTGATGCCCTGAAGAAAAATGATAGTCAGGGCTTAGCGGGAATGGCTGACCGAAGATTATAAACTGATTGTAAACGTCGAGCATTGTTTAAAACTCCATGCTACTAATGCCTGAGACGGTAATCTCCACTTGAGGGTGCATGTCAAAACCCTGTTGGAGACCCAATAAAACACATATAAATATCCAGCAATTATGCACTTAAATGCTTTGGAATACTACCGTCTCACTGCTTGAAGCAGTGAATTTTACCATAAAAGATTCCGTCGCCATTATTTCTATATTTAAATTAAATAATTGGTGCCAGGCCCAGAATGGCAACAACAAACATTGATAAAAATAAGACAACTAATGATAACTTTTTAGTATCCTCATGTTTTTGAATTTTATCCATTTCGTCTTTCATTTAAAACCTCCCTAAGTAGTATAACTATTGATGTAATTCGAAAAAATTCAATAAACTCTCTGTAAATTCACATGCACATTATTTCTTCATACTTTCTTTCCAGGTCACATCGTAAATACTGCATCACAGATTCATTTACAAAAGTTTTTGTAGCAAATAACTCGTAATTGCATCATCCATGCCAGAAATCATACCGCATGTATATTAACGTAATTAGCTAAATCGTCTTTCTATATAAATACAAAACAGGCGAAAAGTGTAATACAATGCATGAACAATCGAGCATTTTCTTACACAACACTCTTCTATACTCGCCATATACACCAATTTTGGTTATAAAGTAGCCAATATTATATACTTCTTATACAATTGTGTAAATTTTACCAACAAAAAATAATCCATATAATTATAATTTAAGAATATTATTATATAAGTGTAATAAATCAGGGTATGAATATAACTAGAAGCCCAAGTGAAGAATTATCTAAGATATTTAATAAGAATAAGGCCGGGCATTTTAAAGTCGTGCTAGAATCAGCCGTCCTTTGCATGCCCGTAGCTCAGCTGGATAGAGTACAGGCCTCCGAAGCCTGGGGTCGGTGGTTCAAGTCCACTCGGGCGCACCATTTTTAAGAGTGATTGCTCAACCAGATATGTATGCTCATGCGGCGTGCTTTTGGCCGGTATCCATCGTTCATATTGGCATTAATCCTGATAACACATACTCACCTGATAAATGGAATACCGGCTAAAAGCACGCCGGCATGACGAGATATAAGTGTTTCTCTTTGTGCTATATGCCTCGACAACGGCCTTGTGTTGCTCCACCCCACTAGGTCTCCTTGCCGGCGTCTGTGGTGAATCGCTTTTAAAGTTTTTGCCGCTTGACGGTATGCATATCTGATTGAGAAAATATTATCCCATCAAGCAGCCAAAAACTTTAAAAGCGATTCACCACAGACGCCGGCAAGGATGCTGGTGGTAGAGCAACGCAAGGAGCCATTGTCGAGGCATATAGCACAAAGAGAAACACTTATATCTCGTCATGCCGGCGTGCTTTTAGCCGGTATCCATTTATCAGGTGAGTATGTGTTATCAGGATTAATGCCAATATGAACGATGGATACCGGCCAAAAGCACGCCGGCATGACGGTATACATATCTGGTTGAGCAATCACTCTTAAAAATGGTGCGCCCGACTGGACTTGAACCACCGACCCCAGGCTTCGGAGGCCTGTACTCTATCCAGCTGAGCTACGGGCGCATGCAAAGGACGGCTGATTCTAGCACGACTTAAAATGCCCGGCCTTACTGCTTATTAAATATCTCAGATGATTCTTCGCTTTGACTTGTGCAAGTTATTGTATAATTCCGTCGATTTTTTTACACTTATATAATAATATTCTTAAATTATAATTATATGGAGTATTTTTTGTTGGTAAAATTTACACAATTGTATAAGAAGTATATAATATTGGCTACTTTATAACCAAAATAGGCGTATGTGGCGAGTATAGAAGCGTATTGTGTAAGATAATGCTCGATTGTTGTCGATTTGTATTACACTTTTCGCCTGTTTTGTATTTATATAGTAAGGCGATTTAGCTAATTGCGTTAATATACATGCGCTTATGATTTCTGGCATGGATGATGCATTTAGTTATATGCTACAAAAACTCGTGTAAATGAATCTGTCATGCAGTGTTTACGATGCTGGACCTGGAAAGAAGAAAAAGTGCTGAAGAAATAATGTGCATGTGAATTTACAGAGAGTTTATTGAATTTTTTCGAATTACATCAATAGTTATACTACTTAGGGAGGTTTTAAATGAAAGACAAAATGGATAAAATTCAAAAACATGAGGATACTAAAAAGTTATCATTAGTTGTCTTATTTTTATCAATGTTTGTTGTTGCCATTCTGGGCCTGGCACCAATTATTTAATTTAAATATAGAAATAATGGCGACGGAATCTTTTATGGTAAAATTCACTGCTTCTAGCAGTGAGACGGTAGTCTCCAAAGCATTTAAGTGCATAATTGCTGGATATTTATATGTGTTTTATTGGGTCTCCAACAGGGTTTTGACATGCACCCTCAAGTGGAGATTACCGTCTCAGGCATTAGTGGCATGGAGTTTTAAACAATGCTCGACGTTTACAAATCAGTTTATAATCTTTCGGGTCAGCCATTCCGGCTAAGCCCTGACTATCATTTTTCTTTCGGGCATCAAAGTTATGATGATGCCAAATCCTATTTAAAATATGCCATTGCTGAAGGTGAGGGCATTGTCGCCATCACGGGTGCGCCCGGTACCGGTAAAACGACATTAATCGCTTCATTAATTTCTGAATTAGATCCTGCACAAGTTCAAGTCGGTGTGGTAACCAATGTGCAGCTGGATTCCGCTAATTTACTGAGCATGGTTGCAGACGCTTTTTCATTAAATGTTAATCGTCAGAATCACGTAAGTTTAATGAATACGTTTAAGGATTATCTAGTAAAACAAATCACCGAGAGCAAGCGAGTTATTTTGATTGTTGATGAAGCTCAGGGGTTAACGGCTGAGTTGCTGGAAGAGTTGCGCCTGTTCTCAAATCTTCAGCACAACACACAGCTCATGCTGCAGATTTTTCTGGTTGGGCAGGAACCCTTGATGGATATTGTGATTTCGCCAGGCATGGAGCAGTTACATCAGCGATTAATAGCGGCAGCGCAAATTCAGCCGTTAGATTATGAGCAGACCATCGATTATATTTCGCATCGCCTGCATTGTGTTGGCTGGAATGATGATCCTGAATTCAGTGAAGAGGTATACAGTCTTATTCATAATTTTAGTGCAGGTGTACCGAGAAGAATAAATCTAATCTGTCATCGTTTGTTTTTGCATGCAGGTTTAAAAGAAAGGCATATGTTAGTTGGCGGTGATGCATTGAATGTTATTGTTGAATTGCATAAAGAGGGGCTGCTTACTCCTGTTGCGAGACGAGCATTGAGTGAATACGTCGGCGGCATTCGGGATTTAGCGGCTAACTAGGCTCTAAAGCCTAAACCCGGGCCGCTTCTTAAGCCCTTAAACCCTTAAAGCAAGCGAGCCCTGTGCTTCGATATAAATATTATTTTATTAATACAGTATTAGCGATAGCAATTATTGGTTTATTGTTATTGCCTTTTCCAGCAAGCAGTCTCTGGTGGCGTGAAGCGTTTAATAGTAGTCACGTTATCTTATTTGTTTTCCTGTCAATGTTTACTTATTTCCAGCTGGCGAAAAAGTATCAGGCAACTGACATAACAAGACTGTTTGGTTTTATTCTACTTGCCGGTATTTTGTTTGGCATTACTATTGAGCTGCTACAAAGCCTGGTACAGAGAGGCAGCAGTCTGCATGATGTATATCGGGATGTGGCAGGAATCATTGCCGGATTTTTTATTATCGGTGTTATCAACAATTATGAGTACAGGAAGTTCCGTGCAGTAATATTTTTAATATCGACAGGGGTTTTGCTATTTTTCAGTCTGCTGCCTTTGGCACAAATAACGCTGGATACTATAGCGCGTAACAGGGCGTTTCCTGTGCTGGTAGATTTTGATGCAAACTGGTCATCAAGCTTTGTACAGTTTAATAGCGCAGAAATTGTACATAGATCGCATAGCGATAAGATTGAAGCTGAAAAACTTTTTCCTGTGTTATTAAAACAGGGCGCTTACCCCGGTTTTAGCGTGACAGAACCTGTGGCAGACTGGTCAAAATACCAAAATTTACGGTTTAAGATTTTCTCGAATAATAAAGAAGATTTCAAGCTGGTTTTACGGGTGCACGATAATTTGCATAACCAGGCACATTCGGACAGGTTTAATAAAAGCCTAATTATAGAATCAGGGTTGAATGAGATAATCATTGCAACAGCCGAAATCCAAAAAGGCCCGGCTCAGCGAGCTCTTGAGATGACGGCTATCGCTGGAATAATATTATTTGCCAGCAATCTGGACTCGGAGTTACAGTTTGAAATCAGCAATATTATTCTGCAATAAGCTGTCTAATTTGCGCTCGACTGTTTAATTCATAGGGAAGTGCTAAAATGCTGAGAGACGTTTTTCTACTATGCTGTGGACAAATTAATACGGCAGTTCAATTGATTTTTTTGGGTTTATTTGGTTGAGTTATGGGAACCATAAGATTTTTTCGCCATTCAACAAAGTTTTCAAGGTATTACATACCGACTGAATTTGTCGCCCTGGCGATCGTTGAGTTCCTGGTATTAATTTTCTCCTTATACCTCGCGCTAGAGCTTCGATTCTGGAGCAAAGACTGGCACGATGATTTTGGCAGCTTTATGCCAAAAGCCATTGTCTTTGCGCTGGTATTGCAGCTTTGCCTGGTTGCCTTTGGTGTATACCAGCGGCAATCAGGGCGTTTCATCAACATGCTGGTATTGCGTATTGCCAGTGGTCTTTTACTGGGCATGATCCCATTAAGTGTTAGTTTTTATTTTGTACCCACGTTTTTTCTGGGTCGCGGCACACTTACCCTCGCGGTTCTTTTTAGTTTTTTATTTATTTCACTGGTCCGGCTGTTTTTTAGAAAAGTGGTTAAAGAGAAAAATGTCTGGACACGCGTACTGGTTCTTGGTGCGGGCAAAAGAGCAGACTTAATTCGCCAGGCGATAAACGCGGGTGAAATTAAGGGGCTGATTATTGTTTCATATATAGCGATGCCAGGCGATAAAAAAACAGAAGGTAGCAGTACGGAGGCACTGGGAAAACCATTAATTGATTATGTCGAAGACCTTGATATCGATGAAATCGTTATTGCTGTTGATGACCGGCGCTCCGTTGCGTTTCCGACAAAAGAACTTATAGACTGTAAAATGAGCGGCATAAATGTACTGGATCTGGCTACGTTTTTTGAGCGGCGCGCCGGCAAAATACGGCTGGATATGGTCAACCCGAGCTGGTTATATCTTTCAGAAGGGTTTCAGCTGGGGGCAATTCGCCGCATCGGAAAGCGCGTATTTGATATTGTCGTGGTATTGCTGCTGCTCCCTATGGCATTGCCGCTTATGATAATGGTTGGCCTCGCAGTTATTATAGATAGCCGCGGCCGTGGTTCGATTTTGTACAGCCAGGTAAGAGTCAAGCAGGGTGGCCAGTCATTCAACATTTATAAATTCCGCAGCATGGTCAGCGATGCCGAAAAAGACGGCGTCGCGCGCTGGGCATCAAAAAATGATTCACGCATCACCCGAGTTGGCTCGGTCATCAGAAAAGGCCGTCTCGATGAGCTGCCGCAACTGTATAATGTTTTAAAAGGCGACATGAGCTTTGTCGGCCCGCGCCCCGAACGCCCCGAGTTTGTTGCAGAACTGGCAAAAAGCATCCCTTATTATGAAGAGCGTCACCGCGTTAAACCGGGGCTAACCGGCTGGGCACAAGTGTGTTATTCCTATGGTAACACCGAAGAAGACAGTACTCAGAAACTGCAATATGACCTGTATTATGTGAAGAATTACAGCGTGTTACTGGATCTGTTGATTTTATTGCAAACGGCGGAAGTAGTAATGCTGGGTAAAGGCGCGCAATAAGGTTATCTTTGTGGTGATAAGGAAGCTGGCGGTTTCAGGCCAGGGCTCACTTTAATCTGTAATTTTTTCACTACTCTCCAATTTTGTTTAGAGGTACACTTAAAAACCAATCAAAATATTAAATGGCATTTTAGTGTCGTAAGTTTAGTCATTTGATTGGGTTATTAATTAATAATTAATAATGGGGAGGTGGTTATGGTTGTTTGGCAATACGCTGCTTTAAAGCATGGTTTGGTTTTAATCCTGCTTTTATCTCTAATAGCATGTTCTTCAGGTGGTGAAGGTGGTGAAGGTGGTGAAGGTGGTGAAGGTGGTGTGTCAGCTGTTGTTTTGAGCTGGACGGCGCCAACACAAAGAGAAGATGACTCGATATTACTACTATCAGAAATAGCAGGCTTTCGAATTTACTACGGTCATGAGACGGGCGTATATTTGGATATAATTGAAATTAATGATCATACTGCAACACAGGCGCAATTAGATAGTGTTCCTTCAGACACTTATTATGTTGTTGTGACGACAGTAGATACAGACGGGCGAGAAAGCGCTTATTCTTCTGAAGTTGTAATAGTTCTGTAAGGTTCTATAATATAAAAGACAGTGTTTGAATTTAAGCGTTTGATTACGAAGACTTTTTTGTCGTAAGAGCCGGATTAATTAACATGTTTTGTTTAGTAAGCGTATAGCAAAAGCAAAGCCCCTCAATTGTAGGGGCTTTGCTGTATAGATGGTTTGAACTGTTTAAGGGTTTTATTTGTTCTGGATACTTTTACGCTGGCTGCCTCGCTGGCTAACGCCGATACCGACCAGGCCGAGTGCAAGTAGTCCCAGTATCGCAGGCTCAGGCACGGTGTATTCACCCTCAATCGTGTCATTAGCGCAGGTCATGCCCCAATGTAATGCGATGGTGTTGCTGCCTGCTAATGAGGTGCCAGTGAGGTCAATTAAAAAGTTTATTGTTGTTCGTTGTAACGCTCCAGGCGACTGCTAGTTGCAATGCTGATTTATAAGCCGTACGGTTACGGCAACTTCCTGTCCGTTACGGAACGTCGCGCCGCTTAAAAAATTTTCACTGAGCAATACATCGCTATTATCACCGTTCAAGCCGTATAGTGATCCAGTACCGCCGTCCGTATAGCGATCGTCGAGTGAAAAAGCGTATGACCAGGTGGTGCCATTGGCAGCGCTGTCATTAAGATAAGGGGCGACTCCATTAGGGTTCCATGAACTGCTTAAGAACAGGTCACCATAACCAATACCATTGCTATCATATGTATAATCACTAAACAGGCCTTGATCGCCACTGCCGGCAAAATTGGTGTTTATGCTTACGGATAACATGTTGCCTGCTAATTCAACATCCATGCTGTGTATGTTGAATAAATTAGAGCCGATGACATCGCCATAGCCATGGTCATCACCGCCTATGTAATTATCAGCGATAGTGGTTGGCGTTGTATGTGCGGGCTGCGCAGTGGCTAAAACAAATATTGCGGCAGATATTACTAATGATTTATTTGCCTGTTTTATCATGGCTGTTTCCTGAATGGTTGTAACTTACTGGAAATAAAGCAATTACTATGCCATGGAAATAACATATAATAAAAACAACAAGTTGGTGGTGAAGTGAATGTGGAGCGTCAATTTATGGATAAAAAACGCTCATATTTTTATTATTTGTGTAAAGTTTTCTGTAAATGCGCATTCATAATGCAACTTTAGATATAAATAGTTTTATATGTGTGTTTAGATATGCGCTGGCCACGCTATATAAATACAAATAAAACAGTATGATACAGGCTAAACTAGCTTATTTATAAAGCTGGCAGAAGGGAGCAAGCTGTAAAAAATTACGACACTTATTGCTCTAAAATTTACAAAGTATCTAAAAAATACCAAGGTTTTGCGATGTGGATGTAAATTTAAAGGTTGATAAGTATCAAATTAACCTAATTGCTGGCTTTACTGTAAAATAACCCGTCACTGGGTATCAACAGCTGGCCACTTGTGAAAACGAATAACAACAGGTTTGGACAACGCTAACAAATGAATTTGGGTTTATATAGTTATCTGGGTGCGGCTCTCGCCTATGGTTTTTTAACCATTCTTTTACTGTTTAGCTGGCGCGAGAGCGTGCAGGGAAAGCTGCTGTTTATTGCAATGTTCATCAGTGTTTGCTGGTCGCTGACGGCCGTAACAATTTCACTGCACAATGAGTCATACCTTTTAGCTTACCAGTCATTTGAAATAATCCGTTACATTGCCTGGTACGTATTTCTGTTAAAGCTGTTTGATGTGGCTTTGTCAGCTGAAGGCAAACAAAATAACAGTTATCATAAATTTGTCCAGCGAGCGCTACCCGTATGTGTTGTGTTTGCAGGTTTATTGCTGCTCAATCAAATAATGGCAGGTCTTTTTTCTTTGCCTGGCCAATATGTTCTGGGTATTACTGGCAACGTTATACTCTCACTTATCGGTTTGGCCATAGTTGAGCAGCTGTTTCGTAATACCTCTGTGCGATACCGCTGGGCGACCAAGTATTTATTTTTAGGTATCGGCGGGATATTTGCCTTTGATTTTTATTTATATACCGATGCTTTATTGTTTCGAAGTGTTGATCAGCATTTATGGGATGCGCGGGGGATAGTGCATATTGTGGCTGTTCCTCTGCTGGCTATATCGTCAGCAAGAAATAAAAACTGGTCGTTGAATATATTCGTTTCACGCGACATCGTGTTAAACACTACCGCCATTCTTGGCGGCGGTATTTACCTGATGGCCATGGCTGTGGCCGGTTATTATTTAAGAGAATTTGGCGGCAGCTGGGGCAGAATTGGCCAGGTAATGTTTATTATCCTGGCAGTGGTTATTTTGTTTGTAATCTTGTCTTCTGCAAAGCTTCGAGCGAAGGCCAAAGTCTTTTTGGCAAAGCATTTTTATAAAAATAAATATGACTATCGCATTGAGTGGTTAAGGCTAAACGAAGACTTAAGCGATAAAACGCACAATAAAAACCATTATCAAATTGCAATTGAAGCCATGGCACATATTGTGGATGCTCGCGCCGGATCGCTATGGTTGTCTGATGGACAAGGTCGGTATAAAAACGCAGGTGTTTGGCAGAATAAACCTCTGGATAAGGTTATTGAAAACGATGCTTCATTGATTCAATTTCTGGCGGAAAAAAAGTTTGTTATAAATGTAAAGGAGCTGGCAGCTCATGCAGATGAGTATAATGGCTTATTATTACCCGAATGGATGATGAAAGGTGAGTTGCCCTGGTTAATCGTTCCGTTACATGGCGTTGATGCGTTATTGGGGTTTGTGGTGTTGGCTAATCCGTTGTTTGAGCGCTCAATCAACTGGGAGGACCGTGATTTATTAAAAACGGCTGCAAAGCAAATTACCAGCTATTTGACGGTATTAATGACATCAGCGGAGTTGGCCGAGGCAAAACAATTTGAAGTGTTCACTCGTCTTTCTGCCTATATGGTGCATGATTTAAAAAACATTTCGGCTGAACTTGAGTTGATTGCAAGTAATGCGAAGAAACACGCCAGTAACCCGGAATTTGTAAACGATGCATTTGAAACGGTTGAAAATGCGGCGGAAGATATCAATCGACTGCTGGCGCAATTGCGCAATCGGCGACTTCAGGATGAGAAAAAAGTGATGCTTGATTTGCCAGAGCTTGTGGCAGAAGTGGTCGCTTCAAAACAGCATGTTTTACCCGCACCACAAATTCAGCTGCAATCTGAAAATGGTGCTGTGTTATTAGAGAAGAAGCGTCTTTCTAGTGTGCTTGCTCATTTAATCGACAACGCGCAGCAGGCGTCAGCTGAGGACGGTGAAATTATGGTAACGCTGTCCACCACAGACAATAGTCACGCGATCGAAATAAAGGATAATGGCCATGGCATGAGTGATGACTTTGTTCGCAACAGGTTGTTTAAACCTTTTGATACTACTAAAGGTAATGCCGGCATGGGTATCGGTATGTATGAAAGCAGGGAATTTGTTCGTTCATTGGGCGGCGATATTTATGTGCAAAGTGAGCCTGAAAAAGGGTCTATAATCACACTGCAAATTCCTAAAGATGCGTCATAATTACAAAGAGAAAATAACTGGCATGTTTAAAGTGGCGGCTTGTTTAAAAAATATAATTTTAAGGAATTTTAATATTTAGTTATGGTAAACAATAAGTTGAAGCCGCTGCTGGTTGTCGAAGACAACCCCGGGTTACAGAAGCAGCTAAAATGGTCTTTTGAAGGTTACCAGGTCCATCTTGCTGGTGATCGTGCCTCTGCTGTTGCACTAATACAGCAGCATCATGTGCCGGTCGTTACGCTGGACCTGGGATTGCCGCCTGATCCCGCAAATGCCAGCGAAGGCCTGGACGCTCTTAAAGAGATTTTAAAACTGGCGCCGCATACTAAAGTCATTGTGGTGACGGGTAATGATGACCGGGAAAATGCTTTAACAGCGATTTCACTCGGCGCTTATGATTTTTATCAAAAACCAATCGAGCCGGATGTTCTGGGATTGATTGTTGATCGTGCCTATCAATTATATGAGCTGGAAGAAGAAAACCGGCGTCTGGCATTCGATGGCCGAGATTCGCCACTAGATGGTATCGTCGGCGCTAGCTCAGCAATGCTGGCAGCGTGTCGACTGGTTGAAAAGGTCGGGCCGACAGAAGCAACATCATTAGTGCTAGGGGAAAGTGGTACAGGTAAAGAGCTTTTTGCCAGCGCTTTGCATGGTTTAAGTTCGCGTAAAAATAAACCGTTTGTTCCAATTAACTGCGCGGCAATACCCGATAATTTACTTGAAAGTGAGTTATTCGGTTATGAAAAAGGTGCCTTTACCGGGGCGGTAAGTCAGACCAAGGGTAAGATTGAAGCAGCCAGTGGCGGCACCCTTTTCCTCGATGAGATTGGCGATATGCCGATGCCTTTACAGGCGAAAATGTTACGTTTTTTGCAGGAGCGTGTCATTGAGCGTGTAGGTGGTAGAAAGACTATTGAAGTCGATGTTCGCATTATATGCGCAACGCATCGCGACCTTGCTCAGCTCATTAAAGAGGGTGGATTCCGAGAAGATTTATATTTCCGAATTAGCGAAATCGTTATCGACATTCCGCCACTGCGTGATCGTGATACTGACAAAATATTACTGGCGCAAGTATTTCTGGATAAATTTAGTGAGAAAAACGGTCGTAGTTTTCGCGGCTTCGACGAGTCGGCGCGAGCTGAGCTAGATGCTTATGATTGGCCGGGTAATGTGCGTGAGCTGGAAAATCGCATTAAACGTGCGGTAGTCCTTGCTGAAGGCAGCCGAATTATGGCGACTGACCTGGGGTTTGCAGAGGGCGATAATCAAAAGCAATCATTGAATTTACGCGAGGCCAGGGAGCAGGTAGAGCGCCAGGTTATCGAGCGTGCGCTGGCCATCTACAATAACAACGTTACCCATGCAGCCGATGCATTGGGCATCAGTCGCCCTTCTCTGTACAGTCTGATTAAGAAACTTGATATGCCGGAGCCGGGTAAGTGAATAGCTGGCAGCCACGTGAAGCATGGCGTATGTCTGGGCTTTCGCTCGTCTTATTATTCAGTGCTGACAATGGCTCTGTATCAGCTGAAGTAACAGTCATAGACGGTAAGCATTGATGTTGCAGGCTTCATTGGCAAATAAGATTTTCCTGGCCTCGTTTGCTTATGGTGAAAATTTAGTGCCTGATTCCATGAAATTAAACAAAGACTTTGTGACTATATCAACTAAAATACTACATAGGCTGTTCTTTGTTAAAGCTTGGCCCAAATAAAGTGGCAGTGAGTCTTTCAATGTCGTTGAGTCAATAATATTTTAAGAGTGGTTGTGGGATGAAGGATCAGTTAGTACTAATCTATAGCTATCTGCATGGCATTTGGCAATACCGGTGGTCAGCACTGCTTATCTCATTTGTTATTTCTTTATTCGGCTGGGCTGTGGTATATGCTTTGCCTAATCAGTATGTGTCGCAAACTGTACTGCATATTGATACTCAGTCGGTGATGAAACCACTTATGAAAGGGCTTGCTGTCGACTCGGATGAGGTGGATGGACTGGATCTCATGTCCCGGGTTTTATTAAGCCGGAAAAATCTGGAAGAAGTGATTAGGCAGACGGATATGGATCTTAAAGCGGATAGCCCTGAAGCCATGGATGCATTAGTGGCTAATCTTGCCGGTTCAATTATTTTAAACGAAAGCAATACGCGCAGAAAAAAAAATAACATGAACAGTATCTACGAGCTTTCCTATAAAGGCGATTCGCCTGAACTTGTTTATCAGGTTGTTTCCAAGCTATTGAATGCGCTAATTGAGAATACATTGGACTCTGCGCGTTCCGATACAAAATCGGCACAACTATTTTTAGATCGCCAGATTAAAACCTATGAAAGTCGATTATCGCAGGCAGAGCAGACTCTGGCAGAATTTAAGCGGGCCAATATTGGTTTTATGCCCGATGAATCAGGCGGTTATTATGCCCGATTACGAAGAGAACAAGGCAAACTGGATGCGGTTGGTTCAGAGTTGCTACTGGCGAAAAGAAGGCATTCGGAAATGCTAAAACAGTTAGCAGGCGAGGCGCCTTTGCTTGATAATAATAGCTATGGTGCACCGAATGCGCTGAAATTACGAAAATATCGAGAACAGTTAGAAAATTTGCTGACACAGTATACCGAGCAGCATCCTGATGTTCAGGCACTGAGAGCGAATATCGCGAATGTTATGGCAAATGAGAATGTTGAGCCGGATGAATTTGTTGATACAGGAAGTGGCGATTCTGTTGAGTTTAATCCTGTCTATCAGGAACTAAAAGCTGAGATTCACCGAGCGAGCGTTGAAGTAGAGACCTTGAAGATGAAACTTGCTGAGCAGAAAAACCACGTGGAAACCCTGAAACAGGCGGTAGACATTATTCCGGATGTTGAAGCGAAACTGGCAAAATTGAATCGTGACTATGATATTACACGCGAGCGCTATCTTGGCCTTGTTACGCGTAGAGAATCAGCTCGACTTGCACAAGAAGTTGGGCAGAGTGGCAATAATATTAATTTTCGAATAATCGAACCACCACGGGTGCCGCAGGATCCGTTGGACCTGATCGCTTACTTTTTTTGACCATGGTTTTCTTTGCAGCGACAGCAGCGGGTTTGGGCTGGGGATTTCTCCGTTATCTTGTACAGCCAACGTTTATTGATGTAAGTCAGATTAGAGATAAGATCGGTCTTCCGATTTTAGGAACGGTTGGTCATTTTGTAAGCGCTGAGCATAAAAAAAAGCGGCAGAATACAACTCACTTATTTCTTAATGGTCTTTTCCCTGCTGGTTGTTGCCTATGCAGGTGTTATGGTGTTTAGTGGACCGGGAAGTGATTTTGCTGCTGCTTTAATATCGTCCGGGCGTTCGGCGATATGAGTATAGGTGACAAAAAGCCATCGCCAACAACAATCACGCAACTGGTTGAGACGATTGGTAATGATAAGCTAGCGAATGATGCAAAGCTAGATAAAACAAGGCTAGATAAAACCGCGCTAGAGGAAACAGCGAATCAGGTATTTGCTTTCGATCCAGTATCGGTCGGCAAAAAACGCAATAAAGTTAATCTGTTCGACCGGTTATTAGCGGCAAACATGCTGGTGCCGGGTAGTGATCTGGGGCGGGATATTCAGGATGATTATCGCAGGGTTAAGCGACCACTGGTGTCCAATGCCTGTGGGCGAAATAAGTTAATGGTTGATCGCGGTAACCTTATTCTGGTGACGAGTTCTATTCCGGGTGAAGGCAAAACCTATAGTTCGATGAATCTGGCGCTGTCGATTGCTCAGGAAAAAGACACGACTGTGCTGCTGGTCGACTGCGATGTTGCTAAACAGGATCTAAGCAGAATGCTGGGCCTGGAAAAAACTTGCGGACTGGTTGATGTTCTGGAAAGCGACGATTTGAGCATTGCTGATGTCATGCTGCAAACGGATATTCCAAACTTGCGTGTTGTGTCTGCAGGCAAACAAAATGAGTATGTTGCTGAGCTGCTGGCAAGTCAGCGTATGTCCGATCTGCTTGATGAAATAGCCAGTCGCTATAATGATCGTATTATTATTTTTGATGGACCGCCATTATTACCTACACCTCAGACTCAAATTCTGGCTGGACTGGTTGGACAGGTTGTTTTTGTTATCGAAGCGGGTAAAACGCCTCAGTCACTGGTGGAGATGCGCTGGAAATGATTCCAGAAGGACAGGCAACGGGTCTGTTAGTTAATAAAAATGAAGGTTTGTCTGGTGGCGGTTATTACTATGGATATTATGGTTCAGAAGAAGATGGGTAATAAGTTGGGGCACACAGGCGATTATGGGCGCTAACTTCATTTTGAATGTGCTTAGTGATTTATAGCGAATGCCTATTCGAAATGCACTGACCGTTGATGTCGAAGATTATTTTCAAGTGTCGGCATTCGCCGACAATATTGAACAAGACGAATGGGATGAGCATCCTTTACGTGTAGAAAAAAACACCCATATACTATTAGATTTGTTTGATGAGTACCAGGTTAAGGCGACATTTTTCACGCTTGGCTGGGTAGCAGAGAGAAAGCGGGATCTGGTGCTAGAGATCGCTAAACGCGGACATGAAGTCGCCTGTCACGGTTATAGCCATCAACTGGTATATAACCAGACGCCTGAGGTTTTTCGGCAAGAAACGGTGCGAGCAAAATCTATTCTTGGAAGACATCATTCAACAGCCGGTACTGGGGTACCGGGCGGCCAGTTATTCGATTACGGAAAAGTCACTATGGGCACTTGATATTTTGGCCGAGAGCTGGCTTTGTATACGACTCCAGCATTTTCCCGGTACGCCATGACCGTTACGGCATGCCGGATACGCCCGAGCATCCCTACCACTTGAAGACACCAGCAGGACATTCCATCATAGAGTTTCCCCTGTCGACCGCCAAAATCCTTAACTTTCGATTGCCGGTTGCGGGCGGCGGTTATTTTCGATTGTATCCCTACTGGTTGAGCAAAGCGGGACTAAAACAGATTAACCGACAACAAAAGCCATTTATCTTTTATCTGCATCCGTGGGAAGTCGATCCGGAGCAACCCAGGATCTCGGCAAGCTTCTTATCACGTTTCAGGCATTACAATAATCTTGATAAGTGTGAATCCAGGTTACGAAAATTGATGTCAGACTTTCAGTTTACGACAACCTGGGATGTGTTAAGTGATCTTGGTCTTAACGATGCATCCATTGACTCAAAATAATTGTTCCGGAATCGCAAAAAATAGTGTTGAAGAAAATGCTTTGTTGAATAGGTGGCAGTTGCATTATTGCGTTTACAAATTCTCGAGTAATCGTTTTGCATCTTCCCGCCCAGAAAAAGGTTTGTTCTGCTTGAGTAACTCCTGAAGAATCTGTTTGCCTTCAGAATCATTGCCGGATTTTAGCAGTGCAGTAGCATAGTGATAGCGGATATCCAGATTGCCGGGTATTACATCCAGTGCCTGTTTTATCAAACGCTGCCCTTTTTCTACCTGACCCTGCTGCACCAGGATCCAGCCATAGGTGTCGAGAATGCCAGGGTTTTCCGGAGAAGATCGGTAGGCACTCTCGGCCATATCAATTGCTTTAGGGTTGCCATTCAGTGAATACAGCCAGGCCAGATTATTCAGTACGGCGCTGTTATCAGGAGACTGTGCAAGTACTTTTTCATATTCATTGATTGCTTTGTCGTTCTCTTCAGCATCTTGATAAATAATCGCAAGATAAAAACGTGTGGCATTGTCGTTGGGATTATTGTTTAGCCATGTAAGCAGTGGCTTTATGGCCTCGCTATGGTTTAAAGTATTTTTCGATGCAGAGAACAATTTTTTCGCTAACTGTGCTGTCTGTTGTTGTTTCCATGCCTTATCGTAAGCGGAATGTGCTTTTTTATAGTTCAGTTTCGTCATCCATACATCGCCTTCCTGCAGGTAGCCTATATGGTGTTCAGGCTGTACTTTTTGTAGTGCTTTTGCATACTCAAGACTTTTGTCGAGGTTACCGTCTTTGAGCTCTGTTTCTGCCAGTAAGCTGATTGCGATGATATTGTCCTGTTGTATCTTCAACGCTTTTTGCAGATGCTGGCGAGCATTCTCCAGTATGCCCTGACGAAGAAAAGCTTCGCCTAGCAGGCTGTGTGCAGTTGTTGATTCGGGTAATTTAGCTACCAGTTTTTTCAGCGGTGGTAATGCATCGCTATAGCGTTGTTGTGCAATCAGCACTTTTCCCTGCAGCGCGATCAGATCGGCCTGTTCAGGCGACTGTTTGATGGCTTCTTTGGCATATGTCTCTGCTTTTTGAGGTTGTGCATTTCTCAGATAGTAATTCGCAAGTATCAAGCGCGCTCGAATTTCTGCTGGTCCAGCATTTCGGGCTTTTTCCAGCCACAGGAGCATGTCATTTGTGCGTTTTTGTTGTTCTGCAATTTCAGCTAACGCCATCATCGGCATGGTTCCTGCCGTATTAGAATCGACCAGGCTTTCATACAGTGAGATGGCTTTATCGAAGTTGCCATTTTTTCTTTCGATACCAGCGAGTCCTGCGGTGGCGGCAGGATGATCTTGTTGTATTTGCATGGCCTTATTAAAAAACGTGCGCGCCTGTTTATTGTTGCCACTATTAGCATACAGGTTACCGATCAGTGCCAGTTTGTTCGTGTTTTCTGGGTCCTTTTCCAGCATCTCGTTTGCAATTTCTAGCGCTTTTTCAATCTGGCCTGCCTGTAGATAGATGATTATTCTAAGTTTTTGCGTTTCTTCAGTATCCTTGCTCAGTTTCTGATAGATGATTAATTCACTTTGTGCGAGTTCAGTCTGGCCCGTCATGGCGTAGGCCTTGACCAGTTGTTTGCGTAATTCTGCATTATCAGGGCTGGACTTTACGGCTTTGCTTAGCGCCGTGATGCCTGCAACCATGTTACCGTTTTTAAATTCCACCTGGCTCAATAATGTGAGAGCCCCGGCATCTTCCTGATTTGCTGTGAGCACGTGTTGTAATGTTGCTCTTGCCTGTTCTGGCTGGTTTAAAAGGATGTAAATATTAGTGAGTAATTTACGTGCATCGATATCGTTAGGAGCCGCATTTAGATAGCTTGAGAGATGATAAGCTGCCTGGTCGAAATCCTTTAGCGCGTATTTTATTTTCCCCATTAACAATTGTGCTTGACTATTATCAGGCACGACTGCCAGCAGTTTGCGGACATGGTTTTCCGCACCACTGAAGTCACCCTGTGAGAACGCGAGCACCCCGGCGAGATAGTTTGCTTCCGGGTCTTTGTTATTATTTTTTAGTAGCGGCTCCAGTGTTGAGTCTGCTTTGTCGTAGCTTTTTTCGATGAGTTGCAGGCGCGCGAGACCGATACGCGCTATTCGAGCATTCGCGGTTAAAAGTGTAGCAGGATAGAGGGCAATGACTCTGCTGTAGGTATCTGAAGCACGTGAGAGATTTTCGTTTCGAATATCGTTTGAGGCATGTATTAATAAAATCTCGGGATTATCAGGGTGAAGTGACTCAGCTGTTTTCAGCGTGTTTGATGCGTCACCTTCCAACATTCCAGCGAGTTGAAATATGGCTGTTGATCGCAGTACCTGTACTGCATCTTTATTGAGCGCCGCGCCATTCTCAAGGGTATTTTTGGCCTTTGTGATATCGTTGACACCGGCTTCTGCCAAAGCTTGTAAACCCGCTATATTGGCACGCGTATCGATAGACCATGTGTCTTCGGTTTCGATTTCATCGAGAAATTTCTTGAACTCTTTTTTACTGATGAGAATGCGGGCAAGTTCAAGTTGTACCTGTTCCTGATTCCAGCCAGCATCTGCGGCCCGCCTGAATTCTTTTTCGGCACTTGCAAGGTCGCCAACCTTCAGGCTGATACTGCCTAGCAAATAGCGGGCTTCGGCATTTTCGTTATTTTTCTGTAAAGTGTTTCGCAGTTCGATGGATGCTGCCATCAGGTCGCCTTTATCCAGGTATGTTTTGGCGTTTTGCAGCATTTGCTGCTCATCCATGCCGCCACAGGCGACTAGCATAACAATAAACGCGGTCAGTAAGCAGCGTCTTACAGAGTGATTAAGTTTGCATAATTTGAGCATGTTTCTCCATGTAACTTAATTTAGTGCTTGCAGAGCACTGTATATTTAATCGCGATGGCTTCAGGTATTTAGGGCTAGCGCTTATCTTTGTTATTTGATTGATAATATCACCCAAATATTATCATGAAGTCCTATTATATCTTTGTCTGTCTATAGATGGTTTGGTCAATTATCAGCCATCTGTTTTTATTGAACCACAAGATTCTAGCGATAATTCGTAATTCTAACGTTATATTAGGCCTCATGCCAAAGGCCATATTTTTGGCTGAGAATTAAGGTAAATTTTTTACAATAGCGGGCCCCAGCCAGTTTGTTAATTTTACCGGTAATCGTTTCCACACATTGATGATAACGGCATATTTAGGATTAGAAGGGTTCAGTGAAGGTGGCGTTTTTGAATTACCTAGCCAGTAATGCCAGTAGAGTTGTTTCGGCTCTGCCCCCCATTGTTGTTTGAATCGGTAAGTTCCAGCATTTTTGCTTGAGCGTCCAAAATCAAATTGTGAATAGTTTTGTTTAATCTGCAAACTTTAATACCTCCCAGTATAAAAGCATGTTCATGCTGAGAGAGTTTACCTCGCGTATGGTGGAAGCTAACGGGATTTCCATGGTATCTCCAGAGCCAAGTAACAAACCGGCAGCAACAGGGCGCTGCTCTAGCTTAATGACGATGAGCCAGCTGTTCTGTGGGAAATGTGACAGGATATTATCGATAAAATGTTTGCTTTGTACAGGTGATCCCAGATCACGCATATTGCGACTATATACGGCGTAAAAATCGTTTAAATATTCCTTTCCGCCAATAAATACCCGTGGTTGCTCACGTTGAGGACGGCGTATCTGTGCGCGTAGTTTGGCCGTGAAGCCTTGCCATAGTTTGTCTTTAGAATCTGGCAGGGAAAGCACCATATTGACCTTGTGTGTTTGTGTTGCAGAAGGTTCAGGTAAATGTTCGCGTGTGATGTCGTCACGGTATTCAATATGATCAATCCCCATTTTTGAAGCATGAACAGCAGCAGCCTGTATGAGTTGTTGCTCAATTAATGGGTGATCTGCTATTGCTCCTCCACGTTGAAAAAATGGCAAAGAGACCAGCTTGTTGCCGAACAGTCGACTTTTCATGTGAATAAGTGGCAGGATGCCTACAATGTTCTGCTTGGTGTCGCGTGCGCAAAAATACAGGCTTTCGTGTCCATAACTCTGTGAGTGAATGTTTCGCCATTCAGCGCGATGATGAATGCATGAAGCGGGATTAGCAGAAACATAATGATTCCATTCCTCCGCATTGCTAGTTTGGTCAAAAAGGCTGATGTGAATATCGTCAGTATTTGCCGTTGATGCGGAATATTGTCTGGTGTTGGCAATGCGGGCAGGGGCAGTCGGTTTGACAGTAAAGTGACTCAGAATATCCTGGTTGATTTGTTTGATCTGTTTGGCCAGCGTTTTGTTTTCAGCACTTATTGCCTGCATGGACGTTATTAATGTATTTGCCGGTTGTTTGTTGCGTTTAGCTTCACCTATCTTCCTGGATAAAATACCGCTTTGGGTCTGTATAGCCTGCTGCCGTTCTACGAGTGGTTGGCGATGTTGGCATAGCGCCTTAATGGCAGAAAGGGAACCGGTGTTATCGGGCTGAGATTCGGAAAAAAACCTGACTGGATCAGACAGTATCTGTTTTTTGTGCGGCAGGGAAATGGCAGGTTTAGTTGCAGACATTACGATCACTTTTACGGGAAATCACATCCATCCTGATAGGCGAGCAAGAAAAGCGGTTTTGTCGGCGCTAATATCTTCATGAACAGCAATGCGATGCAGCAGGTGTTCATCAGTGTTAGTCGTATTCCAGCCCTTGCTGGTCGTGACGGCGCACTGGTAGTTTTGTTTGACGAGTTCAACTGCTCTGGGGGAATAGTCCCCATTGGGATAGCAGAAGGCATCCACTGACTGCCCGAGTTGTTTTTCGATTTGCGCCTTGCTTTGGATAATTTCCTGCTTAAGTGTTTCTTCATCTTGCTCGGCGTCAAGACGGATGTGGCGGCAGGTATGGCTGCCGGCTTCGATTAATCCAGACTCGCTCATTTCAGCCATTTGCTGCCAGCTGAGCAGCGATGGTAATGTTTTAGTATTGAGTTGCAGATCGGCTTCAATGGTATTGATGCGTGAATGAATTTCATCATCCTGCAGCTCTTTGGCCTGATTTATAATTTCACTCAGTTGCTCCTGATCTGGAGGTATCGTGGTGAATTTATAGCTGAGAGCCTTGTTTTTAATCCATGCAAGACTGGGGTGGTTCCATTGCTCAGGGCAGGTGAGAGCGATGGCTGTGAGTAACCGCGCTAACCTCTCTGGCCAGAATAACTGGTTTTTTCCTATCATATCTGAGACCAGAAAAATGGTTGCCGGCAGGTTAAACTCCCGCAGAATGGGATAGGCGAATTCATAATTGTCCGCCCAGCCGTCATCAAAAGTGATGGCGCAGCAACGAGCGGGGAGTGGCTCTCCGCTATGTTTACGTTTTATCCACTGTGAAAGTGATAATACATCGAAATACTGATTGATTAATTGTAGATGCATTCTAAATGTATCAGGCGTTACCATCATGCCCGGTTCTTCAGTATTTGCGCGGCTATCATTCTCAGGAAGAACACGGTGATACATTAGAACAACGAGTCGAGATTCTTTATTCAAACGGGTATGTTGGCCGAAGTTGGCTGCAATATGT
The DNA here is from genome assembly GCA_963768125.1 of uncultured Gammaproteobacteria bacterium. Classification (GTDB taxonomy): domain Bacteria; phylum Pseudomonadota; class Gammaproteobacteria; order SZUA-229; family SZUA-229. The sequence continues at coordinate 24,471 of CAVYHC010000053.1, forward strand.
TGTAGACTTCGTTTTGCGATACGCTTAAGCGGGTTTAGCATGCTGAATTTGGCAGAAAATTTATTGATTACTGGTTGAAATCCCCCTGATTTTCGTTGAAAAACTTGTTAATAGCTAGCTATTAACTGCCTTTCCCGACTCAATTATAGAAAAATTTCAACATTTTTCTTTCGCTCCAGTTTCGTGCAAAGGCCGCATGCATGGTATTCGACTCTAGAAAAAATATGGAAAAAATAAAAACAATATTACACACAATTGATACTACCGGCCCTGGTGGCGCTGAAACAGTATTTATTGATCTGATTACACGATTGCCTAAAGATAAATATCGCTCAGTCGTTGTTATCCGAGGCAAAGGCT
>CAVYHC010000054.1:0-80388 GCA_963768125.1 uncultured Gammaproteobacteria bacterium
ATGCAGCTGGGCACGGGCAAATCCCAGCGGCGGCATATCCTTGCTTGCCGATTCGGCGAAAGACGGGGCCGACGCGCCAGGCGAAAATTCAGAATAGGCTCGTCTTTGTTCTGCCACCGCAAATGGCATTGAAGACTGTAATGGCTGATAGCCAGAGGCAGATCCGGGTGTTGCGCCTGAGGCAGAAGAACCCATTGCAGAATTTTCAGCAAAAACGCCTGTCGCTGCCATATTCTCTGCCGCGCCAGGCGTATTGGAGAAATGATGAAACTGGTGTGACGAAGTCTCACTGGTTTTGACCTGTGCAAGACTTTTGTGTATTGCGCGAAACAGGAAGTCATGAATCTCACGGCTTTGCCGAAAACGGACTTCATGTTTTCCCGGATGCGCGTTGACATCGACCATCGCCGGATTACATTCAAAAAATAATACGTAAGCGGGATGCCGGCCATGAAATAAAACGTCAGAATAAGCCTGCCGCACAGCGTGACTGACCAGGCGATCTTTTACCATACGACCATTCACGTAAAAATATTGCATATCCGCCTGACTGCGCGAAAATGTCGGCTCTGCAATCCAGCCCCAAAGACGCAGACCTTGATAGTCAAAATCCATATGAACCGCCTGCTCAATAAAGGCAGGCCCCAATAGTTCGGCGATACGTTTTTCCTGCTGCAGGCGATTATTTGCCGCACGCAAAACTTTAACCACACGCTGGTTATGCCGCAGTGATATATCGACATCAAATCGACTGAGGGAAATTCGTTTTACAACGTCATCCAGATGTGAAAATTCTGTTTTTTCTGTGCGCAGAAATTTACGTCGCGCGGGCACGTTAAAAAACAAATCACGCACTTCAATGCGTGGTACCCGCTTTATTGGCTGCAGGCGCAATCTCACTGGCCTGACTGTTATTCATTGTAAGCTGCCAGGTCTCGTCACCACCCTGCCAGCAGGACGTTAATTGCAGATGACTGACCGAGGCAATACTCGGCAAAGCTTCACCGCGAAAACCCAGGCTAGTCACTTCTTCTAGATCATCAAGACTTCGTATTTTACTGGTGGCATGCGGTGATAATGACAGCACCAGGTCATCTTTATGGATACCATGGCCATTATCAGTAATACGTATCAGCTTGCTGCCGCCCTGCTCGATATCGATGGATATTTTGGTTGCGCCTGCATCCAGACTGTTTTCCAGTAATTCTTTAACCACCGCTGCGGGTCGTTCAACCACCTCGCCTGCGGCTATCTGGTTGACCAGTTGTACTGGCATTGGTTGAATACGATTATTTACCGCCATGCTCACAATTAATTCAGTTATTTAAAAGAGCCCTAGTTTATCTCATGATAATGGATATTTTTCAATAAGCTGATAATTAACGCCATCTTTATCGATGCATGACTCAAGCAGGACAAACTCATCAATAAACCATGGAATAGAGAAATGACTCTGATCCGTCACTGGATTCACACATTTTTTCATTAATGTCAGATGTGGCGCGTAGGCACGCTTTTCGTCAGCGTAACCACATTTTTCGATTAGCCCTGCCAGATTATTATGTAATAAGCTTAATCCAGGTGGCGCTTCCCGAGACCCCATCCATAAGATTTTAGCTTTCGGGAAAAAGCCATAACAATCTAATCGATATTCAAATGACCCGGCTTTAATCGTTTGCGCTGCCCGATGCATGCAATCTTTTTCATCAACGCTGCGTGCACCGAGAAAGTGTAGCGTTACATGCAAATTATGCGGCAGTATCCGCCGACCCTGAAAAGACTGCGGTAACTGAGAAAATTTTTCAACAATAGAATGCCTGACCTCATCAGTAGGCCACAGCGCAAAAAACAAACGACGTGTTTTCATTTCAATCAATTAAACTTAGCACTTAGTAGCAGCCAATGACGCCATATTTACAAACCAGCTTACATCATAAGCAAAAAAAATGACCCTATAAAGGGTCATTAGCAGTGTTCCATGTGAGTTTTATTGTTATTATTATATTCGTTAACTCACTGGAATTTTAATCACCTGCCCTGCTCTCAGGTTATCAGCATACAACGCATTGCGTGCACGCAAATCTTTTTCTTTGACATTATGTTGTTTGGCAATGGTTTTAATATTATCACCATGGTTTATAGCATACTCACCTTCAGCCGCAGCAAGCCATGTTCCCGGCGGTGCTTTGCGTGCAAAATATTTACCTATACCGCGAGTAATTGCTTTAGCAACTTTCTCCTGGTGAGCTGAACTGCGTAAGTTTTTCTCTTCTCGTGGATTCGAAAGAAAAGCGGTTTCCAGCAATACCGATGGTATGTTTGGCGCTTTTAATACGGCAAAACCGGCCTGTTGCACTTTCTTTTTATGGACACGATTTACCGATTTGATCTGGTGTAATATTTCACTGCCGATATCAAGGCTGGACTCGATAGTACCGGTCAACGATAAATCAAACAGCACTTCTTTTACCATCTGATCTTCAACGTCGAGGTTTACATCGCCGAACAGTAAATCAGCTGCATTTTCTTTTTCCGCTAACATACGTGCGGTTTCTGAACTGGCACCGTCGACGGATAATGCATAAATGGATGAACCACGAGCACGTGGATCAGGAAATGAATCGGCATGCAGCGAAATCATTAAATCCGCACGTTTATCACGCGCTTTATGAATACGTTCTCGCAGTCGCATAAAACGATCATTGCTACGTATAAGCACCGCCTTCATGCCACGCTGTTTATTAATGTGTTTTTCCAGACGTTTAGCAATTTGTAGCGTAATCACTTTTTCATGGGTACCTGAACGACCCGTAGCGCCCGGATCCTTACCACCGTGCCCCGCATCAATAGCGATGACGACATCGCGTGCAATGGATTTTTTAAGCTTGACGGATTCTTCTTTGTCATGCAGGTCAATCACCAGGCGATGCCCGGAATCACCGGATGGCGCAAGCAGAAAACTGCGTGGCGCGACCTTTCCACTTAAATCAAACACTACTCGTAAATCTTCTTTATTCCTGACGCCGCTGCGTATGCTTCGAATCAGTGAATTGGCCTGTACCTGGTCCACCATGCCATAAGGCATCCGGGTGTTTTTAATATCAAGCACCACACGTTCCGGCTTATGCAGGGCAAAGACGGAATGATCGGCAAGGCCATTCAGGTCAAACACCAGGCGCACATAGCCCTGGTTTTTAGAGAGACGAATGTTCTGAACTTGCGCATTTTCACGCTTCGCTGCGAAAGCAGTATTGGGCACAGCAGAAGCCGCCAGACCACTTAATCCAGCTAAACTTTTTAGAAATTTTCGACGATGGTTTTCCATAGTTTATGGCCCGATACTCATCGGAATTTTCTGATCACGCTCTTTAGTTATTAATACCATTAGTATCAGCTGCACCCTTTGTGTAAACCTATTGTGGCAAAATTTTAAAATAATGCAAGCAATATTTCATTATTTTTTATATACATACGTAACATTTCTATAGTCAATGGTCAGGAAAGACACGTAACATCAATGCCTTACCTTTGTCCGTTAGCGCCGAAATAACGACATTTCTGCCCTGGTTAGAATGACTAAATTCACAAATCCAGTCGGCCGCTGGCAGAAAACCGTGCGCTTTTTCCGGCCATTCCACCAGGCAGACATCCGTGTCATTAAAATGATCCCTGGCACCGATAAATTCCAGCTCTTCAGGTTCGGCCAGTCGATACAGGTCAAAGTGATAACACATTCGAGAATGGCTTATCGGGTAAGGTTCAAGCAGCGTATAGGTCGGACTTTTAACCACACCCGAAAAACCACTGGCCTGTATAAAGCCTCTGGCAAAGGTCGTTTTACCGACACCCAGATCCCCTTTCAGCCACATGACAAATGATGAGTTAAGCTGTTGCGCCACAGATTTTGCCAATGCCAGCTGTTGCCTTTCGTCACTTAGAAAACACTGCTTAGTCGATGCCTTATCCTTATTCGTCACTGCAGCACCTCAGGTAACGCCCTGACAACATCTGAGGCCAGTAAGCCGCGCGAGCTGCCTTTTGCGGTTTTTTTGATTAGACCATCGGCTGCCGAGGCATGCAGGCAAACCGCCAGCTCAGCGACATCATTGATAGCAATATTCTGCCCCCATAAACCGATGCTTATACCGCTTAACACATCACCCATTCCCGGGGCCGCCATCGCTGCATTGCCAAGATTACAGATTTTCATTGTCTGGCCATCAAATATGAGTGACCCTGAACCTTTTAAAACAACAACGCAGGACTCACTGTCTTTAAATAAAGCATGCAGTTTTCTAATTGCCTGAAAACGGTTTTGTTGAATATCAGCACTGCTATAACGTTTATCTCTGGATAACAAACGCGCAGCTTCACCCGGGTGCGGCGTTATTATCAAAGGACCGGGAATCTGAATCGCATTTTCTGCCATTAAATTTAAAGCATCTGCATCAATTAACAGGGGTTTATGTAAGCTGGCACAAAACGTCAATAATTCCAGCGCCCAGTCATCCTGTCCCAGGCCCATACCAATCGCCACATGTGTAACAGCATCAATGAAAGGTTGTGCAAGCAGCGCCGCTATCGCGCTCTTGCCTGCAGAATCCATGTCACACGTTTTGATCATCGCTTCAGGCACGGCAGCGCTTATTGCCGCAACATTTTTCGACGCGGTAATAATCGTCAGCAGGCCGGCGCCTGCACGCAATGCCGCTGTCGCTGCCAGAATTACTGCGCCCGGCATGCCCTCATTGCCGCCAACCATTAGTACATGGCCAAAACAGCCTTTATGTGATGATGCTTTTCGCTTTGGCAGCAAGCTGTAATTAAGCTTGCTGATCAAGTGGCCATCACAATCCACCTGAGCATACACCTGCTCCGGCAAACCCAGGTCATTAAAGACTAATCTCACCGCAAACATCTTTGGCTTGCCCAGTAAACATGCCCAGTTTTAAACCAATAAAACTCACCGTTACCTCGGCTTTAATTGCGACGCCCGCAATTGCGCCGGTATCCGCCAGCAAACCCGATGGAATATCAATGCTAATAACCGGTTTAGCCGATGCATTAACCGCGGTTATCCATTTAGCCCAGTCACCCGACACCTCACGTGTTAGCCCGGTACCCAGTAAGGCATCAACAACAATGTCCGCCTTCGCCAGTAAAGAAAAATCAGCTAACGCATTTTTGCCAATAGCTAGCCAGTCCTGGTAAGCAAGCTGCGCTTCATTTTTTAAAGTCTCTGGCGCAATTAAACTGACCAGGGTAACGTGATAACCCGCCTCTTTTGCCAGCCTGGCAACAACATAACCATCACCGGCATTATTGCCGGCACCACATAAAAGTAGAATATTTTTACGCCCTGAGTAGTTGTTATGAATAACATCAAAAACAGCGGCGCCCGCACGTTTCATTAACTCATAAGCAGGAATGCCATATTGGCTGATCGCGATTGTTTCGAGCTGGACAACTGAACTTACGCTGTACAGCGTATCGGGTAAATTTTGCATGTTGGCATTCTAACAACATTCACTGGGGAGTCGCGCAGAGACAGAAAAAACTTTTCTCAACTCTTGCCCGCTTAAACATTTCTTTATTATTGCAAAATTTTCAAACCAGCCATGTAGGGCCTTAATACTTCGGGAATGGCAATACTGCCATCGGCTTGCTGGTAATTTTCAAGAACCGCGACCAGGGTGCGGCCAACCGCCAAACCCGAACCATTCACGGTATTAAGCAGCTCAGGTTTGCCTGTTTCCGGATTACGCCAGCGCGCCTGCATTCTTCTTGCCTGAAAATCACCAAAACAACTGCACGATGAAATTTCCCGATATGCCTGCTGGCCAGGCAACCAGACTTCAATATCATAAGTTTTTGCGGCAGAAAAGCCTACATCACCACTGCACAACACCACCGTGCGATACGGTAATTCAAGTTTTTGCAATATACTTTCAGCATGCAAGGTCAATTCTTCTAATGCTTGCCATGCTTTATCAGCACTAACCATTTGCACCATTTCAACCTTGTCGAACTGGTGCTGGCGAATCATGCCACGGGTATCCTTGCCGTAAGAACCGGCTTCCGAACGAAAACAGGGAGTATGGCTGGTCAGTTTCAACGGCAGCTGTGAGGCTTCAATTATTTCATCGCGTACAATATTTGTCACCGGCACTTCTGCGGTAGGAATCAAATACTGCCCTGCTTCTTTATTAACACAAAATAAATCTTCTTCAAACTTTGGCAGCTGCCCGGTACCTCTAAGGCTATCGCTATTAACAATGTAAGGCACATAAACTTCTGTGTAACCATGCTCATTAGTATGCACATCCAGCATGAACTGAATCAGGGCGCGATGCAGTTTTGCCATTTGGCCATGCATAACAACATACCGAGAGCCGGTCAACTTACTGGCCGTTTCAAAATCCAGCCAGCTGTTGATAAGACCGCCATTTTCACCTAAGGCAACATGATCCTTTACTTCAAAATCAAAAGTAGCCGGTTCACCCCATCGTCTAATTTCAACATTATCATTTTCATCCTTACCGACAGGCACTGATTCATGCAGCAAGTTAGGAATGCCCATCAAAATAGCATCCATCGCTTGCTGAACTTCGGCTAATGCCGCTTTCGCAGCATCAAGTTTCTCACCTAAACCCGCCACTTCATCAAGTAAAGACTGGATGTTTTCACCGCTAGCCTTAGCCTTACCGATAGATTTTGATTTGGTGTTGCGTTCATTCTGAAACGTTTCCGTTTCTACCTGGAAGGCTTTGCGTTTAACCTCTAAACCTTCCAGCGCTGTCACATCAAGTTCGAAATTTCTTTTTTTGAGTTGTTCAGCGACTGAATGTAAATCGGAACGGATGAGCTTGGGATCTAACATAGGCTTTTTAAATAATATTGGTTATACGGTTTACAAGATTTTTTATCTGGCTTTTTTATACGCTATTTATACAAGCTGTTTGGCAAGATAGGCACCTGCCCACACAGCCGTGATACATAAAACAACGCTTACTAAAATATTCGTCATCGCTTTTAACAAATCTCCCTGCTCGAAAAGAACTAATGTCTCGATAGAAAAAGTTGAGAACGTGGTAAATGAACCTAACACGCCAACTAAAATTGCCAGATGCCAGTCAGCACTAAGGTTGAATTTTTCAACCAGGAAAATCGAAAACAGCCCCATTAAAAATGAACCGGTTACATTGACAAACAATGTACCCAATGGAAAGGTGCGGCCAAAAAGCTCATAAACCGTCGCCTGCGATAAAAACCGCATGATTGCGCCAAAAGCTCCGCCTATTGCAATAAACAATAATGTTTTAAACATGCCGGTGATTTTCCGCTCAATTCTCTAGCAATTTAACTGTGCAGTACCTTTTTATGCGATATTCACTTTCACTTCGTCGGCGACATCCTGGTACTCGGGCAGCATATGGAAGTTCAGGTAGCGATAAATATCGGCAGACATTGGCTCTATGTTTTTCACACCTTCAAGATATTCTACTGTTGTCGGGATGCGGCCTAATATCGCAGCAACTGCACTTAATTCCGCCGACGCCAGGTAGACATTAGCGCCATTACCTAATCGGTTAGGGAAATTTCGAGTTGAGGTAGAAACCACAGTCGCGTTATCGGCAACACGCGCCTGATTACCCATACAAAGCGAACAACCCGGTACTTCTGTTCGTGCACCCGCGCGGCCAAATATATTGTAGTAACCTTCTTCCTTTAACTGACGCTCATCCATTTTTGTCGGCGGCACAATCCACATACGTGTTGGCAGACTGGTGACTTTTTCCAGCACTTTTCCGGTAGCACGGTAATGACCAATGTTAGTCATACATGAACCGATAAATACTTCATCGACATGGACACCGGCAACGTCTGACAATGTTTTCACATCATCCGGATCGTTTGGACACGCCAGTATCGGTTCTTTTATTTCATTCAAATCAATCTCGATAATTTCAGCGTATTCAGCATCAGCATCTGGCGATAATAACTCCGGATTCTTCAGCCATGCCTGCATCGCAATAATGCGGCGTTCTAATGTTCGCTTATCTTCGTAACCATTCGAAATCATCCATTTCAACAACGTTATATTTGAATTAATGTATTCAATAATTGGCTCTTTATCAAGAAAAACGGTACAGCCATTGGCAGAACGCTCAGCGGATGCATCAGATAACTCAAATGCCTGCTCAGCTTTTAAGTCAGGCAGGCCTTCAATTTCCAGAACACGGCCATTAAAAACATTTTTCTTGCCTTTTTTCTCAACGGTTAACAAACCTTTTTGAATAGCAACATAAGGAATGGCATTAACCAGGTCACGCAAGGTAATGCCAGGCTGCATCTCTCCTTTAAAACGAACCAGCACAGACTCAGGCATATCGAGCGGCATCACACCCAGTGCAGCGCCAAATGCAACCAGGCCAGAACCTGCAGGGAAACTAATGCCGATTGGAAAGCGTGTATGTGAATCGCCGCCGGTGCCCACGGTATCCGGCAAAATCATTCGGTTTAACCACGAGTGAATAATGCCATCGCCAGGTCGTAGTGAGACGCCGGCACGGGTTTGCATAAAATCGGGTAAATCATGCTGTAATTTAATATCCACCGGTTTCGGGTAGGCTGCCGTATGGCAAAAACTTTGCATCACCAAATCAGCAGAAAAACCTAAACAGGCCAGCTCTTTTAATTCATCACGCGTCATTGCGCCAGTGGTATCCTGCGAACCAACCGTCGTCATTTTTGGCTCACAGTAAGTACCGGGGCGAATACCCTCAACACCACAGGCACGACCAACAATTTTTTGCGCCAGGGTAAAGCCTTTTCCGGTGTCATGGCCCACTTGCGGCCTGAGGAATACCTGCGACGGCCCTTCATTCAAAAAGCTTCGAGCACGGTCGGTTAAACCTCTGCCAATGATGAGTGGAATTCGGCCATTGGCACGAACTTCATCGGCCATGGTTGCCGGACTTAAAGTGAATTGACAAATCTCCTCGCCCGCTTCATTGACAATTAAACCGTCGAAAGGACGAATGCGAATAACATCACCGGTCTGCATCGATGAGACATCACACTCTATCGGTAAAGCGCCAGAATCTTCAGCGGTATTAAAAAATATCGGTGCGATTTTATTTCCTAAAATAACACCGCCTTCATGTTTATTGGGCACATGAGGGATTTCATTTCCCATGTGCCATAACACAGAGTTAATGGCCGATTTACGTGAAGAGCCGGTACCGACCACATCACCGACATAAGCAATGGGGTGGCCCTTTTCTTTCAGGCTGGTAATCGTTTCAATCGGCCCCATTGGCTCACTCGGCATTTTACTCACCAGCATGGATTTGGCATGCAATGGAATATCCGGACGGCTCCACGCTTCTGTCGCAGGTGATAGATCATCGGTATTAGTTTCACCCGGTACTTTATAAACCGTAACCGTAATTTCTTCTGCTAACGCCGGCTTGCAGGTAAACCATCCGGCATCTGCCCAGGAGCGAAGCACACGAGCAGCCGCTTTATTCGATTTCGATTTTTCAGCGATATCATGAAATGCATCATAAATAAGCAAGGTGTGAGATAACGCTGTAGCCGCCGCATCGGCGGTTGTTTCAATGTCAAGCAAGTCTATCAACGGTTGAATGTTATAACCGCCTAACATCGTGCCCAGTATTTCTGTTGCACGAACGGCATCAATTAAATCACATGGGAACTTTCCTTTTGCAACGTCAGCTAAAAACGCTGCTTTCACATAAGCGGCCTGATCGACGCCGGGTGGCACACGATTCACCAGTAAATCCATTAAAAATTCTTCTTCACCAGCGGGACAATTTTTAATTAATTCAACCAGTTCAGCGACCTGATTAACATCAAGTGCTAAAGGCGGCAAACCTTCTGCTTCACGTTCTGCAACATGTTGACGATATAACTCAAGCACAGTGATTCCTCAATAAATGACAAAGATACGCATTATACCCGAGTAGTGGCGTTATTGCCTCTTCATCGGCTGGCGTGAAAAGCAAAAATATTATTTACCACAGAGGCACAGAGCGCACAGAGGTTTTTTATGTTACGCGCCTGCGGCGCAACTAATTATAAATAGTCTTTCTCTGTGCACTCTGTGCCTCTGTGGTAAACAATGCTGTTGCACAATTAAAAAAGCCCGAACAATCGGGCTTTTTTATCGATAGAAGATAAGTAACAAATCAGTCATTTTTCTTTTTGTAATCTTCAATCGCTGCATTGATCGCATCTTCGGCCAGTACGGAACAGTGGATTTTTACCGGAGGTAATGCCAGTTCATGTGCAATATCAGTGTTCTTTATTGCCTTTGCTTCGTCCAGCGTTTTACCTTTTACCCACTCGGTTAACAGAGAACTTGAAGCGATTGCACTGCCGCAACCATAGGTTTTAAATACCGCGTCTTCAATAACGCCATTCTTATCCACTTTAATTTGCAGTTTCATAACATCGCCGCAGGCTGGCGCACCGACCATACCGGTGCCTACATTATCGTCATTTGTAAAACTGCCTACATTTCTTGGATTCTCATAGTGATCCAGAACTTTTTCACCGTATGCCATCTCTCTTACCTCGTTAATTCTTTGCTACGCAGATCATGAACCGCCTCATTACTACTGGCCAGACCTTCGGTATTAAACACGCCCTGATTAATGGCGGCAGCCTGTTTTTTTGCCAATATAAATCGGCCAATCATTTTATCACGCTGTAACGACAATTCGGGTATACCGGGGCGTTCAACAAACTGTGCCAGTGTAATACCCGATAAAAAGTCGTATAACCTGTCGCTTAAATTCGCCCACAACTCGTGGGTCAGGCATTTAGCACCGTCCTTGCAGTTACCCTGTCCTTTACACTGGGTCACATCCACTGTTTCATCAACGGCAGAAACGATTTGTGCAATACTGATTTCCGAGGCAGGGCGTGCCAGACGGTAGCCACCACCGGGGCCTCGTACACCCTTTACCAGGCCGCTTTTGCGCAGGCGGGCAAATAATTGCTCTAGATACGATAAGGATATGCCCTGACACTGCGAAATATCGGCTAATGTCACCGGGCCGGCCTTATCGTGAATGGCAAGATCCAGCATAGCGGTTACACTGTAACGGCCTTTGGTTGATAAACGCATTGGGAACCTCAGAATTCCTGACTAAAATAGTAGGTTAATTTTACTAATACCCAGTAAAACAGTCAACTATTATAAACAGGCGGCCAGAATGGCCCAAATCACGACATTTAGCTGTGACCAGGGATTGCGACTTGATAAGCCGGCAAATTGGCGCCATCGGCCGTCAAACCTCTAAACGTCGGTGGTACAGGGATGCTGCGGCTAATTCACGCGTATAATCATGCTGCGGATTATTAAATACTTCATCAACTTCACCCTGCTCAACCACCTGCCCTTGCCGCATTATAATGACACGATGTGACATTGCCCTGACCACGCGTAAATCATGGCTGATAAACAAATAGCTCAATTTTCGTTTTTCCTGCAACTTCGCCAGCAGCCCTAATACCTGTTTTTGCACTGACACATCCAGCGCACTGGTGGGCTCATCCAGCAATATCACATCAGGTTCGAGCACCACGGTACGAGCAATAGCGATACGTTGACGTTGCCCGCCGGAAAACTCATGCGGGTAACGCCATAAAACATCCTCTTCCAGGCCAACCTCCTGCAAAACATCCATTATTTTCTGCAGACGCTGAGCAGCGCTCAGCTGAGGAAAATGCAGCTTTAAACCCTCCTCGATAATTTGTCGCACTGTCATGCGTGGCGACAGAGACGAAAAGGGATCCTGAAAAACGATTTGAAAATGACGGCGCAGCGGCCGCATTTGTCTTTCACTAAACTGGGATACATTTTGATTTTTAAAATAAACCTCACCCTGCGATGCCAGTAAACGAAACATTGCCAGGCCTAGCGTTGTTTTACCTGACCCCGACTCACCAACAATCCCCAGTGTTTCACCGGAAAACAAGCTTAACGATATGTCATCAACCGCTTTAATCTCGTCAATTTTTCGTTTAAAAAAACCTTTAAACACCGGAAAATAACAACGCAGATTTTCTGTTTGTATAACAACCTGATCACCAGCTTTAACTGTCGCTATTTTTTTATCCGGCTCGCTGTCGAGCAAAAATTTTGTGTAGTCGTGCTGCGGCTGCTTGAACAAAACGTCGGTATCATTACTCTCTACAATTTCACCGTCCTGCATAACGCAAACACGATTTGAAAAGCGTCGTACCAGGTTTAAATCATGGGAAATCAACAGCACTGACATGCCTGTGTCTTTTTGAATATCACTTAGAAGATCGAGGATTTGTTGTTGTATTGTGACATCCAGCGCCGTTGTCGGCTCATCAGCAATGAGTAAATATGGGTTGCAGGCCAGCGCCATTGCTATCATTACGCGTTGCCGTTGGCCGCCTGAAAGTGCGTGAGGAAAAACGTTTAGCTTTTGCTCAGGCTGCCTAATACCAACCTGGTTCAATAATTCAATAATACGGTTTTTTTTGTCCGTTTTGTTTAAATTCAGGTGCAAGCTCAGCACTTCTTCAATTTGCTGACCAATGGTGAATACAGGGTTCAACGATGTCATCGGTTCCTGAAAAATCATTGAAATTCTTTTGCCGCGAACTTTTAGAATTTCTTCTTTATCCAACTTCAATAAATTTGATCCCTTAAAATCGATTACTCCATTGGCGTAGTCAGTGTTAACTTCATCATGTAAGCGTAAAATTGACAATGCGGTAACCGATTTTCCCGAACCCGACTCACCAACAATGGCCAGCGTTTCACCCGGGAAAATATCAAAACTAATATTGTCAATAATGTTTACCAAACCGTTTTGTGTATTAAACGACACACTTAAGTCTTTCACACTTAACAATGATTGCTCTTTATTCACTCTTATATGACCTGTTCATATGTCTCTATTAAGTTTTTCGTGTGTCAAATGCTTCACGTAAGGCTTCGCCAATAAATATCAACAGCATCAGGGTGCCAACCAGGACCACAAACGCGCTTAGTGACAACCACCATGCTTCAATATTTTCTTTCCCCTGTGCCAGCAATTCACCCAGGCTTGGCGTCGTTGGCGGCACACCTAAACCTAAAAAGTCCAGACTGGTTAAAGCAAGAATAGAACCACTGATTCTAAAAGGTAAAAATGTAATCACCGGGGTTAAGCTGTTAGGCAATAAATGCTTACTCATAATGGAAAAGTTTGTCAGCCCCATCGCCCTGGCAGAACGCACGTAATCCAGGTTTCTGCCGCGGAGAAATTCGGCGCGCACGTAATCAGACAAACCCATCCAGCCAAACAAGGATAACAATATAATCAACAACCAGATGCTTGGCTGAAAAATAGAAGCAAAAATAATCAGCAAATATAACTCAGGCATTGACGACCAGACTTCAATCACACGCTGCATAATCAAATCGGTTTTACCCGAAAAATAACCCTGTATTGCACCGGCAATAATACCGATGGCAACGCCTATTACCATCAGTGTCAATGCAAACCAGACCGATATGCGGAAACCGTATATGACGCGCGACAATACGTCTCGGCCTCTATCATCTGTGCCTAATAAATTTTGGCTGGAAGGTGGTGCCGGATTGGGCAAATCACTAACAAAATTAATCGTGTTGTAACTATAAGGAATTATCGGGTTCAGCATCCAGTTGTCGCCACGGGTTAACTGATTGCGAACAAAGTCATCGGTATAATCTGCTTCCGTTTCAAAGTCGCCGCCAAATGCTGTCTCGGGATACACTTTTAATACCGGGAAAAAATACTCGCCTTCATAATTTATGACAAGCGGTTTATCGTTCGATATGACTTCGGCAAAAAAACAAAATACAAATAAAAGGCTGAAGATCCATAAACTGACATAGCCACGACGATTGGATTTAAAACGTAACCATGAGCGCTGCCAGGGCGACAAACCTGAAAACGAATTCTGATTATTACTATTATTTGCAGATGCACTCATAACAAACCAGGCCTGCTACTGATCAACTGATTCAAAATGAATACGTGGGTCGATAAATACATAACTTAAATCGGCCAATAATTTTGCGATCAAACCGAGAATAGTAAAGAGAAACAATGTTCCCAAAACAACGGGATAATCACGCTTCAGTACTGATTCATACGACAATAGACCCAGTCCATCCAGTGAAAAAATGGTTTCTATCAATAAACTGCCGGTAAAAAACGCGCCAATAAACGCCGCAGGGAATCCAGTCACCAGCGGAATAACTGCATTTCTAAATACATGTCGATATAACACGGCATTTTCAGACAGGCCCTTTGCCCTTGCTGTCAATACATATTGCTTGCGAATCTCTTCGATAAAACTGTTTTTAGTCAGCATCGTCATTACCGCAAAACTGCCAATGACAGAGGCGATAATGGGCAGCACCATATGCCACAAATAGTCAGTCACCTGTTTATACCAGGGAAGACTGTCCCAGTTGTCAGATACCAGTCCGCGCAAAGGAAAGATATCAAAAAAACTGCCGCCGCCAAAAAACACCAGCAAGGTAATGCCAAGGACAAAACCGGGAATGGAATAACCGATTAAAATAAAGGTGCTGCTGACAACATCAAAAGTACTGCCGTCTCTTACCGCTTTCACAATACCGAGTGGAATACATGTTGAATACACGATAAGAAAACTCCACACGCCGAGACTAATAGATACCGGAAGCTTTGATATAACAAGATCAATGACCGATTCATTATGAAAGTAACTGTCACCAAAATCAAAACTCAAATAGTTTTTCATCATGATGATAAATCGTTCATGCACCGGTTTATCGAAGCCGTATAATTCGCGAATTTCTTCTATGTATTCTTCATCAAGCCCGGTAGCACCGCGATATAAACCACTGGTACCACTGCTCGCCTCACCGACGCCATGTTTTCCTTCCAACTGACTGACAAGCTGCTCGACCGGCCCGCCCGGAACAAATTGTGTTACCGCAAAAGTAATTAACATGACACCAAATAATGTTGGAATCATCAATAACAATCTTTTTAATATATAAGAAAACATAAATTAATTATTTCTATTCTTAACATTGCCGTACGGCCTGCATAAAAAAATAACAGGTAACCTGATAAACGCCGGCAACAATACTTCACCCCGGCCTACTTTTCACTTTTCACTTTTCACTTTATGCACTTTTCACTTTCATCTGAACTATTTCACTTTTCACTTTTAACTATCTTCCATCCACCACGCTTTCAGCAACCATGTGATCGGGTCGTAATACAGCGGCTGTGTCTGCGGCAGACCAAACTTGTCCCAATAGGCAATACGGTGGACATTGATATACCAGTTTGGCACCAGGTATTCACCATATAAAAGTACACGGTCTAAGGCGCGTGAAGCCGTTACTACCTGCTGTCGACTTTCAGCCTGAATAATAGTCTGTACCAGATCATCGACAACAGGGCTGGCAATACCAGGCAAATTATTGGAGCCTTTTATTTCAGCCGAAGTGGAATGAAACATACTCATCAATTCATTACCCGGCGACACTGAAGAGGAAAAACTGTTAACCACCATATCAAATTCAAAGGTATCCAGGCGACGTTTATATAATGATGAATCAACTTTTCTATAATTAGTTTCAATGCCCAGTTTTTTTAAATTATGCGCATACGGCGCAATAATACGATCAAAGCCGCCCTGCACCAGCAGAACATCCAGAATAAAGACTTCTCCCTGTTGATTTTTCAGCACACCGTCCTGAATGGTCCAGCCTGCTTGCGCAAGCAGATCTCGCGCCTCCACCAGATTCTTGCGCAAGCTACTCGGTGCGATTGTGGTTGCTGGCTGCCATTGTTTTGTGAAAACCTCTGCCGGTAACTGATCACGATATTTTTCCAGCAAGGCCAGCTCCTCGCCTTCTGGCAAACCTTCTGCGGCCAGCTCGCTATTGCTGAAATAACTGCCGGCACGGACATACTGGTTATAAAAAAGCCTGGCATTAGCCCATTCAAAATCATAAGCCAGACTTAATGCGCGCCTGACGCGCACGTCCTTGAACTTATCTTTACGTGTATTAAAAGCAAAACCCTGCATACCCGCATTATTTTTATGCGTTAATTCTGTTTTGACAATCTTCCCAGAATCGTAATGCGGCCCATTATGTGAACGCGCCCAGCGTTTTGAATAATTTTCAAAAAAGAAATCAAATTCGCCGGCTTTAAATGCCTCCAGAGCGATGGTTGAATCCTTGTAATATTTATAAGTAATTTTTTCAAAATTGTACATGCCCTTACGAACAGCTAAATCCTTTGCCCAGTAGTTTGGGTTTTTAATATATTGAATCAATTTTCCACGTTCGTATTTTTCGACGATATAAGGGCCGCTGGCAATGGGTTTGGTATCACTGAGTTGTTCAAATGCCAGATCATCGGCCCATTTTTTAGAGAAAATCGGGATCTCACCGATAA
This sequence comes from uncultured Gammaproteobacteria bacterium, assembly GCA_963768125.1. GTDB lineage: Bacteria > Pseudomonadota > Gammaproteobacteria > SZUA-229 > SZUA-229. The sequence goes on from CAVYHC010000054.1 coordinate 16,509, forward strand.
TCATATGTAATTCGCGATTTTTATTTTTGAAATCAAAACGAATGGTTGAAGAATCAATCACCGTGGCAGATTTAACATCCGCGTAATAAACCCGAAATTGCGGATGAGCAGCTTTACTTATCAGGGTATCGAATGAATATTTAACATGCTCAGCCGTAATTTCATCACCATTAGAAAATCTGGCCAACGGATTAATATGGAAGGTAACCGAGAGCTCATCTTCAGCTAAAGAAAAATCATCCGCTATAAGCCCATACATACTAAAGGGCTCGTCCAGGCTTTTTTCCAGCAAACTTTCAAATACCAGCACGCCCAGTCCACTGCCGGAAATGCCTTTGAGCAAATACGGATTCAGGCTATCGAAAGTGCCCAAAGCCATCATGGTTAGCTCACCCTTTTTGGGTGCGGCTGGATTAACGTAGTCAAAATGCTTGAAGTCGGCTGCATACTTAGGCTGATAACCCATACCCATAGCAGAAACAGCGTATAGAGTGTCCGGTATGAACAAAAGCAGAAGAAAGTAAAAAGAATAAATCTTTATCTTGAACACTTTAATCAACAAATCGGGCAACAATCTTGAATACATAAATTTATCGTTGTTTTTTAGTTGTTTTTATAGTTGATTTATTGAGTACAATCCGCCTAACATGTGGCAACTGAGTTTACAGTACGGGCCTGTAACAGGCCAACGATAATAACTTATAAATTTTGGATAATTTGGGGAGCGAGTCATGGGCTTTTTAACAGGCAAACGCGTATTAATTTTTGGAGTGGCGAGCAATCGCTCAATTGCCTGGGGCATTGCAAAAGCAATGCGCCGTGAAGGTGCCGAACTGGCCTTTGCCTACATGGGTGAACGCCTCAGAGAACGTGTCGAAAAATTAGCCGGTGAATGTGATTCAGATATCGTTGTCCCTTGTGACGTTGAAAATGATGAGGAAATCGAAGCTGTTTTCGAACATCTTGATGACTACTGGGACAGTCTGGATATTATTGTACACTCCGTTGCCTTTGCGCCTAAAGAAATGCTTGAAGGGGATTATCTGGACAATGTCACGCGTGAAGGCTTTAATACCGCACATGATATCAGCTCGTACAGTCTTGCTGCTATCGCTAAAGCCGGCCGCCATATGATGCAAAATCGAGGCGATGCAGCAATTATCACCATGAGTTATCTTGGCGCGGTACGCGCATTCCCCGGCTACAACGTCATGGGATTAGCAAAAGCCAGCCTTGAAGCCAATGTACGTTACCTGGCGCATTCATTGGGCCCTGAAGGCATCCGCGTTAATGCTGTTTCTGCCGGCCCTATCAAAACGCTGGCAGCAAAAGGCATTACTGGCTTTAACAAAATCATCGAACATGTTGAGCAGAGCTGCGCCGTTACACCGTAATATCACTATCGAGGAAGTAGGCAACACGTCTGCGTTCCTGTGCTCAAACCTGGCAAGCGGTATTACCGGTGAAGTGGTTTATGTCGATGCCGGCTACCACACTGCCGGCCTGATGGGCGATATTACTTAAACAAAAACATGACTCGGCACAGATTAGGGCGGTAAGCCCGTATTAAGGCTTACCGCCCTACTCTGTGTTTCTTTATACAACTTTCGTCTCTTCGCCCTCCAGGCGCGCAATAGTCACCGCCGCACAGGTATCACTAAATACATTGACCGCCGTGCGGCACATATCCAGCACACGATCGACGACAAGAATCAAACCAATTCCCTCTAGCGGCAATCCAATTGCTGCCAATATAATGGTAATAGCGACCAGACTTGCCGAAGGTATGCCAGCCACGCCAATCAGAGGTTAGCAGTGCTACCAGCACAATCGTAAATTGCGTCGTTATATCCAGAGAAATTCCATAGGCCTGGGCAATAAACATTGCTGCCACACATTCATATAATGCCGTACCATCCATGTTAATCGTTGCACCCAGCGGTAGGGTGAAACCTGAAACCTGATTCGATACGCCAGCACGGACTTCAACACAGTCCATCGTGATGGGTAATGTGGCGGAGGAAGAGCTGGTAGAAAAAGCGGTTAACAAGGCAGGAAGCATCGCTTTAGCGTGTTTCGCGGGTGAAACACGGGCAAGGTAACGTAATACTGCAGGTAAAAAAAGCAACATATGCACAGCTAAAGCGAGCAATACCGTAATAAAAAACAACGCCAATGGCTCAAACGCTTCAATACCGGAAATCATTATTACTTTTGTAACCAGCGCATAAACACCAATAGGCGCAAACTTCATTACCAGGTTTGTCATCATCATCATGATCTCCAGCAGTCCCTGCCAGAAATCTTTTTGCACCTGTGCTGACGAACCTTTCAATTTCGACACAAAGAAACCAAAAATCAAACTAAAGAAAATCAGTCCCAGCATTTGCCCGTTAGCCGCCGCCGTTACAATATTAGGCGGAACCATGCGCAGCAGTACTTCAGCGATGTCGGCCGCCCCTTTATCACCCACTTGACTGACAACATCATCCGTTTGTGCAGACAGACCGATAATGTCACGTGCCGGCTCACCATCAATAATGCCAGGCTGCAGTAGATTGACAAAGAACAGGCCAATCAATATTGCCACTAAACTGGTGGTCGCATAATACAATACCGTTTTTGTCACCAAGACGACCCAGGGTGTCCGCTTTCAGGCTCATCATGCCAGTAATAATTGATGCCATAACAAGTGGCACAATTAACATTTTCAAGGCATTTAGAAATAAGGTGCCAAAGAACACCAGCACAGAAAGGAAAGAAATACCAAAGACAGAAAAGGACTGGTCGAGAAACAGGCCGGTAACTACAGCAAAAAAAGTGCAATAAGAATCTGCCAGTGCAGGGCTATTTTATTCGTTGTCACAAGACCTCCTCTTTTTTTAAACACTGGCTTTAATCTGTATTTAACTCATTAAATATAAAGCATTTAGCCGCGAATGACGCAAAAGACGCGAAAAACACAACGATGAATAGGCCATGATAAGACTTTGTTGTTCACGGCGTTTTGCCAGGTATTGCCTGCAACGTGCCTTATGCAGGCCTACAGGTGATTAAATTATCGTTAATTATTTCGCGTCTTTTGCGTTATTCGCGGCAACGTTTTCTTTATCTCTTTATGTTAGCCAAAGGTTACATAAAACACGTATTTAAAACTGTCAGATTAGAGTTGAGCAGCTACAACTTACAACTACATACGTTTTAATCGATATACCGGCACTGTATCTTTTAAAGGTCACCACTATAAATAAACTATTTTTGCAGTATGCTCATGTTTTTATCAATATCAGCACTTTCCTTTATCGCGAGTAAAATACTTGAAAAATCACGAATTGCGCTTTCCCGTAGAGCTTCGTTTTTAACCAGCTCCAGCTTGTCCTGTGCAATACTCTCTGGCGCATTCACTTTATTTAACACCACCAGTGCAACATCGCCAGAATTCAAGTCAACGACTACAGACGATTTCTTTCCGTCCTGATTTGGCGTTATCTCAAACGCATTACGCAAGATTGAAGGCTCACTAACTTTTTCACTATCCTTACGCCCAACAGACAAAATATCTTCAACCGTAATACCAGCAGCCTTGATATTTTCTATACTTTCACCTGCTTCAATTTTAGCTTTAGCTTCTAAAGCGACTGCCTGTGTTTGCTTGTGACCGTTCTGCACACTTAATATATTTTCTATTTCTGAACTTACAAGCTCCAGGGGAATAGCTGTCGCAGGCTTATGATCATTCAATCGCAAAACAACAACGTGTGTCGGGCTAATCTCGATCGTGTCACTGTTATTACCCTGCTCTAATACCAGTGATGAAAAAGCAGCATTTCTTATTTTTTCATCCTCTGCAATACCTTCTCCCTTGTTACGAGTAAAATAATCTGTGCTTGATACTTTAAGCGCCAGCGCCTCAGCAGCCACATCAAGGTTGTCAGGATTTTCATATGCAATTGATGCAAGCTGTTCACTCAGATCATAAAATAGTGAGGCCACTGCATCGGCCTTTAGCTCTTCTTCAAAGGCATATCGTTTAATAGCAAAGGGCTCAACCGTTTCACTGCGAATATCATCAAGTTTTATTAAATGATAACCAAACTGTGTTTCAACGACATCACTGATTACGCCGGCTTCGTCCGACAATTGCAGAGCAAACAATGCCTGTTCAAACGGCTTGACCATTTCACCTAAAGCGACCCAGCCGAGGTCGCCACCTTCAATTGCAGAGCCTGTGTCCTGAGAGTGTTTTTTCGCCAATTCAGCGAAATCGGCGCCCTGCGCAAGCTGCTGTTTCAGAGATTCAATTTTTTCTTTAGCTGCAGTATCACCTGCACCATCTTTATCAATGGAAATCAGAATATGCCTGGCTTTACGCTCTTCACGGCCGCTTATACTGCTAACATAATCATCATACATTGCTTTAACTTGAGCCTCGTCAACTTCAACACTCTCGGCTAAAGACTGTGAAGTGATTTCAGCATAATCAATTTTAATTTTTTCAGGTTTCATGAAACGCTGCATATTTGCTTCATAGTATTGCTTGATTTCTTCTTCTGTTGGTTTTGTCGCTGTAGAGAAATGCCCGACATTAAATGTCAGCACACTAATATCGCGCGTTTGTTCATCCAGGGCCGCCAACTTTTTCACTTCATTTTTTGTAACAAAACTTGAGTTACCAATTGCTGATTGCATTTGTTGTAACCTTAATTCGTTTCTTAAAGCATGCTCATACATAGGAATACTCATGCCTAGCTGAGCGACACTGGATTCAAAACGTAAACGATCAAAAACACCATCAACCGTAAATTGCTGTTTTATTCTTGCACTCAAAACAGCATCTGAAATTCGGTAGCCATTTTCAAATGTGGCACCTTCAAGCATGCGCTGATTGATTAATTGCGCTAGCGTTTGTTCGCGTAAAGCACTTTCTTCAATCGGAAGCTGACCACCATATTGACGCAGCATTTGTTGGCGCTGTATAGAAACAGAACGTTCAAATTCATTTGCAGATATCTCAAAGTTATTAACCTTTGCCGCATAACGCGGCCCGGCATCGTCCAGGTAAGACTGAATGCCCCATAAAGCAAAAGGCAAACCAATCAAAATGACAATAACAATGCCTAACCAACCTTTAATTCGATCATTAATAGCCTGTAACATAATATTCTGTTTTCCTGAAACTTAACCGGTTATCATAAAACCTGGCAGTTGAAATTTATTAGTGGGAATAATGCGGAAAAAATCCTGTGCAGGATTATACCTAAAACGTCGCCAAAGGACTTAATAAATCTAAGGCACTGTTTAAAAAAAATATGTTTATCTTGTTTTGTCTGGATGAAAAAGCCACACTCTAATGACGAGATGCGCCCTGAAAACTATCAGCTATCGTGAAAATAAAGGTGTGCGTAAAAAACAAATGCCGCACAAAATCAACTGTTGTTAATTCTAATACGGCATCGGTTAAATATGGCGGACCGGACGGGACTCGAACCCGCGACCTCCGGCGTGACAGGCCGGCATTCTAACCAGCTGAACTACCGGTCCGTACTTGGTGGGTGCTGAGGGAGTCGAACCCCCGACATTCGCCTTGTAAGGGCGACGCTCTACCAGCTGAGCTAAGCACCCTGTTTGGAAGGCGCGCTAGTTTACTGCATCCTTTAATGCTTTACCAGGCTTAAATGCTGGCACTGTAGCAGCAGCAATTTGTATCTCTGCGCCTGTTTGTGGATTACGGCCAGTTCTTGCTGCTCTTTGACGAACCAGGAATGTACCAAAGCCGACAATACCGACTTGATCTCCTTTCGCAAGTGTACCTGAAATAGTGCCAAGTACAGAGTCAACCGCACGTGAAGCATCTGCTTTAGTTAAACCTGTTGACTCAGCAACAGCATCAGTTAGTTCTGTTTTATTCATTAATTTTTCCCGTAATTTTTATTGTGTTTAAAGACAACTTAAGTAGAAATTATTATTTTAATTTTGGTCCCAAGCTAGGTTACATGAACCACGTAAAGCTGACTACCAAAGTTTTTCTCAGCGGAGATTTATACAGTGAGTTATCGAGTGTGTCAATGTAAAACTGGCAAAAACATTGCTATATCAAGCTTTTTTGCATATAAAAAAGCAAATGCACTCATTAAATGCATTCGCTTATTATTAAGTTAATACGTACTACTTTTGTAAACAACGCATCTTGTATTAATGACGCATGGTAGTTTCAGACTTTTTATTTTTTGATGCGCGGGCGGATTTTCCAGCTGACTTTCCCTCATTTTTATTCTCTTCCTGAGCGCCAGAACCTTTCAATGGCTTCGGCATTTCAGTAAGCGCCAGTTCCAGCACCTCATCAATCCAGCGCACCGGTTTCACTTCAAGCTTACTTAAAATATTTTTAGGTATTTCCACCAGATCTTTTTCATTTTCATGTGGAATTAATACCGTCTTAATTCCAGCACGATGCGCAGCAAGCAATTTCTCTTTTAAGCCACCTATCGGTAATACTTCGCCACGTAATGTAATTTCACCGGTCATGGCAATATTCGCATTGACGGGTTTTTTAGTTATCGATGAGGCTAATGCAGTACACATACCGACGCCGGCACTTGGACCATCTTTAGGTGTTGCACCCTCAGGTACGTGCACATGAATATCAATGTTTTCCTGAAAATCAGGCTCTAAACCTAATGCTGCTGCACGGCTGCGAATAACTGTCATCGCCGCCTGAATAGACTCCTGCATTACATCACCGAGCTGGCCGGTGTAAGAGAGTTTTCCTTTACCGGGCATTACGGCTGACTCAATGGTCAGCAGTTCGCCACCAACTTCAGTCCACGCAAGACCATTTACCTGTCCAATTTGATCATTGTCTTCAGCAACACCGTAACGGAAACGTTTAACACCCAGATATTTCTCCAGTGTTTTTGGTGTCACCTTCGCTGTTTTCTCAACCTGATCTTTTTGAGTTGTTAGCAAAACTTCTTTCACCACTTTACGGCATATTTTTGCTATTTCACGTTCAATGCTTCGCACACCCGCTTCACGTGTATAATATCGCACGATGTCACGTAGCGCAGAATCACTAACCTGCAATTCATCTTCTTTTAAACCATTGTTTTTCATTTGCTTAGGCATCAGATAAGCTTTTGCAATTTCTACTTTCTCATCTTCTGTGTAGCCAGGCAGACGAATAACTTCCATACGGTCTAACAAAGGACCGGGAATATTCATACTGTTCGCCGTGGCAACGAACATAACATCTGACAGGTCAAAATCCACTTCCAGATAATGGTCTGCAAAAGTATGATTTTGCTCCGGGTCCAGCACCTCTAATAATGCAGATGCCGGGTCACCACGAAAATCAGCGGCCATTTTGTCAATTTCATCAAGCAGAAACAATGGATTACGTGTGCCTACTTTGCTCAGATTCTGAATGATTTTCCCAGGTAAAGAACCAATATAGGTACGACGATGACCACGAATTTCTGACTCATCACGAACGCCGCCAAGGGCCATACGCGTGTATTTACGGTTAGTGGCCCTGGCGATTGAACGGCCTAAAGATGTTTTACCGACACCCGGAGGACCAACTAAACATAAAATAGGCCCTTTTAATTTTTTTACACGCTGCTGTACAGCAAGGTATTCCAGTATGCGTTCTTTAACTTTATCCAGACCATAATGGTCTTCATTAAGCACTTGTTCAGCAGCTGCAAGATCTTTGCTGATTTTTGATCTTTTCTTCCACGGACAGTCAACCAGCCAGTCGATATAGTTGCGCACCACAGTGGCCTCGGCTGACATAGGTGACATCATTTTCAGCTTACTTAATTCCCCGTCAGCTTTTTTCCTGGCTTCCTTACTCATGCCCGATTTTTCTATTCGTTGCTCCAGCTCTTCAACTTCATTTGGCGTATCTTCCATGTCGCCGAGCTCTTTTTGAATCGCTTTCATTTGCTCATTCAAATAATACTCACGCTGGCTTTTTTCCATTTGCTGTTTAACACGGCCACGTATACGCTTCTCAATTTGAAGCATATCAATCTCACCATCGATTAACTTCATAATGTACTCTAAGCGACTCTGCACATTAGGGATTTCGAGAATTTTCTGTTTTTCGTCCAGTTTCAACGACATGTGCGCCGCGATAGTATCAGAAAGTCGTGACGGCTCATCAATACCGGCTAATGAAGTCAGAATTTCCGGGGGTACTTTTTTATTGAGTTTTACGTATTGATCAAACACACTAAGAACAGAACGAGACAGTATTTCAAGCTCCTGATCGTCTTTTGCAACGTCATCAGACAATAAACGATAGCCAGCAACAAAAAAGTCGCCACTTTCTTTCATGCCTTCAATGTGTGCTCGCTGTGCACCCTCAACCAGCACCTTAATGGTACCGTCAGGTAATTTTAATAATTGCAGAATAGTCGCAAGGGTACCAATTTCATGTACATCTTCGATATTCGGGTCATCGATGTCGGCGCTTTTTTGTGCAACCAGCAAAATCTGCTTGTTGTCCTGCATTGCTGCATCAAGTGCTTGAATGGATTTGTCACGGCCAACAAAGAGAGGAATAACCATGTGCGGGTAAACCACAACATCGCGTAAGGGTAAAACGGGAACTTCTGCAGATTGCGGTTCGTTCGTTTCTAAATCTTTTGTGCTAGCCATGGCTACCTCTAATTTGAATCAATTATTAGTAAGTGTAGTCAAACGGTAAGCTTTTCAAGTGACTTTTAAGTTAATTTAGTAAATAAAACGCTACTTTTAATACAAACCTCTGTTTCTTGCTACAACTTACTGTTTTCCAGACCAGTTATTTTCAAATTATTTATTTTCCTGGGTGATTCTTTGTGGCTCGCCGCCGTCATAGACCAGGTACGGCTGGTTACTGCCCTCAACCACTGCTTCGTCTATGACTACTTTAGATACACCTTCTAAGGAAGGTAATTCATACATGGTATCTAATAAAATATTTTCAAGTATGGTGCGCAGGCCGCGCGCGCCTGTTTTACGCTCCATCGCTTTCTTCGCGATAGCGTGTAACGCTTCTTCACGAATTTCCAGCTCGCTGCCTTCCATTTCAATCATTTTTCCATACTGCTTAGTCAGCGCGTTCTTCGGTTCTGTTAATATGGTCACCAGTGCGTCTTCATCAAGCTCTTCAAGTGTAGCCACTACCGGTAAACGTCCGACAAACTCAGGAATCAAGCCATAGCTGATTAAATCGTCAGCTTCCAGCGTTTTTATGATTTCATGCGCTTTACTTTTTTCATCTTTTGTTTTTATCTCAGCAGAAAAACCTATACCGGCTTTGTCAGAACGATTAAGAATAACCTTATCCAGGCCGGCAAATGCACCGCCACAAATAAATAGAATGTTCGAGGTATCAACCTGTAAAAACTCCTGCTGCGGATGTTTACGTCCACCTTGTGGCGGAACAGAAGCGACCGTGCCTTCGATCAGTTTCAATAAAGCCTGCTGCACGCCCTCACCCGATACATCACGGGTTATCGAAGGGTTATCAGATTTACGCGAAATCTTGTCTATTTCATCGATGTAAACAATACCCGTTTGCGCCTTATCAACATCATAGTCACACTTCTGCAGTAATTTCTGGATGATATTTTCAACATCCTCACCGACATAACCGGCTTCCGTCAGGGTGGTTGCATCTGCAATGGTAAACGGCACATCAAGTAACCTTGCCAGCGTTTCAGCAAGCAGCGTTTTACCTGAGCCCGTTGGCCCTATCATCAAAATATTACTTTTGGATAATTCGACTTCGTCTTTTTTATTTTTTACTTCAAGACGTTTGTAGTGGTTATATACCGCTACAGAAAGGATCTTTTTTGCCTGAGCCTGACCAATAACATAATCATCAAGAATATTATTGACTTCACGCGGTGTCGGCAGTTTTTTGACTGCACTACTGGTTTCATCCTCCAGCTCTTCGAGAATGATGTCATTACACAACTCTACACATTCGTCGCAGACATAAACCGATGGTCCGGCAATTAGCTTTTTGACCTCGTGCTGACTTTTACCGCAAAAAGAACAATAAAGAAGCTTTTCAGAATCGCTACCGGTGGGTTTTTTATCGTCGCTCATAACACTCTCTCAACACTTCAATTAACTATAACCTTGCCAATTCGTGAGCCATCTTTCAAGTAAATATTACATAAATACAGTAAAAATATTAGCATTTCCACTTAATCATATCGTCTGTAGACAGTTTCATGCGGGATTTAACCTTAAGAATCGGCCAAAAATTCATGAAAACGCTTCTTTTTAGTGACCGATTTCACCAATAATCAAGCAAAACCGACTTGAACAGCTACATTTAGCCTGATGATCAATAAGTAACCAAAAATGCGGTTATAAAACAGGGGTTTACAACGACAGATAGAATCAGGCGCGCTTGTTCAAGACTTCGTCAATCAGTCCATATTCAACCGCTGTTTGCGCACCCATAAAATTATCACGTTCGGTATCTTTAGCAATGGTTTCAATGGATTGGCCCGTGTGATCGGCCAACAGCTGGTTTAACTGCTCACGAATTTTCAAAATTTCTTTGGCGTGGATATCAATATCAGAAGCCTGTCCCTGGAAACCGCCCAGTGGTTGATGAATCATAACGCGAGAAAGTGGTAGTGAATAACGTTTACCTTTGGTGCCTGCAGTCAACAACACCGCGCCCATGCTTGCTGCCTGTCCAACACATAAAGTACTGATATCAGGTTTAATGAACTGCATGGTGTCGTATATAGCCAGACCAGCGGTAACGGATCCACCAGGAGAGTTAATATAGATAGAGATATCTTTATCCGGGTTTTCTGATTCTAAAAAAAGCAGCTGCGCAACAACAAGATTGGCCATATGATCCTCAATAGGACCCACAATAAATATCACACGTTCTTTAAGCAGCCGTGAATAGATGTCATAAGAGCGTTCGCCACGAGGCGTTTGCTCTATAACCATAGGAACCAGGTTTAATGATTGCGCTGCTAAAGCGCCATTATTATTGTTATTTACCATTGTTAACGCCTTTATTTAGGATGACCTTATTGATTGAAACACGCTTATTGATGCGCTTTTAATTGACAGATTTTCAGCAATCGCTGAGTAATGCCCTGATAAATCACTTCGCTTCAGGGTTCATCACTTCGTCAAAACTGCTGCTTTTAGCCGTAACAGCCGCCTGCTCGACAATCCAGCCAACAACGGCATCTTCCATTACCAGGGTCTCGACTCCGCGCAGCAGTTCCTGATTGCTCATGTAATACCGAATAAATTCGTCAGCATCATCATAATCTTTCGCCATTTCTTCAATGCGCGCCTTCACCGTTTGCGCATCAATATTCAGTGATGCGATTTTAGCCACTTCGGCCAGAATCATGCCTAACTGAACACGACGTTTAGCCTCATCCATAAAGGCATCCACTTGCAGGTTACTGCCGGGTGATTGTATTTCTGTCTGTTTTTTCAGTGTTTCCGCTTCCTGGCGCACCGTAGCTGAAGGAACGTCAACCGGGTTGGCGGCTATCATGGCGTCCATCGTGCTGGCTTTTAATAAAGAACTTAAGCGTTTGTTTAACTCACGTTCCATATTGGCTTTAATCTCAGATTTTAGCTGATCAGTGTCACCGCTTTCCACGCCAAATGCTTTTGCAAACGCTTCATCCACGTCCGGTAACTTAGGCTCTTCGACTTTTTTAACCGTAACCGCAAATTCCGCTTCTTTGCCTGCCAGCTCCTGCGTGGCATAATCTTCAGGAAACGGGACTTTAAATGTGGTTTCTTCTGAGGCTTTCAAGCCTTTTAGCTTTTCTTCAAAGCCGGGGATCATCTGCCCTGCACCCAAAACCATGGGCATATCATTGGCAGATCCGCCGTCAAATTTCTCACCGTCAATGGAACCGACAAAGTCGATACTCATACGATCGCCATCGCTGGCCGCACGATCCACTTGCAACCAGTCCATTTTTTGCTTACGCAAAACATCGATCATATTGTCAACATCTGAATCTTCGACACTGGCTTCTACTTTTTCGATGGAAAGATCAGCAACAGGGGCAAGCGTTACTTCAGGATACACTTCAAAGGTTGCGGTGTATTCCATAGCCTGGCCTAAAACAAGGTCTTGCGCCTGTATGACTGGATCACCCGCTGGATTTAAATTTTCCTGTGTCAATGCTTCGCGAAAAGAGCTTTGCATTAACTCACCAGCAACTTCTTGTAAAATTGTACCGGAATATTTTTGCTTGATAACTTTAAGCGGCACCTTGCCCGGACGAAAGCCATCGATACGAACCGTACCTTTTAATGAATTCAGTCGATTATTAACTTCCGCTTCGACGGTTTCTGCAGGCACCTGGACGGTTAATTTACGCTCTAACCCAGCACCTGTTTCCAATGAAACTTGCATAACTACCTCGGTAATTTTAAAACCTTTAAGTGAGTTACCCCGAATACAATAGATAACTCAAAAGAATAAATTGGTGCGAAAGGAGAGACTCGAACTCTCACGTCAAAGACACTGGTACCTAAAACCAGCGCGTCTACCAATTCCGCCACTCTCGCAATAAGTTACTGATAATAACAAAAAATTGCCGTTTGTTCCTGCAAAATCACATTATCACCAGAATTTGGCACTGAATATAACGGGGCATTAAGGACTTAATCCTTGAACTGGAAGATAAAAACCCTCCTGCTCTGCCAACTGCGCAACAAAACAACAGCTGTCATACTCTTCGATCAATATGGGGTGGACGATGGGGCTCGAACCCACGACAACCGGAATCACAATCCGGGACTCTACCAACTGAGCTACGCCCACCATAATTCTTAATAAACGATACGCTGTATGGTATGCCTGGAAGGATTTTTCCGAGCTTCCTCGGCACTCGTTCTACCGCCGATATCTATACCAGGCGTGCCTTACACCCTTCCGGCTACCCTCGCCCTGGAAAGCCAATACTCAATACGAGTGAGCAGCAGGCGGATACCACATACTATTCTATTTGGTACGCCTGGCAGGATTCGAACCTGCTACCCTCGGCTTAGAAGGCCGATGCTCTATCCGAGTGAGCTACAGGCGCAGATTTGTAAACCTGTTTTACATTACTGTCCAGCCACTGTTCCATCGTAACCAGTCATTGTTTGGTCGGGAGAGATTACTTCGGGCTCCTGCCCTTCGCCCTGTGGGCCGTGCTTCGCACGTTCAAAATTGCTCCAGGCAATTTTGTACTCCGGGCTCCTGCCCTTCGCCCTGCGGGCCGTGCTTCGCACGTTCAAAATTGCTCCAGGCAATTTTGTACTCCCGGCTCCTGCCCTTCGCCCTGCGGGCCGTGCTTCGCACGTTCAAAATTGCTCCAGGCAATTTTGTCGGACTCTTCCGTTCGCATCTCTCTTCCAAGGCAACATACATATTTACCTTAATTCCAGCCACTGTTCCATCGTAACCAGTCATTGTTTGGTCGGGGTAGAGAGATTCGAACTCCCGACATCCTGCTCCCAAAGCAGGCGCGCTACCAGACTGCGCTATACCCCGATCTTCTCCAACACGTAAAAAAACGCAAATTAACCTTGTTTTCACACGAATCAAGAGGCGGGGAATATTACGCTTTGCTCAAGCGATGGTCAAGATACTATTTGCAGCTTGTGGTCTCTACATTCCACGTGCGAAAATCGACCTTTTTTGGAATCGCAGCATAAATATCATGACGGCACAAATCATTGATGGTAAAGCCATTGCTACAGATGTTAGAAATCAGATTCGTCTTGATATTGAACAGCGTGTTAAGAATAATCAACGGGCACCCGGTTTAGCCGTTATTCTTGTTGGCCTTGACCACGCCTCGCAGGTTTATGTGCAAAAAAAACGTGAGGCATGCGACGAAGCAGGTTTAATCTCAAAATCGTATGACCTGGATGAAAACACCAGGCAGGACACATTATTAAACCTGATTGAAACATTAAATAATGATGCCAGCATTGATGGTATTCTGGTGCAACTGCCCCTGCCCGAGGGCATTGATGCCACATTGATACTGGAAGCCATTCACCCGGACAAAGATGTTGACGGCTTTCACCCCTACAATATTGGAAGGCTGGCGCAACGCATGCCCGTTCTTCGCCCCTGCACACCGCACGGTATTGTCTATATGCTGAAAACCATCGGCGAACCTTTTAAAGGTCGCCATGCAGTCATTGTTGGCGCCTCCAATATCGTTGGCCGCCCCATGAGCCTGGAATTACTGCTCGAAGGCGCCACCGTAACGACCACCCATCGATTCACCCGAGACCTGGCTTCTCATGTTGCTGATGCTGACATATTAATTGTTGCCGTGGGCAAACCCGGCATTGTCAAAAGTGAATGGATAAAACCCGGCGCCACCGTTATCGATGTAGGCATTAACCGCTTGCCTGATGGCAAACTTACCGGTGATGTGGATTTTGAAACTGCAGCGGAACACGCCGCATGGATCACGCCCGTGCCCGGAGGCGTCGGCCCTATGACTGTCGCCATGTTGCTGCGCAACACATTACAGGCTGCTGAAAAACACGACCAGTTAAAATAACAGCCGTCAAATAACGTTAAAAGTTGACCAGACCTTTTAATACCATATCGGTAAAACTGATAATACCAATAACCTTCTTGTTCTCGATTACCGGCGCACGTGACAAACTGAAGTTTTCTAAATAACGCGCGCAATAGCGAATATCCATATCAGGATCTACCGATAATAACGGTTTTGCCATAATCTCATAAACATTCACTCGGTCCGGCGACCTGTCTTTTGCCAGAACAAACTTGGCTATATCGGAAATTAATACCATACCGAATTCATCGTCATCATGCCTTTTATTCACGATCAGCGTTTTGGTTTCAACATGCCTCATGGTACGCAGTGCTTCCATCACCGTAACCCGTCCATCAATCATGTCAAACTCTTTTTTCATTACATCACGTACGCGAATAAGCTTTCTTTCTGAACTCTTCATAATTCTGCCTCTACTACATCCACTAATTTTTCTATCTGATGCATGACACCCACAGCATCTTCTACATCAATCTGAATAGCTATGCCACTGCCCGGTCGCGCTTCAAATTCACCGACCTCGGCAATTTTTTCCAGTATACACCGGCTTAAATGCTCTTCCACCAGAAATAAAACCACATCACGTTGTGTTTCCAGCGACAGGCCAAAAAAAGTTTTCTTTAGCGCCAGACCTTCACCACGCGCATTATTAATTACCGTAGCGCCCGTTGCTCCTGACTTTCTTGCCGCGCTCATCACTGCATCAGTTGCAGAGTCTTCAACAAAGGCAATGATCAATTTAAAATGCATAATAGTCTCTCCTACCATTTAAAAATTTAACAGTTTGATTATTCATCTGAGTTTTTCCTGCGTGTTTTGTTTGAATATAAATTATCTTGTTTTGCCTGCTTCTTTGCCGCATATCTATCTTTTATTTCAGATAATTGCGCGTATGCCATGACAGAAATAATTGGGCACAAACTGGCAAACGCGATTAAACCAAAACCATCAATTAAAGGGCTTCTGCCTGGCACGGTTTCAGCAAGACCCAGTCCTAAAGCCGCGACCAGCGGCACGGTAACCGTTGATGTCGTCACCCCACCCGAGTCATAAGCCAGCGGCACAATTAGTTTCGGTGAAAAATAAGTTTGAATAACGACGATGACATAACCGGAAATAATAAAATAATGCATTGGCGCGCCTACAACGATGCGATAACTGCCCAAGGCCAGGCCGACAGCTACTCCTATGGCTACCGCCACCCTTAAACCCCAGACACCAATCGCACCACCTGAAACCTCGTTAGCTTTCATTGCCACAGCAATTAAAGCCGGCTCAGCTATCGTGGTGCCTGCACCAACAGCAAATGCAAAAATATATACCCAGTAATAATCTTGCCATTGCAACTCACCAACACTGATACGTACGCTTTGCAAAAACTCAGGATTGGTTAGTTGTGATGCCATGCTACGACCGACAGGAAACAGTGCCTGTTCCAGACCCAGTAGAAAGAACGTTATACCTATCAAAACATATAACATTCCCATTAATACTTTTTTAAGGTTTGTGATCCGTTTACGTATAACGAAAAACTGAAAGCCAAAAATAATAATAGCAATCGGCAGAATGTCGAAAAATGTTGAAATAATAAGTGCAGGCAGGTCGTAAAAGAATTGCATCAAATCACCATGCCATAAGCAAGCACGAAAACAATCGGTAATAATGAGGCAAAAGCAATCAAACCAAAGCCATCAACCATTGGGTTACGGCCACTGATGGAAGAAGCCAGGCCTATGCCCAGGGCGGTGACTAAAGGCACAGTAATCGTTGATGTGGTGACACCGCCAGAATCATAGGCAATGCCGATGATTTCATCAGGCGCAAATCCTGTCATCACGATTACCAGGATGTAACCCATCATGATCATATATTGAATTGGCCAGTTTAATAAGATTCGCAAGACACCAAGCACAATGGCAACGCCCACTGAAAAAGCAACGGTATAACGCAAACCGTCGGCGTAACTGTTCATCGCCAGTTGATTCGCCTCAATTAAGCCGGCCTGGGCTGCCACCTTTGATGCTTCTTCAGCTACCGCAATCAATGCCGGCTCAGCGATGGTTGTGCCAAAACCCAAAGAAAAGGCAAAAGTCAGCAGCCAGAAAGCACTGCCCTTACTGGCAAAAGCATGCGCCATGGATTCGCCAATGGGAAACAGCCCCTGCTCCAGGCCAAAAATAAAAAAGGTAAGACCCAGCACTACAAAAACAAGACCAACAACAATTTGCAGCACATTATCGGGTGTTTGCTGCAAAACAAATAATTGAAAAAATGCAATAACGAGAATGATAGGCAACATGTCGCGCAGACTGCCTAGCAATGAAGCATAAAAGGGATTAATGGATTTTTTCAATGCGTTAACCGTTCTCTCGCCTGCTCAAACAATGGTAATAATAAAGGGCGTATTTTAGTCATTTAATGCCAAAAAATTCACAACTATTTTCATAGGCCGCGGTGATTAATTGCGCTTCATCCAGGCCCATATAGCATGCAACAGAGTTGGCGATATGCGGCAGAAAACAGGGCTCATTTCGGTTTTTTTCAGGTGGTTTTGAACTAAGGTCTCGTGGTAATAAATAAGGCGCATCGGTTTCCAGCATTATCCTGTCGACGGGTATATGCCTGACTGCCTGCTGTAATGACTGCCCTCGTCTTTCATCGCAAATCCAGCCTGTTACGCCAATATGCATATCCAGTAAAACATAATCATTGACTTCTTCGATACTTCCGGTAAAACAGTGAGCCACTACCTGCTTCAACTCGTTACGACAGCTTTTTATAATTGACAGCATATCTTCGTGCGCATCACGTTGATGCAAAAATACCGGCATTTGAAGCTCAACGGCCATTTCAAGCTGTGCTTCAAAAGCCCGCAATTGTTCCTTACGGCTTGAAAAGTTCCGATTATAATCCAGACCGCACTCACCAACAGCAACAACCTTTTCATGTTTTAACATATCGCGCAGTTCCGTGCCCATGGCGCTGGAAAAATCACTGGCATGATGCGGATGCAAGCCGGCAGTGCAATAACATATCGATTCGTACAACTGGCTAAACTTTATCGCCTGCTCACTGTGCTGTGTATCTGTACCGGTAATTATCAGTTGCTCAACACCCGCCTGCTGTGCCCGTGCAACAACTTGCGAGACGTCTTTTTTAAATGAACTAGCGGTTAAATTTACCCCGATATCAATATATTTACTCATTGTCAGTTATCATAACAGCCTGATGTACGAAAATCATATTCTGGGTAAATCACTATTTCAAATTTTCCATCTATTGCTGCCGTCTGCTTTTCAAACATACGCCAACAACAGGCAAAAGATTTTTGCCTGTTAAATAAACTGCCATTGCTTAAGAAAAAAAATGATCAGTATGATTTGCTGTTATTATTTCATGATGACATTATCGAGTTATTTGACCAGCAGTTAAACACGACTATATCCATCGACTTTATCAAAGGTCCACTCGCACATCGCCAGCAGTTCGGTGGTGGCCGTGGTCAGGCAATTGCAAAAGCTGTCGGTTTAAAATCCGGAATCACACCCAATATTCTTGATGTCACTGCCGGCCTTGCCGGTGACGCCTTCGTACTTGCTACTCTTGGCTGCCCTGTCACGCTGATTGAACGCTCACCAATACTGTATACATTGATCGAAAATGCGGTGCAGCGAGCATCACTAAGTGCCAGCTTTGAAACCCTATTGAAGCAGGGCTTCAGGCTGATAAATTGTGACGCGAATGAATACATTAAAAACCAGCTGGCAAACAATCATCCAGCACCCGATGTGATTTACATCGATCCCATGTACCCGATCAGAAAAAAATCTGCCCTGGTCAAAAAAGACATGCAAATCCTGCAGCACCTGCATGGAAAAGATGACAACACACCGGATCTATTAGAAAACGCCCTGCATTATGCCAAAAAACGCGTAGTGGTGAAACGCCCCCTGCATGCAGAGACACTCAATGACAGACAGGCAAATACTTGCATAAAAAGTAAAAATACGCGGTATGACATTTACACTATTGAAAAAATGTAGTTATAGTTGCGAACCGTATATTAAAGCAGAAGTTTCAAGACCTGCGTTACAGCTATACATCACTGGCACTCGGTATCGTCAGCCCACAGATAGCCTATACCTTCATTCTTTTTATTATGTAATAACTCACAAAAAATAAAGTAATCGTTAATCTCTAAAGTTAATAAACTGCAATGGCAGCTCAATTTCCGACGCTTTCAGGTAGGCCATAACTGCCTGCAAATCATCACGCTTTTTTCCCGTTACGCGAACCTGATCACCCTGTATAGAAGCCTGCACTTTAAATTTCTCATTCTTGATCATCTTTGTTATTTTTTTTGCATCTTCAGTATCAATGCCACATTTCACTTTAATTGTTTGATAAGCGCGCAACCCTCTTTCTTCAACTTTTCCACGTTCCAGGCTACGGTTATCAATGTCGCGCTTAGATAGTTTATTGACCATGATATCGCGCATCTGCTTTAGCTGAAAATCACTGCTCGCTTCAAAGTTCATATCGAAATCTTTCAATATCACTTTTGCATCACTGCCTTTAAAATCAAACCTGTTTGTAATTTCGCGGTTCATCTGGTCAACCGCATTCGTTAATTCATGTTTATCAACTTCAGAAACTATATCAAAAGATGGCATGCAAATTCCCCTGGAAATCATTAGAATAAAAATTCATCAAAGTATATTACGAATTTAAAGGTTTAAAAATGGTTAATTTAATTATTGCAGTTGGCGCATTCAATGCATTTATAGCAGTTGCTGCTGGCGCGTTTGCAGCACACGCTTTAAAAGATACATTAACCCCGGAATACCTTGCTGTGTTTAAAACTGCGGCAGATTATCAAATGATGCATGGCATCGGTTTAATACTCATTGGCCTGCTCAATAAACACAAGATCAACCGCTACAATACGACTTCCGCTATCGTCATGTTTGTCGGCATTGTTTTATTCAGCGGAAGCCTTTATTTGCTCGCTTTAACCAATTTCAAATGGCTAGGGATGGTCACCCCTTTTGGCGGCCTTTGTTTTCTTATCGCCTGGCTCACCCTGGGCGTTAACTACCTGACAAACAAATAATGCCTCTAATAGGGGATATCGTGCGATCGATCATTTTCGTTTTTTACCCTCAATTGCCGCACATATTCCGCGAATAATACTAACCTCTCTTTGCGTTGCACTCGCGCGATTAAACAGGCCCTTTAATCGCCGCATCATCACTTCCGGATTATGGTCACTAAAAAATCCAAGCTGATCCAATGATTCCTGCAGGTGATGGTACATGCCGTCAAGCTGTGAAGAATCTGCAATCACGTCATGCCGGTGTTTGCTGCCCTTCGTCATTTTTGTTCTCATATTAGTTAACGCCAGGCGAAATTCATAACAAATGATCTGCACTGCAGCGGCAATATTTAGTGAGCTGAAATCAGGATTAGTCGGAATATGTAACAGCACGTTACATTTATCCATCTCCTCATTGCTTAAACCACTATTCTCACGGCCAAAAACGATGGCTATTTCACCCTGGTCTATATATTCAAGCGCTTTTTGCACGTAGTCTCTGGGTTCAAGAATTGGCCATTCCACGGTCCGGAGCCGTGCGCTGGTTCCAGCCACCCAGACACAACCTGATACCGCCTGACTCAAATCCTTCACCACTACCGCGTTATCTAATATATCGACGGCACCAACAGAGCGCCGGATTGCCTCGAGAGAAGGATAGTCTTTAGGTTCAACCAAATATAACTTATCCAGCCCCATATTTTTCATGGCACGCGCTGCCGCACCAATATTGCCTGGATGCGAGGTATTAACCATCACGATACGGATATTTTTAAGGAGTAAAGCGCTTGCCTGCTGTGTCATGGCGCGTATTCTGCTATGCTACGCCTCAAATTAATACTGTTAATTAATCTTTATTAACGATCGCTCTTTTAAAAACTAACCCTTTCGCGCTTGAGAATACCCTGTTTAGAGTGCGCCTCTCCTGGTGAAAGGCTAGACGCAAAAAAGCAGTTATAACAATCTATAACAAGGTTTTGCAACGACGTCATCCACCAGCAGAGACGCGTTACAGCCAGGGCATTCTTAAACGTGAAAGGTATGATATGCAACCAATGGTAAATATTGCGATACGCGCTGCGCGTGCTGCCGGGGACATTATTGTCCGCAACATGGACAGGCTGGATCGCCTCAAAGTCGTCACCAAACAAAATAATGATTTCGTCAGCAATGTCGATCACATGGCAGAAGAAAGCATCATCGCCACCATTAAACAGGCTTACCCTGAACATGGCATTCTTGCTGAGGAAAGTGGCTCTCAGTCAGAAAGTTCTGATTTTCAATGGATTATTGACCCACTCGACGGCACCACAAACTATTTGCATGGCTTTCCCCAGTTCGCTGTCTCCATTGCACTAAAATACAAAAATCGTCTTGAAGTCGGTGTTATCTACGACCCTGTTTCACAGGAATTATTTACTGCATCACGTGGCAATGGCGCCATGCTTAATGATAAAAAAATCCGCGTGACCAGCCACAAAGGTCTGGACAATGCACTACTTGGCACCGGTTTTCCCTATTACGACCAGAGTTATCTGGACACTTATCTGGAAACCATGAAAGAACTCATGCAAAAAACTGCCGGCATCAGAAGGCCAGGTTCGGCCGCGCTTGACCTCGCCTGGCTAGCCGCCGGCCGCATAGATGGCTTCTGGGAATTTAATCTGAAAGCCTGGGACATCGCTGCCGGTGCCCTCATTGTTAGAGAAGCAGGCGGCATAGTCAGCGATTTTGAAAACAAAGACGGCTACCTGCAAAGTGGCGACATCATCGCCGCGGCGCCGAAAGTTTTTCCTGAGATGATTAAAATCATTCAGCAAAAAGTGAATGCCAGCAATTATTTAAATAAATAAAAAAGGCCTTTAGCAAACCTGCCGCTAGTCGTTTTGTCACTGGCAGCTAGACTATATCGCTGCAAACGATTGAGTCCTGGCTGCATTAGCCGACACGTCGTGCCGCTAATGCAATAATTAGTTAACTGTTCTGCGCCGCCCACTCTGACCTTGTATAGGCTTTAATTGTTAAAGCATGTATCGCACCACTCTGTATATGCTCATTAACCAGGGCATAAACCATTTTCTGTTCTGCCACCATGGTTTTGCCTTCAAACTCATCTGACACCACGATTGCGGTATACTTGCTGCCGTCAGCGGTAACCGTGGCTTCGCAACCACTGATACCCGCTTCGATAATGCTTTTAACTTCGCCTGTTTCCATTTCACCCTCTAAATACTAAAAATCAACCTATGAAAAAGACAATGGTACAACGTCAGTATGATTTTGACACCCTACCAATGATGGGTAATTAACAATGCCGAGCCAAATTGTACTGTTGTGCCGCCCGGGCTTTGAAAAAGAATGCGCTGGCGAGATTATGGAACAGGCAAACCAGCACCAGTTCCCCGCGTATATTCAGAGCAATGAACAATCAGGTTTTGTACGCCTGATCAGCAGCAGTGAATCACATACTCGTGAATTGATAACAAAAATCAACTTTCGACAGATGATCTTTAGCCGTCAGTGGTTTGCCTCAGCCAGGCAGGCGCTGCCCTTACCCGAAAGCAATCGACTGCCTGATATTTTAAACGGCATCAAGCTGATTGAAGAAAAATTTCATGCCGTAGAGCTTGATTATGCAGACACCAATGAAGGCAAATCACTCAACAAGTTCTGTAAACAGTTCAAACCGCATCTTGTTAATGCCTTAAAAAAGAATCGATTATTATCAGACAACGCAAAATGGCGCCTGCATCTTTTTTTCACCGACTCGCTACACGTGACTATTGGCATCTCACCGATAGATAACAGTGCTCCGGATGCCATGGGCATCGCCCGATTAAAAATGCCGGGGGCAGCGCCCAGCCGTTCAACCTTAAAACTGGAAGAAGCCATCCACTGGTTTTTGTCGACAAAGCAGCAAGCAGAATTAATTAAAAACGGTATGACAGTCGTTGATTTAGGTGCCGCACCGGGTGGCTGGACATGGCAATTTGTACAACGAAGCTGCCTGGTAATCGCTATAGACAACGGCCCAATGGATGATACCCTGATGAAATCCGGTATGGTCGAACATTTAAAAACAGATGCTTTTACTTATACGCCGAAAAAAAAAGTTGACTGGCTGGTTTGTGACATGGCGGAAAGACCGCTGCATGTCAGCCGACTAATAGCACGCTGGCTGACTAATGAACATTGTACAAACACAATATTTAATCTAAAGCTGCCAATGAAAAAACGCCTGGCAACTGTGCGTGAGTGCATCGACCTGCTTCATCAAAACCTGGCAGCAGCAAATATCAAGCACACTATTCAGGCAAAACATCTCTATCACGACCGTGAAGAGATCACTGTTTGTATAACAACGACAAAATGACATCCACAGAGAAGCGCAGATGAAGTTGGCCAGGAGTTTTCAGGCTTTTAATATCAGCGCTCAGCCAGGGGCAATATTCTTATCTTATTAAATTCGACAACAGACTTAACATTTGGTCAAATACCCCTCTTAACCAAAACAAATTAAAAACTATGCAAAGCAAAGCCCTTAAACCTGAAGAATATTTCATCAAAGACGAACCTTATTACCAGTCCATCGGTGATGAAATTGCCATATTCGAAGCCGCCTATAGGCAGTTATTACCCGTCCTGCTAAAAGGGCCTACCGGATGTGGGAAAACACGTTTTATGGAACATATGGCATGGCGCCTTAAAAGGCCTTTGATCACGGTTTCCTGCCATGATGACCTGACCGCCTCTGACCTGGTCGGCCGATTTTTAATCTCAGGCGGTGAAACCGTCTGGGTTGACGGCCCTTTGGCGCGCTCAGTTCGCAATGGCGCAATCTGCTACCTGGATGAAATTGTCGAGGCACGCAAAGACACCACCGTCGTCATTCATCCGCTGGCGGATGATCGACGTGTACTACCCATGGAAAAAGTGGGTGAATTAATTGAAGCCACAGCTGAGTTTTGCTTAGCTATCTCATATAATCCCGGTTATCAAAGCGTGATGAAAGACTTAAAACAAAGTACTCGGCAACGTTTTGTTGCGCTTGAATTTGATTATCCGGACGCCGCACTCGAAGCTGAAATCATCATCAAGGAAACAGGTATTGATGTGACCACGGCTAATCAGCTGGTCAAGTTTGCCCATATGACTCGCGACCTTAAAGGCAGCGGTCTGGATGAAGGTGCTTCAACTCGCTTACTGGTACACGCGGCAAAACTTATTCATGAAAATATTTCGCCTGTTACCGCATGTAAAACAGCAATTGCGCAAGCGCTTACCGACGACGCAGACATGCTGGTAGCAATGAACGAATTATCTTCGTCTTTATTTTAATGCTGCATTCAACTAAATAATCAAGGCATGCCTCGTATAGCACTGACGATTAATGAAATCATCGATCGTCTCGATGTTTATTTTGATGTCGAGTTTTCCTTCATCAAAAGTGAAGTTCCTGCAGAACTCATCGTTCAGCAAACACGTGATAAGCAGGAGTTTATTCTTGATTTGACCCGGCGCATCTCAGCGACCAATCAGGAACTGGCTCTTCAATTCTCCTTGAACGCCATCAAAGCACTACAGGCCATGGACCAGCACATGGTTGAAGCCTGGGCAATGACAGCAACAGACAATTATGATCGTAAAGGACTGTTCCCTGCCATGTCTGTGATTCGAGATCTGGACAACTATGTACACACTGCACACATCAATGCTTGCGGCGCTGTTTTAGACGAAGAAATATCAATTTTGCTTCCTTTTGCTCAGGGGCTGTCTGGCCGAAAATTAAAAATAGCCGAAGCTGCTGACAATCATGCTTACACCGACACTGAAACCATCTTTCTGCCCGCCATTACTGCCTTATTACAGGATGCTAAAGATAACTTTTTAATTTACAAAGCCAGCATCGCATTTCTCTGGGCACAAATACAGTTCGGCACATTTCGTATTCAATTTACTGACCTGCTTGATTGCGACAACCCTGAGGCACAACTAAAAAAGTTCTGCGCATTAGAAAGCATCCGGTTAGACGCATGCATTAAACGCGAATTACCCGGGCTTTATCGCGACATGCAGATGTTAAAACAAAAAACGGATAGCGCTCAGCAGCAAACCATTCAAGCAGACAACTGGCATGCCATTACGGAAAAACTCACTCAGAAAAATGCCAGCATAAAAGACACTGTGGAATGTCTGCCATTAATTGAGGCTTCACATTGCCCGCCAGCAAACTGCTATCAAGGCACAGTAAAGCTGGATCAGGTCAGTGAGGTAATGCAAAAACGCATGGAAAAAGAAAAGGCTCATTTCCGTATTGCTCTAAGCCAGCTGGCGAAAGAGTCAATGAAAAAAAAGGCAGATACAACAGATGCCACTGAGCCCGTGGTTGACGAAAACACAGAATTTAAAGTTAAAACCAAAGATGATGAACAGCAAACCAGCACTGGAACCATTGAACTAGAACTTGAAGGTGAACTGGTGCCAGTGCCTGATCATGTTAAAGAACTAATAACCTCGATCATTGTCGATTTTGGTGAAATCCCGCCAGAACATCTTCATGCAGCCGGCCCCGGCGAATATGATTTAAAAAAATATGAAAAAGAATCGCTTAATCCCGATGACGTCTGGCAAGGCACTTATCATGAAGAAGGCGCAGAGTTATATAATGAATGGAATTTCAAACGCCAGCATTATCATAAAAACTGGTGCGTACTGCGTGAACTTGAGATTGAGCCGAAATATGATGATTTTGTAGAAAACACGCTGCTCAAACATAAAGGTTTATTGAAAAGCCTACGCCATACTTTTGAAATATTACGCGGCGAGGATAAATTACTGAAAAAACAGGTTCATGGCGATGATGTTGACATTGATGCATTAGTTGAAGCCTACGGTGATATGCAAAGCGGCATGGAAATGACCGACCGCCTGTTTACTAAAATGCACAAGGTGGAACGTAATGTTGCGGTAATTTTCATGGTGGACATGAGCGGATCGACAAAAGGCTGGATCAATGAAGCTGAGCGCGAATCATTGATTCTGCTTGCAGAGGTTATACAAATACTCGGCGATCGCTTCGCTATTTATGGTTTCTCGGGAATGACCCGCACGCGTTGTGAGCTATACAAAATAAAAAGCTTTGATGAAGACTATAACGAAGAGATCAAAGCCCGTATTTCCAATATGCAGCCAAAGGACTACACCAGAATGGGTGTATTTATTCGACACATGACCAGCATATTCAATACTGTTGAAGCGTCAACAAAATTACTGGTCACGCTATCAGATGGCAAACCCGACGACTACGATACCTATCGTGGTGAATACGGCGTCGAAGATACCCGACAGGCGTTGTATGAAGCTCACCGAGACGGCATACATTCTTACTGTATTACTATTGACGAACAGGCACGCGACTATTTACCGCATATGTACGGCGCAGCAAATTATTCGGTGATTGATGATGTGGCGCAATTACCATTGAAAGTATCGGATATTTATAGAAGACTAACGACATAACTGATAGATAGTGAATAACTAATAGTGAATAGTGAACAGTTAAAAACTAAAAACCTAAGTTTTATTTTAATCTTGATTTCTTAACTATTCACTATTCACTATTCACTATTAGTTATTAGTTATTCACAAGGAATACACCATGAGCAACTCTATCTACTGGTACGACTTCGAGACCTTTGGCCTTGACCCGCGTTATGACCGATTGTCGCAGTTTGCCGGTATCCGCACTGATGAAGCGTTAAATGTCATTAGTGATCCGCTGACGCTGTATTGCAAACCTGCTAATGATTGCCTTCCAGACCCGCACGCCTGCATGGTCACCGGTATCACACCGCAAAAAGCGCTGGCCGATGGCATCAATGAAGCCGAGTTCATAAGCACCATCCACAAAGAATTCGCCATGCCCGGTACCTGCGTGGCGGGCTTTAATAATATTCGCTTCGATGATGAGTTCACCCGCAACGCCCTGTACCGAAATTTTCATAATGCCTATAGCCATGAATGGCAACACGGAAATTCGCGTTGGGATATTATTGACACGGTTCGTTTAACGCGGGCATTAAGGCCTGAGGGCATTAACTGGCCAGAGCAAAATGGTCGACCCAGTATTCGCCTGGAATTACTCACCAAAGCAAATAACATTAAACATGAAGCGGCACATGATGCCATGTCCGATGTTTATGCAACGATTGCTGTGGCCAGGCTCATCATGGAAAAACAACCTCGCCTTTATCACTATATATATAGTATGCGTAAAAAAGGCGAAGTCAGTAAGCAAATTAACCTGCGTAGCCGAGAAGCGATTCTCCATGTCTCATCACGCTACGCAGCTGAACGCGGCGCTATCGCCATAGTCATGCCTATCTGCCAGCATCCTGTCAATAAAAACAGCATCATTTTTTATGATCTGAATATTCACCCGGAAGTCTTCTTTAACGTCGACGCGGAGGAGATGGCGGCCAGACTGTACACGCCGGCAGCAGAATTACCGGAAGGCGTGCAACGTATTCCATTAAAACAGCTACACATTAATAAGTGCCCTGTCATCGTGCCGTTAAAAACCATGGACAACAATGCGGCAGACCGACTAGGCATCAATGTCGATAGCTGTTTGCAACATCGTGACCTTATACTTCAACATATCGATGAATTTGCCGCTAAAACAGCATCAATATTTCAACAAAGCGACTTTCCACAAGTGAGTGACCCTGACGGCCAGCTCTATTCCGGTGGTTTTTTCAGTCGAGATGACAGTCAGCGTATCGACACCATACGAAACACTCCGGCACACAAACTCGCTGATCTGCATTTTGTCTTCGATGATTCACGGCTTGAAGAAATGCTGTTTCGCTTCCGTGCCCGAAACTACCTGGAAACACTGAGCAGTAAGGAAGGCAAACAATGGGATGACTACCGACGGGACAAATTCACTAATCCCGCCACCTCAAACCGTACAATGAACCAGTTTTTAGCGCAAATTGAGGCACTTCAGCAATCACCAGACACCGTTGGCAGCCAGTTATTCCTGCTTGAACAGCTGCTCGAGTACGCAGAATCAATAAAAGTTTAATTAATTTCAGACACCTCAATCATTAAAAACAATAAGTTACAGCACCGCATTTGACATAGATCAATTAGAGCTTGCTTATATTAGAGTTTTCTTATATAGTTCTCTCACTGGTCACAAAGACCAAGCGCATGAACTTTTTTAATAAGCTGCTTAATTGCACAAAACGAGACTCTATATTATGAAAACATTACAACTTATTGCTGCTACAACTATCCTTGCCGCTTCTACTGCTGTTTCTGCTGATTGGGATATGCCTTTCTTCGGTGATGACAACAACTCTAACTACAACGGTACCAACAACACTAACACTAATGGAAACGGCAACGGTTCTGGCGATGTTGATGGTTCTGGTGAAGCTGACGGTTCTTTCTCTTTCGGTATGAAAGCTTCTGCTAAAGGTAAAGGACGTGGTAACGGTAACGGTTCTAGCAACATTGATGGTGACAACTACTACAACGGTTCTAACGGTTACAATGGTTCTAACGGTTCTTACAACGGTTCAAACGGTTCTTACAATGGTAACAACAACATGAACAACACTGCTAACGGTAACGGTTCTAGTGACGTTGACGGCGAAGGCGAAGGTGAGTTTGACGGTTCTTTCTCTTTCGGTATGAAAGCTTCTGCTAAAGGCAAAGGCCGTGGTAACGGTAACGGTTCTAGTAACTTTGATGGCAACAACAGCTACAACGGTGCTAACGGTTATTACAACGGTTATGCTCCACAAGCTTACTATGCACCTGCTCCAGCTCCACAAGCAGCTCCTGCTCCTGTAGCTAAGTAAGTCTTAGTTGATTGATAAAAGCCCGGCCTCTGTAACCCAGACGCCGGGCTTTTTTAATTAATTTTAAATCTATCTTGATTAAACACGAGCAAATACTAAATCGTTTTCAACTCAAGACAGATATTTAAGAATCAGTTATTTCTGCAGCCTGGCTTTTTGATCATAGCGGTCCGGACGCTGAAATAAACAAACTGAGTAGAAAGGCCGGCGCCCCATTGCGCCGGCCTTTCTACTTTTTATAATTAAAAGATAAAAATCAAATCTAATTTAAAATAGTTGATTAGAGAAATAGTTTGCATGGCACAGTAAATTAGATCTTGCTTATATTAGAGAATTATAATATACTTCTCTCACTGGTCACAAAGACCAAGCGCATGAATTTTAACAAGCTGCTTAATTGCACAAAACGAGACTATATATTATGAAAACATTACAACTTATTGCTGCGGCAACTATCCTTGCTGCTTCTACTGCTGTTTCTGCTGATTGGGATATGCCTTTCTTCGGCGACGACAACAACTCTAACTACAACGGTTACAACAACCATAACAGTAATGGTAACGGTAACGGTTCTGGCGACTTCGACGGTGACGGCGAATTTGACAGCTCTTTCTCTTTCAACATGAAAGCTTCTGGAAAAGGAAAAGGTCGTGGTAACGGTAACGGTAACTACGATGGCAACTACTATGGCAACAACAACTACAATGGTTCTAACGGTTATTACAACGGTTATGCGCCACAAGGTTATTACGCGCCTGTAGCTCCAGCTCCTGTAGCAGCTCCTGCTACTGTAGCTAAGTAAGTTTAAACCACTTACCTATAAAGCCCGACTTCTGGAATCCAGAGGTCGGGCTTTTTTTTAGCATAAATACAAACTAAACAAATCTGAGAGACATCATGACTGCCGTTACAAAACCAACAATTAACGAAACTGACAATAAAATAGTTTTTGCCCCTTTAGTTAAATACGCAATTATCGCCGTCTTGATGGTAAGTATCATTGTGACAACAACAGTCATGCTGGACAAACAACTGAATTCTGCTGAACACCAGGTCGTCGCTACTATTGAAAAGGATACCGCTGAGTTAAAGACGACTGCATCAGAAATCGCAAATGACAATGAAGCATCAACTACCATAACGCTTAAAACAGCAGCAAAGGTACGACAGGACACCGCTAAAATGGTTAAAACCGAAACAACCATTGATGCCCCTGCACTAACAGAAACGGCGATCTTAGCAACAGCTGTTAAAACAGACATCGAAGCAACTAAGCTTGAAGCCGTATCGGTGTCTACGCAAAATGCCAGTCTGGAGAATAGCCCTGCTGTGACAGAAACGGCTGTAAGCACAGACATGGAAATAACTAAACAGGAAGCTGTGTCTGCATCTAGAGAAAATAGCGCTCAGGCAAACAGCCCTGCACGGACAGAAACTGAGACCGCAGAAACAGCTGTTAATACAGACATCGAAGCAACTAAACTGGTAGCAGTATCGGAATCTACGCAAAATGCCAGTCAGGAGAATAGCCCTGCGGTGACAGAAATGGCTGTAAGCACAGACATGGAGATAACTAAACAGGAAGCTGTATCTGCATCTAGAGAAAATAGCGCTCAGGCAAACAGCCCTGCACTGACAGAAACTGAGACAGCAGAAAAAGCTGTTAATACAGACATCGAAGCAACTAAGCTTGAAGCCGTATCAGTGTCTATGCAAAATGCCAGTCTGGAGAATAGCCCTGCTGTGACAGAAACGGCTGTAAGTACAGACATGGAAATAACTAAACAGGAAGCTGCGCCTGCATCTACACAAAATATCGCTGGGGAAAATGCTGCAGCAGTGATAACAACCACGGCAGAAACGACGGGCCAGACAACACCATCAAAAAACATTAACAGTGAACTTGATAGTGAAAAACAGGAACATACTGCAGCGTTGAAAGCTGAGAAGAAACAACGCATGACTACTATTTATGCACGCATTCATGCGCTAGAAATACAGCGACTTGAGGAGTACAAAAAACGTCAGGACAAACAAATCGAACGCTTAGCTGAGCAGTTACCCAGGCAACAGGCGATGATCGATGCTTTGATTTCACGCAATAAAGAGTTACTTGAGCTGCGCGCAGCCACGGTCAAGCGCAATCAGTCTAATCGCGAACAAAGACTGAACCGTATTTAACCAGCAGTCATATCCTACAGGCTGATAGTTAGCTTGGAAAAAGACTAAAAAAAGAGCAAGCAGATAAGAAAGCCGGGCCCTTATGTCCGGCTTTCTTACTTTTTAACTGTCAATAAAATCAAAAAGTTCAGACCTAAACTGGATAAGTTCAGTGTTTTTCACTACCCACTTAGCAATACTTTTATATGATATATGACATTAGATGTTTAAAGTAACTGATTGAATTTAATGTATTAGCGGATATTTTTTTAACTCGAAACAACTTCAACACCTATAAATTAGAATTAGCTAATATTAATTAATTATAATATAATAACAATCAACGGTTCGTATGAACCCGACCAAACGAGCAGCGAACTAAGCGCATGAACTTTTACAAGCTGTCTAATTGAATAAAACGAGACTATATATTATGAAAACATTACAACTTATTGCTGCGGCAACTATCCTTGCTGCTTCTACTGCTGTTTCTGCTGATTGGGATATGCCTTTCTTCGGCGACGACAACAACTCTAACTACAACGGTTACAACAACCATAACAGTAATGGTAACGGTAACGGTTCTGGCGACTTCGACGGTGACGGCGAATTTGACAGCTCTTTCTCTTTCGGTATGAAAGCTAAAGGCAGTGGCCGCGGTCGTGGTAACGGTAACGGTAACTACGATGGCAACTACAATGGTAGCAACAACTACAATGGTTCTAACGGTTATTACAACGGTTATGCGCCACGAGGTTATTACGCGCCTGTAGCTCCAGCTCCACAAGCAGCTCCTGCTACTGTAGCTAAGTAAGTTTAAGCCACTTACACAAAAAGCCCGGCCTCTGGAATCCAGAGGCCGGGCTTTTTTCATTTAGACCCCTTTAAATTTACCTTGGTTAATCGCAAACAGACACTTAATTGTTTTTAAATCAAGATAGATATTTAAGAGTCTGTTATTTCTATAATCCTGGCTTTTTGATCATAGCGGTCCGGATGCAGAAATAAACAAACTGAGTAGCAAGGCTGGCGCCCCATTGCGCCGGCCTTTCTACTTTTTATAATAAGGATAAATAATACAATTCAACTCAAACAGTCGCTTAGGGAAATATATTCGCACTATAACAAATTAGCTCTTGCTTATATTAGAGAATTATAATATACTTCTCTCACTGGTCACAAAGACCAAGCGCATGAATTTTAACAAGCTGCTTAATTGCACAAAACGAGACTATATATTATGAAAACATTACAACTTATTGCTGCGGCAACTATCCTTGCTGCTTCTACTGCTGTTTCTGCTGATTGGGATATGCCTTTCTTCGGCGACGACAACAACTCTAACTACAACGGTTACAACAACCATAACAGTAATGGTAACGGTAACGGTTCTGGCGACTTCGACGGTGACGGCGAATTTGACAGCTCTTTCTCTTTCGGTATGAAAGCTAAAGGCAGTGGCCGCGGTCGTGGTAACGGTAACGGTAACTACGATGGCAACTACTATGGCAACAACAACTACAATGGTTCTAACGGTTATTACAACGGTTATGCGCCACAAGGTTACTACGCGCCTGTAGCTCCAGCTCCACAAGCAGCTCCTGCTACTGTAGCTAAGTAAGTTTAAGCCACTTACCTATCAAGCCTGATCTCTGGATTCCAGAAGTCAGGCTTTTTTAATGAACGACCCGATAAACCGAATATTTAAATTTGAAAGGATAATAGCGATGAAACTAAAAACATTAAGCACACTAATATTATGCGCTGCATCAATGCAGGCAGTAGCAAACGACAAAGCATATTGGACAGGATCTGATGGTAACTTTGCACGCGGAACAAATGGTAAATGTGTACGCACCGTTTTATGGACCGAAGATAAATCTATTGCTGGTTGTGAAGGTCGCGTTGAAAAAACCGCTGCTGTAAAACCAGCTGAAGTAACAGCAACTAAAACCACCCCTGTGGCAAAAACAGTTGTCGCTACAGTTGTTGCACCATCTGAGCAAGCGACTTCAAGAGCAGCAAACCAGTCTCGAAATGCAAATACTAATTTTGATCAAACAAGACAAGATCGTATCGCAGCACTTAAAGTTGAGCAAAAACAGCGTAGAAGTGAAATGTTCGCTCGCATCAGTGCGCGTGAAACACAGCACCTGGAGCAATATAAAGCAGGTCAGGATCAACGAATAGAGCGTTTACGTGCTCAGATTGCTAAGCAAGAGCAAATGATTAAAGAGCTCGAATTACGTAACAAGGAATCATTTGAAGCACGTGAAGCCAGAATGCAACGTAATCAGTCTAATCGTGAAGAAATACTTAACCGTATTTAAAAAAAGCTTATCTCCAGAAGCTGATTCTTTCTATCAGAAATACGCAAAGAGATAACAACTTAACAGAAAAGCCGGTGCCTTAGGGTGCCGGCTTTTCTGCTTATACAAACGCAATACAGCAAAAAGCATTAATTATAAATGGATAAATACCGTGTTTTTCAGTATCCAATTAGCGATACAAATTAATCATATAAAACATTAATTATATAATGTAACTACCTGTAATTACTGTAATTTAATATTATTTATTTAACTCGAACCTACTTTAAGTCGCGCCTTTTATCATTGATGATATTAATCAATTATAATATAATAACACTTACCGATTCTGATAAACGAATCGGCAAAATGATTCAACTGAACCGAAATAAATTCTTCAAGTGAATCAAGCGCGTGAACTTTAACAAGCTGTTTAACTAAATGAAATGAGGGTTTATATAATGAAAACTTTATTAACAATTGCTGCGGCAACTATTTTAGCTGCATCAACTGCTGTATCTGCTGATTGGGGTAACAACAACTCTAACTGGAACAATGACTGGAACAACAACGGTTATGGTAACGGTAACGGTGACGGCGAATTCGACGGTGACGGCGAGTTTGACGGCTCTTTCTCTTTCGGCATGAAAGCTAAAGGTCGTGGCCGCGGTCATGGTAACGGCAACGGTAACTATGATGGCTACTACAATGGTTACAATGGTTATAACGGCTACAATGGTTATAACGGTTATAACGGTTATGCTCCTTACGGATATGCTCCTGCTCCACAGGTAGCTCCTGCTCCAGCAGCTCCAGCAACTGAAGCTAAATAAGTTTTATTTAAAAACTTAATAAAGCCGTGTCATGAATAATGACACGGCTTTTTTATTGCCTGGTTTTTTATTAGTAGCCGGCTTTTATTGCCTGGAACCGGGCAACCCGGCCTGCATCGACACACCCAAAATCGGCATTTCACCGAAAATTAACCACATAAATGCATACTACTTCTGAAGTATTGATATTATTGGTTTTTTCTTATATTTTAAGTACATGTAATATGTAATGACTAAAAGCGCATGAAAAATACGGCTAACTGGATTCGGGAGTTTTCACATGAAATTACTACAAATGCTCGCTGCTACGACATTATTCGCTATCACTGCCAACGCAAGTGCATGGGGACCGTTTGATAATAACAACCGCCACAACGACAACCGCTGGAACAATAATCGTTGGGATAATCGCTGGAACAACAATGCATTTAGCGACATGATGAGCGACGTAATGGGTGATATGTCTGGCGATATGGACGTAGAAATCAGGTTCAAAGT
Organism: uncultured Gammaproteobacteria bacterium; assembly: GCA_963768125.1. Taxonomy (GTDB): domain Bacteria; phylum Pseudomonadota; class Gammaproteobacteria; order SZUA-229; family SZUA-229. The sequence continues at coordinate 50,874 of CAVYHC010000054.1, forward strand.
GAAAGGCAAAGGTAAAGGCAGAGGTGATGGTCGAGGTTACGGCAATACAGGTAACTACTGGAACAATAATTACCGCCATAATTATTACAATGGATATCGTAATGCTTATGCGCCTTATGGCAATCGGCCCTATTACGGGTACCCGCCCTATGGTCAGGCACCGGTACCGGCTCAAGCTCTCCCTGTACCACAACGATAGAGTCAATAATTGAACTTTAAAGACCAGGCTATTAGAAGGTGTTGCGCCTTTTATCTACGGTAACGAGTTACACTGATAATCCTGAGCAAGCTGAAAACGTAGACATTTATATTTAATACAATATTGGAAAAAAACAATGAGCGATACAGAAAACACGGCAACTGATGTAAATAAAAACAACCAAACCGAATCATCCGACACCGAATCATCAAGGCATAATTTCGTCATTCCTCTGGTACTACTGCTGGTATCAGCCATCGTTATTGTTGCTACCTTTTATGAAGATGAGTACAGCGATATGCTTGCTAACAGCGACTCACGAACCACTTCATCGGAAGATACATCCGCAAACGAAACAATCAATGCGGGAAATACCGAGTCAGACGTAGAGCTTGCTGTTAGCCGTGATGTAAAAACTGAGAGTACTGATAAAACGTCAGGAAATATTACTGTCGCAGCGATAGAAACCCGGACTTCTACGGTCACTAACAATGCACTAAGCGTAACCACTGACGGTACAACAACGGCCAAAAACATAATAGTTGAAGATAATTCGGCATCTGTTGCCGATGCTAATAAAACCGGGCAGAAAACCGGCAGCATCAATGAAACAAACAAAGCGGAAAACACACCATTAGACGAGCAGCTTGCTACTAGCCGTGATGCGAAAACTGAGAGCGCTGAGAAAACGTCAGAAAACCTTACTGCAGCGACAGAAACGCAGACTTCTACGGTCACTAACAAGGCGTTAAGTGTCACCACTGATAACATAATAGCGGCCAAAAACACGATAGTTGAGGATAATTCGGCTTCTGTTGCAGATGCCAATCAAAGCGGGCAGAAAACCGACAGTGTTGTGGCTTTGCACTCAATGCCGGCAATTAACGATACTGATACCGCATCAATGTCGAATCAGCATAATTCAGTAGCGCCTAGTCAGCCTAATGATGCCGCGCTACTGACCAGAAAACAAACTTATGAACAATCAAAGGCGCGTGCTCAGCAACAGGCGAAACAACGTCATGAGATGATGCAACAACGACGCCAGGCCCATGCAAAAGAAATACAGTCCAGACGTCAACAATATGAAGTGGCAATGAATGCTCGCGAGGAAAAAAGAGCACAGATTATTGACGCACGAAAAGCGCTACATAAACGCGTACAACAAAATCGTTTAGCAACGAAACAAACGAGAGAAGAAGCTCATAAAAGAATTGCTGAATTACATGAAGAAATTCACCAGATCATGAAACAGTCGCTATACACATTCAAACGGCCTGTTGTAACACAGACAAAAAAGATCGATGTTGAACATATGTAATATTGCCGTTATCCAGTAAAAAAAGGCGCAGATAGCGCCTTTTTTTACTCCTTTCTCCACCCCTCATTGAAAATGAATTAATTTGCTTTAATTCGTTTGATTACATTAATTCGGTTGACTATATAACGGTATTCTAATATAATGAAAACATAATATTCAGGTATACTCCTTTACCACGGGATGTTATTCGAAGTTATGGATCGACATGCAAGTTTAAACTTGGCTGCACTTATTTGGTGCTGAAAAAAGAGAGGGAAACAACTCTGCTAAAAACGCATGAAACAAGTACATCCACTGTAATAATAAGTAAAAACTAAGTTAAGTACTTTTGTTTTTATTACGAAGGCCTGTTTATATTACAAGGCCATCGTAAAACAATCCGAACGTAACGTGATTGCTAAATCATGCTATCTGTACACTGTTTGCTGAACAGGTATCACAACGAATTAGCGGCAATCATGCGCTGCTAGGGCACGTAGACTTCGGTTTACGTGCCCGCCTTTACTTATGGACCAGGCTATTCTCTGCGGCCAAATATTGCAGTCCCCACCCTGAGCATGGTTGCGCCTTCTTCAATAGCCAGGCAATAATCAGCACTCATGCCCATTGAAAGCTGGTCAAAATCAACTAAACCAAATTCTGTTTTACATGATTGCTGCAAGTCACGTAACTGCGCAAAAGCATCGCGCGTTTGCTGTTCGTTTCCTGCCACCCCAATAGTCATTAAACCACGCCACTTTAAACAGGGTAACTGCCGTTTTAATACCTCCTGCAAAAAGGGTTTAACGGCAGCAGGAAGTAAACCTGATTTTGTTATTTCACCACTAACATTGACCTGTATTAAACAGTTAAGCGTAGAATTATCGCTATGCTTTAGCATGGCAGATGACAGTTTCTGTGCCAGCTTGATACTGTCTACAGAATGAATCCATTGAAAATAGCCGGGTAGTTTTCCTGCTTTTTTAGATTGTAGATGGCCGATGAAATGCCATTCCAGATCATGCCCCAGATAAGGGATCTTTGTCATCGCATCCTGAATGGTATTTTCAGCAAAACAAACCTGGCCAAGAGAAGCGACCGATCTTACCTCATCCAGCGAACGTGTTTTCGACACCGCAATCAGCCGGATTGCATTTATATCACGACCCGCTTTTTCTGCGCACTGCTGAATTTCCTGCTGCAGCTTCGCTAAATTATCAGCCAAACCATTATCAACAATAACAGACACGCGTTTACTGTTTATACGTTGAGAAGAATTTTTCTAAGCACAGCATTGCTTTTGTGAGTTCATCCAGATGTGGTAAAAACACTACTCTGAAGTGGTCACTATCAGGCCAGTTAAATGCTGAACCATGGACAATCAGTATTTTTTCCTGCAGTAATAAATCCAGCACCATTTTCTCATCATCGCTGATGTTAAATTTTTTCTGATCCATTTTTGCAAAAATATACATCGCGCCTTTGGGTTTAATACAGCTGATGCCGGGAATGGCCGTCAACATATCAAATGCCAGGTCACGCTGCAGGTGAAGCCGTCCGTTAGGCGCCACCAGTTCATTAATGCTTTGATAACCACCCAGGGCCGTTTGAATTGCATGCTGACCTGGCACATTGGAGCACAGTCGCATTGAAGCCAGTAATTCAATGCCTTCTATGTAGTCTGTGGCATGAAGCTTATCTCCGCTAATAACCATCCAGCCCGCACGAAAACCAGCAACTCGATAGGCTTTTGATAAACCGTTATAGGTGATGCAAAAAATATCATCTGCCAACGAAGCCGTTGATATATGCACAGCATCGTCATAAATTATTTTGTCATAGATCTCATCTGAAAAAACAATCAAATCATGTTCTCTGGCAAGATCGACAATACTTTGCAGGATTTCTCTCGGGTATACCGCACCTGTCGGATTGTTAGGATTAATGATGACAATACCGCGCGTCTTATCGGTAATTTTAGACCTGATATCTTCGATGTCCGGGTACCAGTCGGAAGACTCATCACATAAATAATGCACGGGATTACCGCCTGAAAGACTGACTGAAGCAGTCCACAAGGGATAGTCAGGCGCAGGAATGAGCACTTCATCATCATTATTTATCAAGGCCTGCATTGACATAACAATAAGCTCGCTGACACCATTACCTAAATAGACGTCATCAATATCAACATTAGCAATACCCTTTTGCTGGCAATATTGCATCACCGCTTTTCGCCCCGAATACAATCCCCTGGAATCACTATAACCTTGCGACACCGGCACATTGTGTATCATGTCCTGAACAATTTCTTCAGGCGCGTCAAAACCAAACGATGCCGGATTACCAACATTCAGTTTAAGGATTTTATGCCCTTCTTCTTCCAGTCGGCGTGCCTCACGAAGGACGGGGCCACGAATGTCATAACAAACGTTATCCAGTTTATGAGATTTTTTCAGTATTCGCATGTAATTTCAGCAACTTAACAATAGTAGTTAACCTGTATTAAGTATATATGCTTATGCTGCTGAATTCTCTCTATGAATACAAAAAAAACGGGCAAAAACCAACAACGAGGCACTTTGAGACGGGATTACAGGCAAAGCTTCCTCTGCTCGCCCTGGTCTCCTCAACAATTGCTCGATCTGGTCTCATGAGTCGTTCTCGGTCTCTGTTCCCGACTCGACTCTACCGATTCCATCCTTGGAATCGTAGCGCTTAACCAGTAAGCGCCCTGCAATGTTCTACTGCCTTACGACCCCATATTTGCTGCATCCTGCAGTCAAAAAAAAGCCGACCATCAATGGTCGGCTTAAACGGGTTTTACGCTATGAAAAAAACAGGAACCAGGTACAATAAAAAGCATTCACTTTTTTGATAAGGGAACTTACAAGGATATTGATTTGAATTGAATTGTCAAGATAGAATTGTTCGCTTTATTATTATCAGGATTAGCCGTGCAACTTTTTAACTCATAAAAAACAATAAAAATCAAAAATATACAGTGTTTTACTAACGTTAATTGAAGAACTGTTTGAGCACCCGGTATAGATAATAGGCATCCCAGCGACCGGCTAATTCACGAATCGAATGCATGGCAAAAGTCGGCACGCCGACGTCGACGGTTTTTACGCCAATTTCACTTGCCGTAATCGGACCGATGGTACTGCCACACGCCATATCTGAACGCACCACAAACGATTGTACCGGCACATCAGCCAGTTCACATAAATGCCTGAATGCCGCACTGGTTTCACTGTTACTGGCATAACGCTGATTGGCGTTTACCTTAATCACCGGCCCGTCATTTAAAATTGGGCCATGATTAGCATCATGTTTATCAGCATAATTAGGGTGAATACCATGCGCATTATCAGCCGAGATCATCATGCTGTTGGCAATCATACGCGCGCTGCTTTCATCACTGTCACGACAGGCGATTCAAAATTGATTTAAGAAAAGGCCCCTGCGCACCGGCCGCCGACATGCTGCCAACTTCTTCATGGTCATTGCACACCAGCAAGGTATTTTTTTTACCGCTGTTATTCAGCAATGCCATCAGACCGGTATAACAGCTTAATAGATTATCCAGTCGGGCACTTGCTATAAAATCATCATGAAGTCCAATCACCGCAGGTGGCTGCACATCATAGAAACTTAATTCGTAATCCAGCACTTTGACTGCTTTACCCGGCGCGGTACCATTTTGACCCGTCATTCGCATTCAGAATTTTTAACAGCATTTCCTTGAAATCCACTTTCGACTCGACTTCATTTTCCGGTAATTTCATCAGTACAGGAGGCAAGTGCTTTTGCTTGTCAATGGCATGCTCTTCGTTAGCTTCACGATCCATATGAATGGCTAAACTGGGAATGATAGCTATCGCCTTTTCCAGATCAATTAACTGATGTTCAATATCCGCCTTCTTCATTTAAATAACTGACACGGCCGGCGAGCGACAAATCACGATCAAACCATGGGTTAAGCAAAGCCCCGCCATAAACTTCGACACCCAGCTGCAGATAATTATTACTAATAATTTCCGGATTGGGCTTAACCTTCAGACAGGGACTATCGGTATGCGCACCAAGCATACTAAAACCATTTTCAACCAGCGATTTATTTAACTGAAAAGCAATAATCGATGAATCATTTCTGGTAACATAAAAACACTCGCCCTGCTGATAATCCTGTAACGACCATTGTTCACTTTCATGCGAGACGACTTAAAACCATTCTGCTGCAGAATTCCAGCTCATGGTTTTAACTGCATGAAACGGGGTTGGTGAACTTTTTATGAAATCAATCAAACCATTTACAAATTCTATATCTTGCATACTTCTAACCTACCTGTATTAACCAATAACGGGTTAATTTAATCTATATAAAGTTTTCTGCTGATAACCGGTAATCACTGCATATAAGCCCGATAGTCGCTCATCTAAACGGGCATCACCGGTATCCGCAATCATCGGACGTTTATCTAATGACCGTAATTTTTCATTACTGGCAACAATTATAATATTATCTCGATTCACTGCATCATCCTTATCTGTATCATTGGCAGCTGAACCGATGTCACGTATTAATTACCCGCTTAATCACGCTGGCACTTAGCTGCTGATTACCGCGTCCAAAAACATGCCCCTGACCACCGATAACCGTTACCACGATCTTCGCCGGCTGCATTTTCAATCGTATCTAATATTGTTTTCTCATCGACATCACTGGCAACCAGTTGCTGATTGTAGACGATATCAACACCGAGCAGCGTATTCTCCAAAGCTAATTGATTCATTATTTCTGCAGTGGTAGAGCCGGAACCAATTAAATAAAAAACATCCGGCTCCATGGTTTCAATTATGTCAGTGGCAATATCCTGCAGCGCAATTTCGTGATGGTTCAAACCACCCTGTTTAATCAACTGCATTCTTGTGTCATCAACCGGCACCGTCAGATAGCCGTAACATTTTGCATTGACCCTACCTTCACGAAATGCCTTTTCATCCAGATCCATAACCTGCGCTTCAACCAGTGTCATGGGTTCACCAGAGAGCAATAAATCAATTAACTCACCTGCCCGCGTTGGCGTGACCGCATACACGGCTGAATGTATTTTCACGCCGGCCGGTATACCAACCACAGGGATCAGCCGCCTTTTTTTCTTTGACATGCATCCGCCCGATAACGCATCAAGCACATCACGTGCAGTACCATCACCACCGGCAAACACAATTAAATCCACATTATTCTCAACAAAGAGTTGAATGGTTTTTTTTGTATCCTGCGCCGAGGTCCTGTTTTCAGCGTCATATAAAACGACACAGGGTATATCAAGCTCTCGCAGTAAATTCTCGCCCATGGCACCTGCAGCAGTATAAATCACACAATCCTGGTGCGGCATTACTTTCTGCATAGCAACGCTGGCACGCGCTTCTGCCTGCGGGCTGGCACCGCGTAAGAAAGCCTGGGCAACGATATCCGCACCATCACTGCCCTTGAGCGCAACGGCACCACCGATGCCGGCATAGGGATTAACCACAAAGCCTAATTTCATAAAGTCTGTCACACCATCGCTGTATTAACACAGCAAAACAATGAGTTTATCAGTTTAATTTATACAACTAAGACAAACATTCGCTGTTGAGTGGTAAAATTCGATGCCTGAAATAGTTATACTTTAGCTGAAGCCCATATGAATTTTACTGACTGTTACCAAGATTGCTACAAACCACGCCATCAAACCTGCGCTGTCAATGTCGGTGGTATCGTGGTCGGTGGCAATGCGCCGGTTGTGGTGCAATCCATGACCAATACCAGCACGGCAGATGTGATGGCAACCACGCAACAAATCATGCAGCTTGCCAATGCCGGCTCAGAACTGGTGCGCATAACGGTTAACGATAACGACGCCGCTGCTGCTGTGCCACGTATTCGTCAGGCGCTGGATGAAAAACACTGTCACGTCCCCTTAGTCGGCGATTTTCATTTCAATGGCCATAAGCTGTTAAGCGATTTTCCCGATTGCGCGCAGGCACTGGCAAAGTACCGCATTAACCCGGGTAATGTCGGTAAAGGAAAAAAACGTGACACCCAGTTCGCCACCATGATTGAACTTGCCTGCAAGTATGATAAAGCGGTCAGAATTGGCGTCAACTGGGGCAGCATGGATCAGGCCCTGCTGGCTGAGTTAATGGATGAAAATGCCAAATTAAGCGAACCGCATGATGCCCATGATGTGATGCTGGAGACCGTGATCCGATCTGCACTAGAAAGCGCCAAACAGGCGGAAGCCATCGGCCTGGCAAAAAATAAAATCATCCTGTCCTGCAAAATGAGCGTAGTACAGGATTTAATCACCGTATATCGTTCGCTGGCGCAACGGGATAATTACGCGCTGCACCTGGGACTTACCGAAGCCGGTATCGGCTCTAAAGGCATTGTCGCGTCTACAGCAGCACTCAGTATTTTACTGCATGACGGTATCGGCGATACCATCAGAATCTCGCTTACACCCAAACCAGGGGCGCCTCGTGAGAAAGAAGTCATCGTTGCACAGGAGATTCTTCAGACCATGGGACTGCGCTCCTTTGTACCGCTGGTGACAGCCTGCCCGGGTTGCGGCCGAACCTCCAGCACTTATTTCCAGGAGCTGGCGTCTCAGGTACAAAACTACCTGCGCACGCAAATGCCAGGCTGGAAGAAAAAGTTTCATGGCGTTGAAGACATGTCCGTTGCCGTCATGGGGTGCGTGGTCAACGGCCCTGGTGAGAGCAAACACGCCAACATAGGCATAAGCCTGCCCGGCACCGGTGAACGCCCGGTAGCACCGGTTTATGAAGACGGTGAAAAAACCGTGACCTTGAAGGGCGACAATATTGCCAGTGAATTTGAAGAGATCATTAATACGTATGTGGTTAAGACTTACAAAACAAAATAATGAAAAATGAATAATGAAAAGTGAAAAATATAAGAAGAAAATCAGCTACAAAGCTTTTGTGTTTTCAATTTTCACTTTTCACTTTTCATTATTCATTTTTCACTGCCCTACGCACTCGCCTGTCGAGCCTTTATACCACGCCGCTTAGACACAGCCGCTGCCAAATTCCGTAAACAAACTTCCGTTGCCTGCCATGAAATACAGGCATCAGTGATGCTTTGGCCATAGGTGAGCGGCTGGCCTGCGATGACATCTTGCCGGCCTTCGACCAGATGACTTTCCAGCATCACGCCCATAATACGATTTTCACCGCCGGCCACCTGAGCCGCGACGTCATTACAGACATCAATCTGTCGATGGTAATCTTTCATGCTGTTAGCGTGCGAGCAATCAACCATCATTACGGGTTTCAAGCCATATTTTTCCAGTTGCTCTGCAGCATGCTGAATACTTGCTGCATCATAGTTTGGCTGTTTGCCGCCACGTAAAATAATATGACAATCGTGATTTCCTTTTGTAGAGAAAATCGCGGAATGCCCTTCTTTGGTTAATGACATAAACACATGCGGTTTTGATGCCGCCTGAACCGCATCAATCGCAATTTTAAAGCCACCATCGGTACTGTTTTTAAAACCAACGGGACAGGATAAACCGGATGCCAGTTCACGATGTCCCTGGCTCTCTGTTGTTCTTGCACCGATAGCGCCCCAACTGACCAGATCCGCGACATATTGCGGACTAATCAAATCCAGGTATTCGGTACCGGTGGGTACACCCGCCACGGCTAAATCAAGAAGCAGTTCGCGCGCCAGTCGTAAACCCTTATTGATTTTGAAACTTTCGTCCAGATCAGGGTCATTGATCAAACCCTTCCAGCCTACAGTGGTACGTGGCTTTTCAAAATAGACCCGCATTATGATACACAAATCATCAGCCAGTTCAGTCAGCAATACTTTCAATTTTGCAGCATATTCTCTGGCTGCATCGGGGTCATGAACCGAACAGGGACCAACCACAACGACCAGACGATCGTCTTCACCATGAAGAATGTTGTGAATAGCATTGCGCGCGTGGTAAACCGTTTCCGATGCCTTTTCATCCATGGGAAATTCTTCGTGCAACTTAATCGGCGGAAGCACTTTCTGCAGGCCTGTAATACGTACATCATCGGTTTTAAAAATCATGGTTCTAACTCGTAAATACTAAATATATCGTAACTTGTTAATTATATCGGAATACTGAGAAACTATCTCTTTGAAATTGGCTGACGCCGCCTGCCAAGCTGTATTAATATTTCTGGAAGTTCATGCAGACTGTTTATCACTGCATCCGGCTGATAATCTTCCATCGTCCACGGCCTTTTCTCACGATTAAGCCAAACAGCAAATACGCCGGCCAGTTTTGCGCCAGAAACATCCTGTATTGGGTCGTCACCGACATGCACCATCTGTTGCGCATCAATTTTTGCCAGCTTTTGTACCTGCCTGTAGATATCGGGTGCTGATTTCTTTTTGCCCACAGTGATCGAATTTAGCGCAAAGTCAAACCAGTGATCGACACCGGCCTTAACCGTATCGGCATTACCGTTGGTTAAACTCACCAGTTGAAAATCTTTTTTTAATTCATCAAGCACTGGCTTAACGTCTTCAAATAATGTGACCTGCTGCCGCGCTTCATAGAAAATTTCAAATGCCGGCTCAATCCAGTCTTCAGCCAGACTCAAACTCATCCGCCAGCTGCTTAAATGACTGCCGGCGTAATTGTGATAGATCATGCTCCAGCCCGGCATCATCTTTTAACAGCATTCGTCTTTTTTCATGCAACTGAGCCTGGTCATATCGCTGCGTAATGACTGGAACCTGTTCTGACAACCATTGATATAATAATTTTTCAGCACGTTGAATCGTTGGCAGACACGGCCACAAAGTATCATCAAGATCAAAACTTAATACTTTAATGGCTGGTAACATAAGGTGAAAATCAGTGGTCTATAAAACAGTATAGGTAATACTGTAAAACAAGGCTTTTTATTTTAGTTGGCGACAGGCCCTTTGGCCTGAACCCTGGATATAACATTTGATGTTGTAATTAGATTTTCCTGAATCTCTTCATCTCGAGGTGGCATCGCATCCGGTGATTTTTTCGGCGCCATGTTTTCGATTGTCGCCGCTTTTTCGATATTTTTGGCATTAGCAAGATCGGCCATATTTTCAACAGACAATCTCACCAGGTAAGCCTCACCCTTCTGGATTTTTTTATACTCTGTTAATGCAGCCATTGCTGTTTTTTTATCCGTGTAGTAACCAATTCGAACGTTGTAACGAACTTCTTCTTTCTTATTTGTGTAATCAGAAACATACGCATCCCACTGCTGCGCCTGCAACATTCTCATCATATTTTCAGCATTAATTAAACGCCCGTACACACCCACTTGAACTGAATATTTTATTTTTTCCAATTCAGCCGCTGTCTTTTCGGCCTTCACTTGTTGAACAGCGGCAGCAACTAGACGATGTTGTTTTTGCGTATCTTTTTTTATGACTGTCGCAGTAGTCTCTGCTAAAACACTATTCTTTACTGGAACATCATCGTCGATACTCTGTTTAGTTTTACTGTGGCCAATAATTTCTTTATTACCGCTCTCCTCGAGCGAAGCTTTTATCATCGTCACAGGCTCTATTACTTCTACTTCTATTGCTGCAACAGTTTCTGGCAGAGTCCTCGGCTGGTCAACATCAACCGTCTCGCCTGCTTCAATTATTTCAGGCACCTGTGCTTCTATTTGGCTTTCAATGGCAGCCACTTTTTCTGGCAACAATAATGATTCAGTTTTACTGCCCGCTGTGAGATAAGTTGCCGCTTGCTGATAACCGCAGAAAAAGCCAATAGCAAACACCATAAAGGTAACCAGTACGGAAATAAAGCCAAGTTTTAGCAGCTCACGGCTGTCTATTAATATCGGTGCCATCTATTTGATTAAGGGATAGTTTTAGAAAGATTACAATGCATATTTTAGCCTACCTATGACCCATATACATGCATTTCCTTCATTTCCTTCAAATTTAAACAAGCCGGATATTAGCCATAATCGTCATGATAAAACAGCCATTTACCAGTTGCTTAGCCTGTAACACACCAGCAATAACTCTTTCATTCGCTATCAGGTGACAAAGCGGATGAATTTGTTGATGAAACAATAATTAGACCAGGCACCAGCAGTTTTATCGACTTTTACTAATAAACTGCTAAAATCACCGGTAGACGTCAAACAAGTGTTCAGTTTTAATACCCCACTTAAATCATCGACGCGGCAATTGCTCCCAAACCACAAATCATAATTTAGGCAATGTAATCAAAGCATTACATATGCTTCATGCCTGTTTATGTGTCTGTAACACTATAATGGAGTTTTCTATGCTTACCTCTCTTCTAAGAATGTCGCTGATAATCGTGGTCATAGCAGGTTTTTTTGGCAGCGGTACCGCTTTAGCAGCACAGGCGCCCGATTTCAAATTAGACGGCCTACAAAAACAAATTAAATTAAGTCAGTACCGCGGCAAAATTGTCTATGTGGATTTCTGGGCATCATGGTGTCAGCCCTGCCGTAAATCGTTTACCTGGATGAATAAAATGCAATCATTATATGGCAAGGAAGGCTTCACCGTGATTGCGATCAACCTCGATGAATCACGTGAAAAAGCAAATAAATTCTTAAAACAAATACCAGCAAACTTTGATGTTGCTTTTGATCCGAGAGGCCGAACAGCTGAAGCTTACCAGGTAAAAGCCATGCCCAGCTCATACCTTGTCGATAAAAATGGCAAACTTGTACATGCAAACCTTGGATTCCGCGGCACTGACGAAGATAAACTTGAAACAAAAATCAGAGATCTTTTAAAAAAATCAACCGTAGCCAGACGGTGAAGCAGTGAATATCGAATAACGAAAAATGAAAAATGAAAAGTGAAAAGTGAAACAAAATAATAATGGTAAATTTTTTTAGATAATTTTAATTCATTTTTCATTTTTCATTTTTCATTTTTCATTTTTAACTGTTTTATTGCTCTCCAATGCCCATCCACTGGTACCAGTAGTTAAATAGATTTATATCTTTACTGGCCAGTACTGAGCGATCTTCGAGTTTGCCTCGAAACACCTGTTCGTTATCTAATGAAATCGAATGGCCGCCTGCTTCGCTAAAAATCAGGCTACCTGCCGCGTAATCCCACATCTTTTGTCCGCCGTGTAAATAAACATCAAACCGACCAGCGGCCATCCAGCACCAGTCAATGGCTGATGATCCAATATTACGTTGTGAGGCAAAAACAGATTCAGTAACAAGCCGTATAGCAAGTTCTTCTGGCAGGCGCTTTAAATCAATTTCAGCCACTACCGGTTTATTTTCTATACGTTTGAACTGGCCTGCTGAATAATTTAATGTATCGATGATCGCCCGACCATTCAAATAAGCACCCTGACCTTTTATCGCGGTAAACATCTCGTCGCGAATCGGGTCGTATATAAGGCCTAACTGTTGCTGGTCTTCTATTATTAATGCAATGGAAACAGCAAAAAACGGTATATTCGCAGCATAGTTACTGGTACCGTCCAGCGGATCAATGCACCAGTAAGCGCTGGATTCCTGCGTCACTGCTAATTGCTCGTGCGCTGCCATTTCCTCACCAACAATGTCGTACTCTGGCCAGTGCAGTTTCAACTCTTTTTCCAGGCGATCCTGCATAGCAAGGTCAGCAGGCGTTATGACACTACCATCATCCTTATAGTCAAAATCAGAATGGCCGAAATCTGTAAGCAATTCTTCTTTTGCTGCAGCGATAACAAGTAACTTTAATTTTTCTAAATCAGGAAATATCATTTTTTGTATTTTACTAAATTTACCAGGGAATATCGCTGCCATCGATGTCGATAAAACGACCGCTGTCTTCAAGCGTCAGTAATGACAAATGATTAAATAATTGTTCGACACAGACTCTCGTTGATATTTCTGCATCAGGCCCGCCCATCTCGGTTTTAACCCAGCCAGGATGAAGCGCTACACTGATTACGCCGAAGGTTTTCAAGTCAATGGAAAGACTCTTAACGACGGCATTTAACGCTGCTTTACTGGAACGATAAATATAGCTATTACCGTAACCATTGTCTGCCATGCTGCCCATTTTGCTGCTCATACAAGCAACAAGTTTGCGGTTGCCCATTTGTAATTGCTCAGAGAATGCTTCAACCATTTTCAATGGCGCAATACTATTGACCTTAAAAGCCTGTATCCAGCTTTCAACATCAACTGAACCAAATTTATTTTTATTGGAACCATAAATGCCTGCATTGTTCATTAAAATATCGATCGGATCATTACGTAACTCATAAGATAATGCCTGTAAGGTACTCAGTTCCTGCATATCAGCAATATGTACACTAATCTGCCCATTCGATAATTTTGCAATATTAAACAGCTTATCGGCATTATGCGGATTTCGACAACAGGCAAAGACACGCCAGCCCTGTTGCATCGAATACCTGACCATTTCCAGGCCAATACCACGATTTGCACCAGTAATTAATATATTCATGAATTTAAAAATAAAAAGAAAACTATTCTACAGCAATGACTTAATGCTGGCAGTAAAAAACAAAAAGCCGTTTAGTGATTAAAACATCACTAAACGGCCTGCTGTTAATTTTTATAATTACAGCTTAACCAATATTATAAATCTGGTTCATATAGAACTGTTCGTATTCATCAGCCGGAAGCGGCTTACTCCAGTAATACCCCTGACCATATTCACAGCCTAAGCTCTTTAACACGTTTAATTGACGTTCATTCTCGACACCTTCAGCAAGTAGTTCCAATTTTAAACCACGCGTTAAACCAGAAATAGCATCGACCACCACAGTATCTTCCTCACTGTCAGGTATACCTGCGATGAACGAACGATCAATTTTAACAACATCGACAGGGAATTCCTTCAGATAAGCAAGTGATGCGTAACCTGTACCAAAATCATCAAGCATTACCTTGACACCCAAATCACGCAGTTTTCTCAGCGTACCTTCAACCTCACCAATATTATCAATCAACGTGCGTTCAGTTATTTCTACTGACAATGAAGAACCTTCGATTTTATTTTCTAAAATTGCCTGCGTGAACAAGGTCGCCAGATCCTGTTCTTTAAATTGCCGAGGCGCCAGATTGATTGACACTCGTTGATTTTTTAAACCTGCGTCCTGCCATACACGAATTTGTTTGCAGACACTGAGCACCACCCATTCACCCAAAGCGATAATTAAACCACTGTCTTCGACATTAGGGATAAAATCAGACGGATGAATTATGCCTTTATCCGGATGCTGCCAACGCAGTAGTCCTTCTACACCAACAATTTCGCTTTTATCAATATCAACAATAGGCAGATAATGTATCACGAACTCATCATTTTCAAAGGCAGCCTTTAAGCTGTTTTCCAGATCTAGACGTTCCATTGCGTTGACACTCATTTCCGGCTTATAAAACTGGAAACAATGACGCCCACTTTCTTTTGCACGGAACATCGCCGTGTCTGCATTTTTCAATAAAGTGCGCGCATCTTTACCATCGTCCGGATAAACAGAGATGCCAATTGATGCACTGGTATAGGTTTCCTGGTCGTCCAGGCGCACGTTGTGTTCAAGTATAGTGGTTAAATTATCCGCAATTGAAATGGCATCCTCGGGGCTGTCTATGCCTTCAATAATGACTGCGAATTCATCGCCACCCAATCGTGCGATAGTATCGGCACGTCGTAATGACCTGGAAATAAGCAAGCCGACGGCTTTAATTAATTTGTCCCCGGCCTCATGACCGAACGAGTCATTGACCAGCTTAAAATCGTCAATATCAACCAGCATTAACGCCATAGAACTACGGCCGCGCTCAGCTCGAATAACGGCCTGTTCCAGACGATCGGCAAATAACAGGCGATTAGGTAAATTGGTCAATGTGTCACGATAGGCCAGTAATTGGACTTTTCGTTCAGCAATGACTTTAGCTACCACCGATTTTACCCGGTGTTTAAGTACCGCCCATTTGATGGGTTTGGTAATAAAATCGATCGCGCCAACTTCATAAGCCCTTTCAACTGAAGCATCATCATCCAGCCCGGTAATCATCATTACAGGAATATCAGTATGACCGTTATCTTTAATTTGCTGGCAGGTAGTAAATCCGTCGATACCCGGCATCACCGCATCCAGTAGTATCAGTGCAGGATGGTGTTTTTCTACTGCTTTAATGGCTTCAAGACCATCAGCGGCTTCTACGATATCAAAGTCTTCAGATTCAAGCACGTGACGTACCATCAGACGAATTGATGGATCATCGTCCGCGAGTACAACGACGGGCCTTTCTTCATATTTTTGGGTATCACTGAATAGTGAAACAACGTTCGTCATATACTACCGCTCCTAACTTATTGGATTTCGTATGAAATGATCGATCAATTCAACGCTAAGAATTGCTATCAACCATACAAACACTTTCCTTAAGTCTAGACCTAACACGTAATATCTGCATGAAATAGCTAATAAAAAGTGTTATTTTCTTAAAAAAAATACGAGTCCTGTGCTGATATAAAAGAATAACGTTTATATACTGGTTATTAAACCATTAATAATGCGTAAATGAGAAGATAATGCCCAAAATAACGTGTTTTCACCTACCTTAAACTCTTTTCGACCAGTTCAGAGACATCTTTAGACAGCGTTGGCAGTAAAATCAGTCTTTGTAACTCAGATTTCATCAATTGTTGACGTCTTTCGCTGAAGCGCTTCCAGCGCGTTAATGGCACACATAAACGGGAGGCAATTTGTGGATTCATGATATCGATGGTTTCAATATATTTCCCCAATAAATCATAACCAAAACCACTCACATCATGAAAACATAAGGGATTTCCAGAGCAAAAGGCCCCTAATAAAGCGCGCACACGGTTTGGATTTTTTATATCGAAATCCTCATGCTCAAACAATCGTGTAATTCTGTCCGTTGCCGGAGAATCACCCGAGCTACTGGTTAAAAGATAGGGCGCCGTTGCCTGCACGGTAAACCACTTATCCATCACCAGGTTATCCTGCTTCCATTGTTGATAAAAGGCATCGATAACTTCATGTGAGCTTGCTGTTTCATGGTGTACCAGCGACCTGAAGGCGGCCATTTGATCAGTCATATTATCTGCAGACTGATACTGCTGTTTTGCTAACGACTCCCCCTGATCCTCCCGGTACATTAAATAAGATAGAGCCTGATTGCGCAAGAAACGCTCAGCCATTGACGCTGGCGACAAATCATAGGCGTGCTGTACATTGGCCTGGTAAACATTGAGAAAATCGCTCTCTAAACTCTGCGCCAGATGAGAATAAATAAACTCTCTTGCCTGGTGAATCGCATCAACATCAATGACTGGCATCATCTCACCGATATACACCAGTGATGGCAGCGTTAAAGCACGGGCGATTAATGCTTTATCCAGTGTTTCGTCATTCAATGTTTTTTTGCAGGCTGCAATATAATAATCCGGTAGTGACAGTTCATTGCCGGAATTAATCGATTTGACCAATGATAAAAGTAAACGTGTTGATAACTGCTGCCCTGCTTCCCAACGATTGAAGTCATCCTTTTCATGTGACATACAAAAAGCCAGTTCTTCATCGTCACGCTCAACGTTTAATTTTACCGGTGCAGAATAACCCTGCAAAATTGATAACACCGGTTTTTCTGTAATATTTTTAAATTCAAACTGCTGTTCGCTTTGCGTAAAGTTGAGCACAGCGTTATCAGATGATACAGAATCACCCATCTGCAATGACATTGCTTGTGAATTTTTATCCGATAAGCTTATTTTTACCGGAATATGAAAAGCTAGCTTTTCATCCTGCCCCGGCGTAGCAGGTGTCGACTGCGATAACGTTAATGTGTATGTTTTTTCGTTATCATCAAAGTTTTCAACAACCGTCACTTCTGGTGTTCCTGCCTGCTTGTACCAGCGTCTAAACTGTTTCAAATCAAGCCGACTGGCATCTTCCATGGCAGACACAAATTCTTCTGTGGTTACCGCCTGGCCGTCATAACGCTCAAAGTATAAATCCATTCCCTGACGGAATTTATCTTTACCTAACAGGGTGTGAATCATACGAATAATTTCTGCACCTTTGTTATAAACCGTCACTGTGTAAAAATTATTTATTTCCTGATAAGAGTCTGGCTGAATTGGATGCGCCATGGGACCGGCATCTTCTGCAAATTGAGCGGTACGTAATATATTGACATCATCAATGCGTTTGGGCGCAGCAGAATTCATGTCAGCGGTGAACTGCTGGTCTCGAAATACCGTCAAGCCTTCTTTCAGCGTTAACTGAAACCAGTCACGACAGGTAACACGATTACCGCTCCAGTTATGAAAATATTCATGGCCGATAACACCTTCTATGCCAATAAAGTCAGCGTCAGTTGCTGTATCCTGCTTAGCCAGAACATATTTAGAATTAAAAACATTTAACCCCTTATTTTCCATTGCTCCCATATTGAAATCATCAACAGCAACAATATTATAAACAGCAAGATCATACTCACGAGCAAATGTTTCTTCATCCCATTGCATTGATTTTTTAAGTGAAACCATGGCAAAGTCGCACTTGTCAATATTATGATGCTGCACATAAATACGTAACTGCACATCAGTACCACTGGTTGTCGTATAGTGATCTTCAATAAAAGCCAGATCGCCGGCAACCAGTGCAAACAGGTAACAGGGTTTTTTAAACGGGTCGTGCCATTTAGCCCAGTGACGACCATCATCATAATCGCCTGACTCTACAGGGTTACCATTAGACAACAGCACCGGGTATTTTTTCCTGTCCGCAATAATCGTGGTGGTAAACAAAGCCATAACATCTGGGCGATCGAGAAAATAAGTTATCTTTCTAAAACCTTCAGCTTCACACTGGGTACAATAATTACCACTGGATTTGAACAAGCCCTCCAGTGATAAATTTTCCTGCGGTTTTATAAAGGTTTCTATTTCAAGGTTAAATGAGTCAGGCACATTTAATAATGATAGTTCAGTGTCCGTCACGGCATAGGCAGTGCTGTCAATTAAGGAGCCATCAATTTTGACTTCACCTAACTGCAGGTTTTCACCTGCCAAAACTAATGTATTAGATTCACTGCTTGGCTGTTTTTGAAGCTGTATCGTTGAAAGTACGCGAGTTTGCTCTTCATTGAGCTCAAAGGTCAGATCAACATGATCGATTAGAAAATCAGGTGCTTTATAATCTTTCAGGTAAATGGTTTTTGCTTGCTGGTCTAAATCTTTCATTGCAATACTTGATGTGAAATTTAAAGTAGAAAGACTAACATAAAAAAAGCCCGTTCATGATTGATCGGGCTTTTTGCCTTGTAATAAATTCATAGTGACAGGATTTACAAAATACATCCCTGTATTTTTCCCCTTCGGACCGGCCAGAAAGCGGCCGTTAAAAAAGGCTCTGACCGCCAGGGATGGTGGAAATGCAATTAAACTGACTGGATCAATTTTTGCCTGCCAATTTTCATGGCCCTCATTTTCATCAAAACATGGGCGCTATAAAAAAACATAACGCTAAGGAATTTATCTTTCCAGACAGCCACAAAAAAAGCAGCTCTGAAAAAAAGGCTGCTTATTTGTGTGGTCGGGACGACAGGATTTGAACCTGTGACCACTACACCCCCAGTGTAGTGCGCTACCAGACTGCGCTACGCCCCGAAGAGGCGTGTAGATTACACGAAAGCATTTTGATGTGAAACAATCTATGTGAGATATCACTCATTTATTTGCCGTGCATAAAAAAGACCGGCATAAGCCGGTCATTTTTTAACTTTTACAATAACGCTGTATGCCAGTGTTTATCTCAGCATTACAAGCAAAGCTTCCAGTTCATCTCGCATCTGACGAATAATCTGTTGACTTTGCGTACTGTCATCGGCCACTTCTTCACCCGTGAGCTTTTGTCGTGCACCACCGATGGTGTACCCCTGATCATACAATAAACTGCGAATCTGGCGTATCAGAATCACATCATGGCGTTGATAATACCGACGATTACCACGACGTTTAACTGGTTTTAATTGGGTGAATTCCTGTTCCCAGTAACGTAAAACGTGAGACTTTACGCCGCATAATTCACTGACCTCGCCGATCGTGAAATAGCGTTTTCCTGGTATTACAGGTAATTCGTTATTATTGCTGGCTTCCAGCATAGGCTTCTACTCTTTGCTTCAGTTTCTGTCCGGGTCTGAAGGTTACGACTCGACGTGCTGAAATGGGAATTTCTTCACCGGTTTTTGGGTTACGACCAGGTCGCTCTGTTTTATTTCTTAAAACAAAATTGCCAAAACCGGAAAGCTTTACGTGATTTGCATCACCCAACGCGGCGCGAACTTCTTCAAAGAACAATTCAACCAGTTCTTTGGCTTCACGCTTATTCAAGCCCAATTCTTCGTACAAACTTTCAGCCATATCGGCTTTCGTCAATGCCATACCTACTCCCGAAGTGTAGCAGCAAATTGTTGATTTAGTGCAGATACGATATTTTCAATTTCTGTATCTACGTCCATGTCCGTAAGAGTGCGGGAAAACTCCTGTAAAATCAAGCCGAAAGCCACACTTTTTGCACCTTTGTCGACCCCTTTACCCTGATAAATATCAAATAATTGCGTTTCTTTGACCAAATCGGATGATGTTGCTTTAATGACTGACAAAATATCAGCTGCTGGCACAGACTCATCAACCAGAATAGCAAGGTCTCTTCTTACCTCTGGGAAACGCGATAATGGTGAAAATGCTGGAATACGGTTATTCATTATCGCTGACTGTTTAAACTCAAAAACATAAACACGCGGATCGATATCCAAAGCTTTTTGTACTTGCGGGTGTAGCGCCCCTAGCCAGCCGATAACTTCATCATTCTGTTTCATACAGGCACTTTGCCCCGGATGCAGCGCGGGATGCTCAGCCGCTTCAAAAACCGTTTTACTGGCTGAATATGACAACAGCGCTTCAACATCTGCTTTAATATCGTAATAGTCAGCCTTGCGGTTTTTCTCTGCCCATTGCTCATGATGTATATCACCGCATATAACACCGGCAAACATTGCTTCCTGCTCTATTGCATCAATCCCGGTTTTATCCGTATTATTCTGTGCTTTGAAACATAAGCCGGTTTCAAACATACGCACACGATTTTGCTGGCGATTAACATTATGCTTCAACGCACCAAGCAAGCCGGCCCATATCGTGGTACGCATAACCGACATTTCTGAGGACAACGGGTTAGCCAATGCCATCGTTTGTGACTGCGGATCTAAAATCTTTTGCCACTTCGGATCAACAAAGCTATAACTTATTGCCTCATAATAACCGCGGTTGACCAGGCATTTTTTAAGCGTATTCAGCGAATTTTTTGCTTCCGGCTGCGGCTGGATAATGGCGTGATAACTTGGCCGGGTGCGTGGAATATTGTTGTAGCCATAAACACGAACAATTTCTTCCAGCAAATCCGCTTCAATCTGTATATCAAAACGGAAGCTGGGTGATTTCACCAGCCATTCATCCGGGGTCGCCGTGACTTCCATTCCCAGGCGCTTCAATATCTCGGTTACTTCATCGGCAGCCAGTTCAATACCGAGCACACGTTTAATTTGATGTGAGCGTAGATGTATCGGTGAAGGCTCAGCCGGGTGCGATGCTGTCTTATGTTCAAGCAACGGACCCACATCACCACCACAAATCTCACGGATTAAGGCTGTGGCACGTTCCATCGCATGGACCTGTAACCGGCTATCAACGCCGCGTTCAAAACGATGTGAAGAGTCGGTGTGCAAACCATAACTTCTGGCTTTACCGGCGATTACATGCGGCTTGAAAAATGCACTCTCAAGGAAAATATCACTGCTTGACTCATCGACTGCGGACTCCTGCCCACCCATGATGCCTGCGAGTGCTAACACTTTGGAATCGTCTGCTATAACAAGTGAGTTTTCCTGCAGCTCGATACATTTACCATCCAGCAAGGTAACTTGTTCATCATTCTTACAATAACGAACCGTAATTTTCCCGTTTAATTTCTGCCGATCAAAGGCGTGCATGGGCTGACCCAGCTCGAGCAAAACATAGTTGGTTATATCAACCACAGGACTTAAACCACGGATGCCACTGCGGCGTAATCGCTCAAGCATCCACAATGGCGTTTGCGCGTTGACATTAATACCTGTTATTACCCTACCAGCATAAAACGTGCAGGCTTCGTCTGCCTGAATGTCAACCGCAAAATCTTCGTTAATTGTTGGCTTACAGGGTGTCCATGCTTGCTCAGTCACTGCGCACTGATTAAGCGCGCCAAGCTCACGGGCGATACCCTGAATACTCAGGCAATCGCCTCGATTGGGCGTTAAGTCAAGCTCTATAATGTTGTCGTCAAGTGCCAGGTAGTCACGAATATCTTGACCCGGTACGGCATCATCAGGTAATTCCATCAAACCTTCAGCGCTCTCTGCCAGGCCCAGTTCTTTTTCAGAACACAGCATACCGGATGATGCAACGCCACGCAGTTTTGCCGGTTTAATTTCCCATGATTCACCTGCCGTTTCAGCCGGCAGTAGCGCACCAATTTTTGCCAGCGGAATAAGCATCCCCTGTCTAACATTGGCAGCGCCACAAACAATTTGCAGGCTTGCATTACCGTCAGTCACCTGACAGACATTTAATTTATCTGCATCTGGATGTTTTACCAGCGATTCAACACGACCAACTACAACCCCGCTAAAGTCGCCTGCTGCCGGTTCTACGCCGTCAACCTCAAGCCCCGCCATGGTTAGCTGATCACACATTTCCTGTGTCGAAAGAGCAGGATTAACCCAGCGTCTTAACCATTGTTCGCTAAATTTCATTAGTTGTTCTCTCCTGCCACTGCTTAAGCGAACTGCTGTAAAAATTTAACATCGTTTTCAAAGAACAAACGAAGATCATTAACGCCATAACGTAACATTGCCAGTCGCTCCACTCCCATACCAAAGGCATAACCGGTGTATTTTTCAGTATCAATACCCGCGGATTCAAATACTTTCGGATGCACCATACCGCAACCTAAAACTTCCAGCCAACCGGTATGTCCACAGACACGGCAACCTTCGCCTGCACACATCACACACTGAATATCGACTTCCGATGAAGGCTCCGTAAAAGGAAAATAAGAAGGCCGAAAACGTGTCTGCAAATTTTCGTTTTCAAAAAACTGTTTTAAGAAATCAGCCAGTGTGCCCATTAAATCCGCAAAGCTGACATTTTCATCAACCAGCAAACCTTCAACCTGATGAAACATCGGCGTGTGCGTTAAATCAGAGTCGCAGCGATAAACACGACCAGGCGCAATAATACGTAATGGCGGTTTATCTGTTTCCATGTGCCTGACCTGTACTGGTGAGGTATGGGTACGTAATAATGTGTTGGCATCAAAATAAAAGGTATCGTGCATCGCACGTGCAGGATGATGCGAAGGAATATTCAGCGCTTCGAAGTTATGGAAGTCATCTTCGATTTCAGGGCCCTGCTCCACAGTAAAACCCAAACGTGAAAACAGGTTTTCAATACGTTCCATGGTTCTGCTGACGGGATGCAAGCCGCCTGCCTGTTGGCCACGGCCCGGCAGAGTTACATCTATTTTTTCGCCCGCCAGTTTTGCGTTTAATTTTTCAGATTCAAGGGACTGCTTACGCTGCTCCAGTGCCTGCTGCACCTCACGCTTAGCATTATTGATATCCTGACCAGCCGCTTTTCTTTCATCAGCAGGCAACTTGCCTAATGTTTTCAACAATGAGGTCAGTTCACCTTTCTTACCCAGGTAGTCCACACGAATCTGGTCTAAAACGTCCAGATTGTCAGCCGCATTTATTTTCTGCTGCGCATCTGCGGTTAACTTTTGTAAATCCACGCCTCAACTCCCGTATGAAGTATTTTTAAAAAATTCTCACCACAGAGACACAGAGGGCACAGAGGGCACAAAGTAAAAAATCTTTTGTGCATTAATGACGCCGAAGGCGCATAGCAACAGAAATCTCTGTGTCCTCTGTGCCTCTGTGGTAAATAAATTTTGTTATTTTATTTTCACAAAAAAAAAGGGGAAGCGCACTCCCCCTTTTGTACTGATAAGCTTTTTTGCTAATTTACCTGAATGCCAATCATTCGGGTAAATCACACAGTTATTATTAAGCTGCGAGTGCTTCTTTAGCTTTATCAGCAATCTTTGTAAACGCAGCCATGTCGTGAATAGCTAAATCAGCTAAAACTTTACGATCAATCGCTACGCCTGCTTTAGCCAGACCGTTTATTAAACGACTGTATGACATTCCGCACTCACGTGCAGCGGCATTAATACGTACGATCCATAAAGCACGGAACAAACGTTTTTTAACACGACGGTCACGATACGCATATTGACCGGCTTTAATCACTGCTTGATGGGCTACACGATATACACGACTACGCGCACCGTAATAACCTTTCGCTTTGTCTAAAACTTTTTTATGTTTAGCTCTGGCCTGTACGCCTCTTTTTACTCTTGGCATTGTTCCAACTCTCTATTAATTATGGCTACGATTATACGTGTTTACACGTATGGCAACATGCGTTTAAGCATCTTGGTATCGTTTTCATGCACTTGCGCATCATCACGTAAATGACGTTTCCGCTTAGTGCTCTTTTTGGTCAAAATATGACGACGGTGTGATTGACCACGTTTAAATCCACCGCTACCGTTTTTACGGAACCGCTTTGCCGCACCACGGTTTGTTTTCATCTTAGGCATGAGCCTTCTCCAAAACTTTAAAATTAGTACTAAGTTGTAAGTTGTAAGTAGTAAGTTTTTTGCCTTTATAACTTAAAACTTGAAACTTAAAACTATCTATATCTATTTGTTCACTTTCTTCGGTCCAAGTACCATCACCATCTGACGACCTTCCATACCCGGCATTTGTTCAACGTTGGCAATTTCTTCCAAATCCGCCACCACACGTTTCAATAACTCCATACCCAGTTCCTGATGCGCAAATTCACGACCTCTGAAGCGCATAGTTACTTTGGTTTTATCGCCATTTTCAAGAAACTTGGTTAGCTTGCTCAGCTTGACTTTATAGTCACCAACCTCGGTACGAGGACGGAACTTGATTTCTTTAACCTGGGTACGACGCTGTTTCTTTTTCGCGCCATGTTTTTTCTTACTGTTTTCAAACCTGAATTTACCAAAATCCATTATTCGGCAAACTGGCGGCTCTGCATTAGGTGAAACTTCTACCAGGTCTAATCCGACCTCAACTGCTTTCTTTAGCGCGTCTTCGCTTGTCATCAATCCAAGCTGGTTACTCTCATGGTCAATTACCCGAACTTGCGGGTAAGTTATGTCACTGTTAATGCGCGTCTTTTTTGGTGAAGCGATAGTTTTATTCCTCTAAAACAGACTGACCGCGGCTCGCGATCTCCAGTGAAAACATAGTAGACACCTCATCAATTGACATGGTACCCAGGTCTTCACCGCTTCGCGAACGAACGGCCACTGTATTTGTTTCAAGCTCCCGATCACCGATAACCAGCATGTAGGGAACCCGCTGTAAAATGTGCTCGCGAATTTTATATCCTACCTTCTCATTTCTCAAGTCCAATTCGACCTTAAATCCTTGCGAAGCAAGACTTTTTTGCATTATTTTGGCAAATTCGGCCTGTTTGTCCGTAATATTGAGAATCACGGCCTGAACCGGCGCTAACCAGAGCGGAAATTTGGCCTCGTGCTCTTCTATCAAAATACCGATAAAACGCTCCACCGAACCCAAAATGGCACGATGCAACATCACCGGCGTGCGCTTGCTGTCATCGGCAGCAATATATTGCGCATCCAGTCGCCCGGGCATGGAAAAATCGACCTGCATGGTACCGCACTGCCATTCGCGCCCCAGGCAGTCGCGTAATACAAATTCTATCTTCGGCCCGTAAAACGCACCCTCGCCCGGTTGCAGTTTCCAGTCCAGTTTTTTGTTATCCAGCGCCACTTCCAGCGCTTTTTCAGCTTTATCCCAGGCTTCATCATGACCTACGCGCTGTTCCGGGCGAGTTGACAGCGCGACTTTTATATCGGTGAAACCAAAATCTCCATACACTTCGTAAACCAGATCAATAAAGGCAGAGACTTCATCCTGTAACTGGTCTTCGGTGCAGAATATGTGCGCATCGTCCTGCACAAAATTTCTCACCCGCATCAAACCATGCAGGGTACCGGACGGCTCGTTACGGTGGCAGGAGCCAAACTCAGCCAGTCGCAACGGTAAATCACGGTAGCTTTTCAGCCCCTGGTTGAACACCTGTATATGACACGGGCAGTTCATCGGCTTGATGGCATAATCACGATTTTCAGAATGCGTGGTAAACATCATGTCGCCAAACTTGTCCCAGTGGCCGGATTTCTCCCACAGACTGCGGTCTACAATGGATGGCGTATGAATTTCCTGGTAATCGTGCTGGCGTAATTTATCGCGGATATAGTTTTGTACTGTCAGGTATATTGACCAGCCCTTGTCATGCCAGAACACCATGCCTGGTGCTTCTTCCTGCATATGAAAGAAATCCAGCTTTTTGGCCAGTTTTCGATGATCACGCTTTTCTGCTTCTTCCAGCTGGTGCAGATAAGCATTAAGCTGTTTCTTGTCTGGCCAGGCAGTTCCGTATACACGGGTCAGCATTTCATTGTCTGAATCACCGCGCCAGTACGCACCGGCAACCTTCATTAACTTAAAACCTTTGCCCAGCTTTCCAGTGCTTGGCATATGCGGCCCGCGACAGACATCAAACCAGTCGCCCTGACGGTAAATCGAAACCTCTTCGCCTTCTGGAATAATATCTTTGATAATTTCTACTTTGTAGTCTTCACCAATATTGGCAAACGTTTTTACCGCTTCATCTTTGTCGACGACTTCACGCACGATGGGTAAATCGCGTTTTACAATTTCGCGCATACGCTCTTCGATGACTTTTAAATCTTCATCGGTAAATGGTTTTTCACGCGCGAAATCATAATAAAAGCCGTTCTCAATGGCGGGGCCAATGGTTACCTGCGTGCCCGGGAACAGCTCCTGAACCGCCTGCGCCATGATATGCGCGGCATCGTGGCGCATCAGCTCCAGTGCATCTTCATCACGAGAAGTAACGATGGCAAGCTCGACATCGCTGTTTATAAGATAAGAAGCATCGACCAGCTCACCATTAACACGCCCGGCCAGGGTCGCTTTAGCAAGACCGGGACCAATATCATTGGCCACGTCCATTACCGTTAGTGGTGCATCAAAAGAACGCGCGGTTCCATCAGGCAGGGTAATAACAGGGTTATTTAAAGGCATATTATCTCCAGTGGCGATCACTACGAAAGACCGCTTGTTTTTTAAAAAGTTGTCAGTTGGCAGTCGTCAGTTGGCAGTAAAAGCTGTTAACTGCCTACTGCAAACTGATGACTGCCGACTTTGTTATCTGGTAGGCACGAGTGGATTCGAACCACCGACCTCTTCCATGTCAAGGAAGCGCTCTAACCAACTGAGCTACGCGCCTAAATGTACTGCTATAATTTATTCGAATCAACTTAATTCTACACTCAATACGCACTCTCAGGTCTGAAGCACGAGTGGATTACTCCGGGCTCCTGCCCTCCGCCCTGCGGGCCGCCTAAAAAACAGGCGTTCAAAATCGTTCCTGACGATTTTGTCGAACCACCGACCTCTTCCATGTCAAGGAAGCGCTCTAACCAACTGAGCTACGCGCCTGAAACTGTGTTGCTATATAATTGTATGTACTGTGACTCTACGAGCGGATCACTCCGGGCTCCTGCCTCCGCCCTAAGGGCCACCTAAAAAACAGGCGTTCAAAATCGTTCCTGACGATTTTGTCGAACCACCGACCTCTTCCATGCGAGGAACGCTTAACCAACTGAGCTACGCGCCTAAATTTGTAACATTAAATTCAGATTTATCTGACGCTATGCGCCAACTAAGGGCGCGAACACTACCAAAATAAGGTCTTTTACTCAAGAAACTTTTCAATAATATCGAAATATATTTACTAATCCGGGTATAGATTTATCTCATAATCCTTCTACAATATTAGAATCGGCTTCATTCACCAGCAAGCTCATCTTCATAATAATCAACACACGAGGAAACATTATATGAATAAATTTCTAACACTTTCCGCACCCACTGCTCTTCTTTCAGGTCTACTATTAGCCACAGGCTGTAGCAGCAGCGGTGATGGCGGAAGCGGTGCCGGTGCAGGCGTACCAGCAAATGCGATCACCATTGCAGATAGCACTCACCGCAGAAGCAACCGTCTCCACAGCTGTCAGCGATTAGCGGCGACGGTTTTTAAATCGGTATTCGGTATTGAAACACAACCACCGTTACGGGTAGAGAAACACTCTCGAAATAATGTACTGGCCACAAAAGAACAGCACCAGTAACTCGACGTGATTTAGCTACGGGTAGCGAATTAGTGAAAGCGGTGATTCTTGCCTTGCTGGTTCTATATCTGTAAATGAAACTGGAACTGAAGAAGCTTCTTCAGTCACCATCAATTTCAATGCCTGTAATGTCGGCGGTGGCATTATCTTTAATGGAGGCATCTCTGGCAGCCAAACTTCCACCCTGCCCAGTGGGCCTTATACAATTAATATCACAGGCAATCTAACCATTACCTTCGATGGCAACAATGAAAGCGTTGGCTTTAATGGTTTCACTTATGTCGCAAGTGGCAACAATAGCACTGGCGCTTATACAGTAATTACATTCGCTTATGCCATTGCGCCATCATCTGGTGGCGGGTTTGCTGTAGAGCTGAGCCAACCATTCGTTGGCGATGATTCCTTACCTACTTGTCAGCTTAGCAGCGGCCGGGTTCTCGTTACTGGCGCGGCAGGATCTCAAGCACGTGGAACAGTTAACGCAAATGGTACTGTAAAAGTTGAATATCACAGTGGTGATGGCAACTTTATAGAGTCTGACAACAGCCCTGTTGGCTGCCTGCTTTAATCACTGCTGAATCATCCATTTGAACGGGGCTTAACGCCCCGCTCTTTTTAAATAACAATATGAATAAATCCTTAATTTTATTTCTTTTATTAACAACAGGTAATTGTTACGCCATTGATGAACTCAACACACAATTATCCCTATCGCCTTCATTACTGCATTTTGATTACACCGAATTCAGTACCACTGATCAGGTTCTGGACCGTGAACTGGGTTGGTTAACGGGTGTTGAGGCTAAACTAAAGCACACTATAACACCTGACTGGTTAATCAATATTCACAGTTCTTATTATCAGGGTACTGTCGATTATGATGGCCAGACACAATCAGGAATCCCTCACACAACTGACACTAAAATGGAACTGATCCGCCTAGGCGCTAGCGTTGAAAGATCAATCATTGAAGACACGAACCTGTCTATCGGCGCACAATCACATCAGTGGCAAAGGAACATTCAGGATAACAACAATATTAGCGGGCTTGATGAAACCTACAAATGGATTGAATACTCTATCGGGATTAATTCAGACATTCCTGTTACCGCTAAAGACCATATCAATGTAGAAGCGGGCTATTTATTCATTCGTAATGCAACTATTTTTGTTGATCTATCAAAAATAGATTTAGGCACAGCAACGCTTGATATAGGTGATGGCACTGGCGCACGCTTAAACGCCAGATGGACTCACCAGCATATAAATAATACCTACTATGGCTTTGGTGTATTTTTTGAAGCGTGGCGGTTTGGTCGAAGCAACACCAAACAAACACAAAACAGCACATCCTCTGTTTTTGTAACAGAACCACGAAGCGAAACTCAAAACATAGGAATAAAGTTCAATTTTGGGACACTGTTTTAATTAACGCAATAAAGTTGGCAGTTGGCAGTTGGCAGTTGGCAGTTGGCAGAAAAAGCTTAACAAGCTTTTATCACA
>CAVYHC010000055.1:0-69941 GCA_963768125.1 uncultured Gammaproteobacteria bacterium
CCAAACCTGGAAAATACCAACTAAAACCAAAGCCGCCATAGTGCCAGGCCACTAACAAGCACCAGCATGCCGCCAATAACCCGCTTAAATAAAATATCATTTTGCAAAATTTTGTCGTGCGCCTTCAAGCCGATAAAATGGCCAACAGCGGCAACAGGTAGCAATACAATGGCAGTTAGAATATTTAACTCGACACCCAGTGCGGCAAATGTCGTCATTTTAATGCTGACTAGAATAAACCACAGCACAAAAAGCGTATTGCGTAATTGCGATTGAATAACATTACGGACATATACCGCTACCATTAACGGTGCACCTGTTAGTGAAGTTCCGGCAACATAACCGCCAAATATTAATAAAAATTTATCAATCCAGGTGTTTTCACTGTGAATGCTTTTATTGAGCAGCCACATCAATGCATAAAACAGGGTAATGCCATAAATAAATGTAACAATCCAGAGATTAGGTAAATTTAATAATCCAAAAACACCAATTAAAGCCGGCGGAATAATATAAAAAAGTGAATGTTTCAGATATTTCCAGTTAACATTATTTAAACGTGTACGTAAGGTTAACGCGGAAAAAAACAGCAGGTGAGCGCCTATAATCGGTAACCAGTAAACCGGTTGATTATAGATGAACAGCATGAAAGGCAGACCTAAGGCGGCGCCGCCAAAACCAAGTCCGCTGCGCACAAATCCGGCCCACATGAATAACAGTGCAGCAAGCGCGATTTCCAGTAGTGTAAAATCAGGAAACATTACTATAAAAAAAGCAAACGATTAGCCTGAATTTATTGTTGAAAATGTTCTTTCGTTAATTTAAAAACTACCGGGCTTAATAGTACCAGCGCTATCAGGTTAGGAATGGCCATTAAAGCGTTCAAGGTATCGGCCACCAGCCATATAAAGTCCAGGCTTGCTGTGGCACCAATAGGGATAGCAATGACCCACAATGCTCTAAACGGTTTGATGGCACGTTCACCTGCTAAATATTCAACACACTTTTCACTATAAAAGCTCCAGCCAATAATGGTGGTAAAGGCAAAGACGCTGAGGCCGAGTGTGACGATGTAGTTGCCAATACCAGGCAGTGCCGTTTCAAATGCGATGGCAGATAACCGGGCGCCTGTTTCACCCTGTGTCCAGGCACCGGTCGATATAATAACCAGCCCGGTAATAGAGCAGATGATAATGGTGTCTATAAAGGTGCCCAGCATGGCGATATGGCCCTGTTTTACCGGGCTGTCGGTAGTAGCCGCTGCATGTGCAATGGGCGCGCTGCCTAAACCGGCTTCATTTGAAAAAATCCCACGTGCTACACCGAAGCGAATAGCCGCCCAGACAGCGGCGCCGGCAAAACCTCCGGTAGCTGCCGCGGGTGTAAATGCATGAGTGAAAATTAATGAAAATGAATGTGGCAGCGTTTCAATATTGCTCAGTAAAATAAACAGGCCGGCAGCCAGGTAAGCCGCGGCCATCAATGGCACTAATTTGCCTGCAACGCTGGCAATGCGTTCAATACCGCCAATCAAAACCAGTGCGGCTAAAACTGCCATGATGATTCCGCTAGCCACGTGCGGAATGGCAAAGGTGCCATTGATGGCATCAGCAACTGAGTTTGCCTGTATCGTGTTACCGATACCAAAACCGGCAAGTGCGCCAAACACGGCAAAACAGGTGGCTAACCAGGCCCAGTGTGATTTCAGGCCGTTTTTGATGTAAAACATGGGGCCGCCAATGTGATGACCGTCAGCATCGACCTCACGATATTTGACTGCCAGTACAGCCTCGGCATATTTCGTCGCCATGCCAACCAGTGCCGTACACCACATCCAGAATAGTGCACCGGGTCCGCCAAGAAAGATGGCAGTGGCAACCCCGGCAATATTACCCGTTCCTATGGTGGCCGATAAGGATGTCATCAGTGCATTAAATGGCGCGATATCACCTTCACCGCTTTTTTTCCTGCCTTGCCAAAGCAGTTTAAAACCGTAAGCGATGTGCCTTAAAGGCATGAACGAGAGGCCGTACATCAAATACAGGCCCGTGCCCAATATAAGCAGCAGCATTAACGGGCCCCAGACAATGCTATTGAGAGAAGAAATCAGATCATTTATCGTTTGCATATTATTTTTATTGTTTTTGGTAATTAGCTTCGCTGAATAATAACAGTTTACAGCCCATTTTTTATTTATAGAGAAGTATCTATGCAGATAGCAGAAGCATCCGATTCAAACATAGGGTAAAATTAGGGATTTTAGGCTCTGCCTCGGGACTTGCCTGGGACTTAATTATTTATCGCACTCTAGCCGGTTGCACACAGGAAAATATTATGTCGCATTTTGTTGTATCTGCGCTTTACCATTTTGTTAGGCTTGATGATTATCAGGCCTTGCGCCAACCTCTGTACGATTTCATGGTAGAAAACGGCATCAAGGGCACAATATTACTCGCGCAGGAAGGTATCAATGGTACGGTTGCGGGCGATAAAAACGCCATTCAAAAATTACACACATGGATACGCAGCGATGAACGTTTAAAAGATCTGCGCACTAAAGAGTCGTATGACGACAGCATGCCATTTTACCGAACCAGGGTAAAACTCAAAAAAGAAATAGTCACCATGGGTGTTACCGGTATTGATCCAAACCGTGTGGTGGGCAGCTATGTAAAAGCGGAAGACTGGAACGATTTAATTTCTGATCCGGAGGTGGTACTGGTTGATACACGCAATGATTATGAAGTTGCTATCGGTACATTCAAAAATGCGCTCAATCCGCAAACAGAAACATTCAGAGAGTTTCCTGAGTATGTAAAGAACAAACTGAATCCCGGTAAACATAAAAAAGTTGCCATGTTTTGCACCGGTGGCATCCGTTGTGAAAAATCAACGGCATATTTAAAAGAGCAGGGCTTTGAAGAAGTCTATCATTTACAGGGCGGCATTCTTAAATACCTGGAAACTGTCCCGGAAAAAGAGTCAATGTGGGATGGCGAATGTTTTGTCTTTGATAATCGTGTCAGTGTTGACCACAATCTGAAAAAAGGCACATACGATCAGTGCCATGCCTGCCGTCTGCCGATTACCGATGAAGACAAACAAAGTGAAAAGTATGTACAGGGGGTTAGTTGTCCAGCTTGTTTTGATAAAAAATCAGAGCAGCAACGTAAACGTTTTGCCGAACGTGAACGGCAGGTACAACTTGCCAGAACTCGCGGTGAGCAACATATTGGTTCAGAAGTAAATGCTATCAGCTTGCAAAGGAAACATATGAAAGAGGCTTTACGTGAAGAAAACAGACTTTCCAGCTTAAAACACAGGTAAAGGCCCAATTGTGTCAATAGAAGTTTTATTCGGCTGGACCGCATCAGTACTTTGTACACTGATTCTTGTCCCACAAATTATAAAAGCGTTAAAAACACGTCATACAAACGATGTTTCAATGTTGATGCTGGTGTTATCGGTTTCAGGCAATGGTTTTTGGGCTGCACATGCTGCGCTTACAGAAAACATCCCCTTATTGTCAGGCGCCAGCCTGATTGCTGTAATGAGCGTTTTGCTTATTATCTTTAAGTTCAAGTTCGATAAAGACTGAACTGATGAAACCGCCTGTTTTGTACAGTTTTCGTCGCTGTCCTTACTGTATACGTGCACACATGGCATTAAAATATTCAGGCATACAAGTTGAATTGCGTGAAGTTGACTTGAAAAATATGCCTGAACAAGCATTAAAATTGTCGCAGCATGCTACTGTGCCCATTTTGGTTTTAGCCGATGGCAGTGTCATGGATGAAAGCTGGGACATTCTAAAATGGGCATTAAAGCAGAACGATCCGGACAACTGGCTGGGTGACAACAATGAATTTCTGCTTGATGCTGAAATTTTAATTGAAACCAATGATTTTTCGTTCAAAGAAGATCTTGATCATTATAAATATGCCGATCGTTTTCCTGAGCACAGCAAAGAACATTATCGCAAAGCTGGCGAAGAATTTATAGGAGAGCTCGAGGAAATGCTGGCTAATCATCAATTCCTGTTATCAGGGCGACTGACACTGGCTGACATTGGGGTGTTTCCTTATGTGCGACAGTTCTCGCTGGTTGATAAAGACTGGTTTGATCAGTCACCTTATAGCAAGGTGAAAAAATGGTTAAATAGCTTAATTGACTGTGAACTGTTTCAGGATGCTTTTCAAAAACATGATTTATGGCAGCCTGGCGACACGCCTGTTTATCTTTAATCAGTCGGCCATTAGATAGATAAAAATGGTTTTTAGACTTAGCGATCCATTTGCAAGTGAACGAAAAATATCGCAATCTGTAATACAGGTTGTGGAATTACTGGGCATGTATCATGCGGAACTGGCCAGAATATTAGGGCAGCAGTGCGGTGATATCGGTGAATTAGCATCAGGACAGTGCTGTATTCAAAAACACAGTGAAGCCTGGCATCAGGCAGAGCTTTTTATTGAAATGTATCAGCAGTTATATGATTACTTTAAGGGTGACGGTGTAGCGATGTATCACTGGATGCGGGCAGACAACAGGCAACTCAATGGTACGCCACATTTTCTCATCGTCGACCATGGCAAACTACGACTCGTCCATGATTATTTAATCCAGGTCAATTTAAAACAAGCCACGTTCTAAGCCCATAAGCGGATAATATTTTGTCAATAAATCCGACGATTTATCAGTTGTATTTGCAAAATATACCGTTTGTCGGAAAATGAACACTTGATTGTCACTTTTTGACACATACTGTTGAAATAACGTCAGTTCTGACTATAGTTGTACCAAATGTATGATATTTTCTCTAGAGATATCAAATATGTAGTTATTTCATGTAGTTACATATCTCCTAAAAAATCTAAAGCAGCGCCGAATTAATGGCCTGTAGCCATAAATGCCCCCCAAAACGCTATTCAAACGCTTTTTTTGTGCATTATAAGCACAGACTAGTTGATCATTTTGTAACCACATATTGTTGGTCATTGTTATGGGTTTAAATCAAAACACCTTAGTACACAATAACGAATCGATTAAGCATTCCAAAATCATTGATAAGGTATTAGTCAATGTCAATGATTACCTGACGGTTTTGATGAATCAGCTGTTGAGTAGTGCAGACAATGTATTATTTGGTCTTGCTGAAACAGCCACGACTGATGAAGAACGAATGAAATATATGGATTGTACCTATATATTTCGTACAGAAAAAAATGATATTAGTCAGCACTTTTTTGTCAATTTAAATAAAATATTAAGTAAATCAAAAATTACCGATTCTGGCGATGAAGGTGAATTAAGCCTGGTTGGACAGGATGAGATGGAAGAAATGGTTGCTATAACAACCATGCACGCAAAAGCGATGAATCTTTATGGCGAAGAAGTTAATCATCTTGAGGCCCGCCTTGAGTACCTCGAGCTGATGTGTGAAAACACAATTGATAAAGACTCGTTAAATCCCAAACGTATTTGTGAAGTTTTTCAAAAAACCATCGAAAACATTAATCTCGCGATTGAAGTGAAATTAGTGTTTTACAAACTTTTTGATCAGGAAGTCTGCTCAAAGTTAGGAGTGATGTTTAAAGCCACCAACCAAATATTTATTGATAATGGCATCATGCCGGAAATCATTCTAAAAACGACTAAGCAGGATGAAGTCGAAGAAGAAGTATCTGCCCAAGTCGCGAGCTATTATGATCCAAGAGAAAAAGTAGCCAGTGATTTCATACCCAGGTCAAATAAAGATATTAGTCGTATTGTCAATGAGTTTATGACTGGCGAAATGACTATTTCTGACCAGGAACTAGAGCTTCCTGAATCCTTTTTAAGGACGCCTACGCAACAGGATATTGAAGGAAAAAACTGTTACCAGAGGAAAGAAGTTTTAAAAGCACTGTCGTCACTGCAGCGTAAAATATCTTCATTTAAAGATACTGGTGAGATCCTGACCACAGAACAAATCAAACAGGAATTGCTTTCCGATATAAGCAAGGAAAATGGAGGCATCGTAGATAAGCAGGTCAATTTACTTGACGAAAGAAGCATTGATTTTGTAGGCATGATGTTTGGCGCGATTGCAGATGACAATACTGTCTCGGAAATTATTACAAGCTTAATCTATCAGTTACAAGTACCAGTGATGAAAGTTGCCATGATAGATCGAACACTTTTTGACAACGAAGATCATCCTGCAAGAACGACTGTTGACTTATTAACGACCGCAGGCAAAGGAATAAATAA
Source organism: uncultured Gammaproteobacteria bacterium (assembly GCA_963768125.1). Lineage (GTDB taxonomy): Bacteria > Pseudomonadota > Gammaproteobacteria > SZUA-229 > SZUA-229. Next base: position 6,253 of record CAVYHC010000055.1, read on the forward strand.
AAAAGAAGATAATCTTTATAATGAGCTTGATCAAATTGTTGACGCTATCCTGGACAAGTTTGATATTGATATAAAATCATTTGAGCAGGCGGTAATTGAATTAGAGAACATTCTTGAGAAAGAAGAAGCGTTAACAAACGAAACAGAAAGGCAGCAGCAAAAACAGATTTTACAGGAACATGCTCGAAAAATTGTTATTAGCCAACTTAAAATGGTGTCCTGTGACAGAAAAATACCAAATAATGTTAGACCGCTGGTGTTAAAACACTGGTCAACATTAATGTTGAACAGATATATGCGCCATGGTCGTGACAGTTCACAATGGCTGCAATCAGTTTTATTGCTTAAATTATTACTGAAATGTATACAGCCAATTAAATATAATTCACAATTTAAGTTGCTGAAAGAAAACTATGCGGCTCTAGTAGAAGCTGTCAATGACGAACTTTACGAAACGCAACAAAATAAAGATGATATTGAAAGTCAGATAGCGGAATTAAAAGCCTATTTCATGACGATGATCGATGAAAACGGTTATAAGTTTGTTGATGATGGCGAGATTGAAGCAACTGATGAAAATTCAGCTGATGCCCTGGCTGATAATGCTGAAGAAGAATTGCAGCTGATCCAGCAGCAAACGGATATCGCCAAACAGAAAATAGCGCAACTAGCAAACTCTGCTAAGCCCGGCATGTGGTTTGAAATATTTAATGGCGATGATAAACCTGTAAGACGCCTGAAATTATCCGTTATTTTAACTGATGCGGCCCAATTAATATTCGTCAATCGTAAAGGCGTTAAGGTTATCGAGAAAGACGCTGAGGATTTCGCCAATGAGCTCGAAGATCATCGTTCACGCATATTGGCTGACCATTCTACCTTTGATTATGCCTTAGGTAATGTTATGACTGCTCTTGCAGCATAAAAAAATTAAAAGAATACCGTCATGCCGGCATGCTTTTAGCCGGTATCCATCGCTTAGATGTAAGTTATAAGGAAAAGTATTTATTTGATTTGATGGCTGTTACTGTTATATCAAAGACGCTTCAGGATATTAGCAACGATGGTTTCGCTGTTGTTGTAGTCGATAGAAATCGTAGTGTTAGATGCTTTATGACGTAATACTAAAGCAGGAAAGCTGTGCGCTTCAAGCTCTGATGCAAGCCGCAGTTCATTGTTTAGCAAACTTTTACAGTGTTGCGACAGAAAATCTTCTTCAAATCGTCTGTTATCAAGACCAATATCACTGGCAAGATCTATTAATACATTATTATCAGACGGATTTTTTGCTTTCAGATAATAGGCTTGCTGTATCGCCAGCAGCATGCATTGTGAGTACTGCGCACCTTGCATGCCCGCTGCTAATACGGCGCGGCAGGCGGGGTAGGTTGAGCGCCGTGGATGACACTGTTCCCAGAAATCAGTGTTAAATTTTGTGCCTGGTATTTCCTGCTGAATATTTTTCCAGGTTTCCTGTATCGCCAGTTGCATACTCTCAGGCATTGCTTGCTGCGTATCCGGCGCCAGACCGCCTAACACATATTGTATTTTCACCTTGCCAGCGAGCGCATGCTGTACCTGCTTCCACGCCGGTAGAAAACCCCAGCACCAGCTGCACATAGGGTCGTGAATGTAGTAAAGAGTCGCTTTCTTACTGGACTTCATGCTTTTTAAATAAAATCATATAATTAGATGGCATGCTTTTTTAATATTTTAATGTATCAGTTTGTTCTATATATTAATGCTCTAGTGTTTCTGCAAGGTTAACTGTTTTGACGAGTTATTTTATCCTCTCGTGCATGTGCTAATCGGTACAATGCGGGCAGCACTATCAGGGTTAATATCGTTGATGAGATAATACCGCCAATAACGACTGTGGCAAGTGGTCGCTGAACTTCTGAACCAATACCCGTATTAAGAGCCATTGGAATAAAGCCAAGAGCGGCAACCAGTGCCGTCATTAGTACCGGGCGCAATCGTGTAAGCGCACCATCGATAATGGCCTCATTTAACCCCATGCCATTTCTACGCAAATCTCGAATAAACGCGACCATTACCAGGCCATTGAGCACAGCGATGCCTGAAAGCGCGATAAAACCAACAGCAGCAGAAATAGAAAATGGAATATCACGCAGTAATAAAGCCACAATTCCACCGGTTAACGCCATTGGAACACCAGTGAAAATAATGGTTGCATCTTTAAACGAGCCGAGTGCCATAATGAGTAAACCGATAACTAATACCAGGGTAAGTGGAACGACTATGGATAAACGCTGTGTTGCTGATTGCAGTTTCTCATAGGTACCACCGTATTCAATCCAGTATCCTGCAGGTATCTCAACTTGCTCTGCAATTGATTTTTGTACGTCCTTAACAAAAGAGCCAAGATCGCGACCGCGAACATTTGCGGTTACAACAATACGCCGTTTACTATTTTCCCGATAAATCTGGTTGTAACCGGTCACCAAATTTAGCTCAGCAACTTCGCTTAGTGGCACATAATCACCGTTCGCAAGCATCACTGGGAACCTGGCAAGGCCATCTGTATCGGAGCGTAATCGTTCGGGTAAACGCACGACTATGTCTGAGCTACGATCACCTTCATATAATTGACTTGCAACACTTCCACCAAGTGCTGTTGCTAAAGTGTCCTGTAGTTCAATGATACTCAAACCATAACGCGCCATGGCGTCACGTTTTGGTTGTATAGTCATAACAGGCAGGCCCGTGCTTTGTTCTACTGCAACATCCGCCGCACCAGAAACTTTTTTAACCGCCTTTTCAACTTCACCACCTAACATTATCAGCTGATCAAAATCATCACCAAAGACATTAACCGCAAGTTCTGCGCGTACACCGGCCAGTAATTCATTAAAGCGCATTTGTATGGGTTGTAAAAATTCGTAACGGTTTCCTGGGATTTGAGTCACTAGTGCTTCAAGTTCTGCCACTACCTGTGACTTGGGTTTGTCTGGATCTGGCCAATGTTCACGTGCTTTAAGCATAATATAATTATCGGATACGCTCGGCGGCATGGGGTCTGTTGCCACTTCAGCGGTACCAATTTTTGCAGCCACGGTTTTAACTTCGGGCATTTTTTTTATTGTAGCTTCAAGGACTCGTTGTAACTCTATGGCCTGGCTAAGTGAAGTGCCCGGTATTCGCAGGGCATGCATTGCGATATCGCCTTCATCAAGATTGGGCATAAATTCAGAACCCAGTTTAGGAATTAATGCCATTGAACTGATGACTACAAATACTGCAAAAACGATAACGCCCCAGCGAAACTTAAGAGAGAGGTTTAATACGGGTTTATATATTGAACGAATTGCTCTAATAGCTTTGCCTTCTTTTTCCTGTACGGGTTTACGAAACAGTAAAGCAATACTTGCTGGCACAAAGGTTACAGAAAGAATCATGGCGCTGACTAATGCAATAATCACCGTGAGTGCCATTGGGTGAAACATTTTTCCTTCAACCCCGGTTAATGCAAAAATGGGAATGTAAACCGCTGTAATAATAAACACACCAAACAATGCCGGGCGAATAACTTCCTGTGTGGCATCAAACACAACAGCAAGCCGCTCGTTTAGTGTTTGTGTTTCATTTCGACCATATTCACTGAGTCTGCGCATGCAGTTTTCAACGATAATTACCGCACCATCAATGATAAGTCCAAAATCCAGTGCGCCAAGACTCATTAAATTTGCGCTGACTCCACTTTGTACCATACCGGTGATGGTCATCAGCATGACGATTGGAATAACCGCTGCAGTTAACAATGCGGCACGTACATTTCCTAATAATAAAAACAGAATAACAATGACAAGCAGCGCACCTTCAAGTAAATTTTTCTGAACGGTGACTAATGTTTTATCTACCAGCGTGGTACGGTCGTAAATTGCAGTGACTATAATACCTGTTGGTAAACTGGCTTTAATCGCTTCCAGTTTTACAGCAACGTTGCTGGCAACCTCGCGGCTGTTTTCACCGGTTAGCATAAAGACGGTGCTTATAATTGTTTCCTGGCCATTTTGTGTTGCAGCACCCGAGCGTAGTTCTTTGCCGAGGCTAACGCTGGCAACATCTTTTATGCGTACTGGAATGCCGTGTTGTTGATGAATAACAATCGACTCCAGGTCAGAAAGTGTCTTAGCCTGACCAGGTACACGCATCAACCATTGCGAGCCGCTATGTTCGATAAAACCAACACCACGATTATTATTGTTTTGTTCAACGGCACGAATAACATCGGCATAGCTAATATTAAACGCGAGTAATTTTTCCGGTTCCGGGGCGATGAGAATTTCTTTTTTAAAACCACCAATTGGGTTAATTTCTGCCACACCGGGTACGCGCATTAATTGCGGGCGAATAATCCAGTCGTGAACCGAGCGCAGGTCAGTCGGTGTAACCAGTGTGCCGTCAGGATTATTAGCACCGGGTAGCGCGTCAACAGTGAACATGAAAATTTCGCCCAGACCAGTTGCGATTGGCCCTAACTCCGGCTCTAAATTAGTGGGTAAATCACCTTTAGCTGTGCTTAGTCGCTGGTTGACTAACTGCCGCGCAAAATAAATGTCGGTACCTTCATCAAACACTACGGTAACCTGGGACAGGCCGTAGCGTGATAAAGATCGCGTGTAGGACAGTTTTGGTAAACCGGCCATTGCGGTTTCTATGGGAAAGCTGACACGCTGCTCAGATTCCAGCGGCGTGTAGCCAGCCGCTTTTGTATTTATCACAACCTGCACGTTGGTTATATCAGGCACGGCATCGATTGACAGCTGGCCAAATTGCCAGATGCCCAGCCCCATAACAAGCAGCACCAGTGACATCACCAGTCCACGCCGCGCTAGCGAAAAACGAATAATAGTTTCAAGCATAATAATTCCTTAGTGGTCGTGTGATGCGCCGGATTTTTCGATATCGGCTTTAATAACGTAACTGTTTTTGCTGACGTATCGCGTGCCTGCTTCCAGACCGCCGAGAACTTCGATCCACTCGTTATCCTGCCTGCCTAGTTCAAGCATGCGGACTTCATATTCATCGCCAATTTGTGCATAGACCACGGTAAAGTCCCTGAACGCCTGAAGTCCAGAGCGTTTAACTGCCAGTTGTACAGGATGTTCGGCAATTTTTATTTGCGCTTTCACATAGCTGCCGGGTATAAGCAGACCGTTTTTATTGTCGGCAACCATGCGCGCTTTTACTGATTGATTGGCTTCTGCGGTGACATTGATAGCTGTAATCTCACCCTGAACTGACTGATTATTGGTTGCAATCTCCAGGCTAACAGGTGCGCCAATATGGACATTTTTACGGTCGCCGGGAAATATTGATAATTCAACCCATACAGTCGATGTATCGGTGACAGTGAATAATTGCCGGTCACCGGTTTGCTCGCCGGGGTTTGCATTTCGTTGGCTGAGCACGCCACTGATTGGCGATCTAATGGAATACAGTTTCAGGCTTTCATTACTCTCAACCGTCGCCAGAACTTGTGCTTTACGAACAGTGTCGCCGATGGAGGCTGAAACAGATTTAATAACGCCTGCAAAACGTGCGTTAATATTACTTACAGTTTCAGGGTTGGCAATGATTTGGCCATAAACGCTTATCGTTTCCTGTAAAACAACAGGACCGGCAATACTCGTTTCTATTTCAAGCGCGTTTGCGACAGCACTTTCAATTTTAGTGCGCCCCTCAAAGTTATCATACTGCCAGCTGTGCTTAGTGCCATTATGCAATGCATTGATAGTCACAATAAAAGAATGTGGTTCATATATAACACTATCACCACGCATAGCTTCGCCATGCGGTTTGAATTTTATATTATCGATTTTCCCACCCTCGTTGCTGCTCAGACGCGTCAGAGTTATATTCAGATCCACTTCGGTAGGTTTTAGTTGCTGGCTTTTATGACTCGCCCATGCACGAAATTCAGGTGGTACACCGGTTTCAAAAATAGATAGCTCAAGTGTAAAGTCACCGCTTTCTAACAAACGCCCGCCATGAGTCCCTTTTATAACGTCGACTTCATTTGTTTCGCCGTGCCCATCTTTATTCGTTGTGTTTTTTTCGTTGCTGGTATCGCCGCATGCGACTAACTGGACGCTTAGAAGAAGACTGGCAATAAGTTGTATATAAATTTTCATGGCTGTTCTCATTATTTATTTGTTTGTTGCTTGCGACATGGACACACCTGTTAATCGCTCGATTTCGATGACTTTTAAATGGCTGTCGATACTGTCTTCGACTAATGCACTGCGTGCTTCAAGTAGATCAGCCTGAACGCTGTGCCACTCAAAATAACTGTAACGTCCCAGGTCGTATGCTCTGCTCGTTTGCTTAAGTGCATTTTCTAGTTTAGGGATGATATTGCTGCGATAGGCATCAATACGATGCATGCTATGTTGTAATTCTTGATATAACACGTAGAGAGACGTTTCAAAACGCACCCGTAGTTCATTTTCTTTTGCTGTCGTTTGAGATAAGTTTTCCCGTGCTTCGGTTATACGCCCGGTATTACGGCTACGTTCACCAAAGGGAATCGTGATACCAGCGACTAGAGCCTGATCATTGAAGGTTTCGTAGTGACTCACGCCGAGATTTACACGCCAATCTGTACTGCTCTGTGCTTCGGCGAGTTTTAATTCCGCCTGTTTCAGGCGTTTATCTGAAAGCAGGCGGGTATATTCCGGACTCTGTTCGAGACGTGTTTTTAAAACCTCAAAGGAGGTGGTGGCGGGCAGGGTAGATACATTACCTGCAACGCGCGTAAATCGAGGATCGATATCGCCCCATTGTGCTGCTAATCGGTGAATAGCTGAGCTCAATTCGTGCTCAATATCTTCATGCTCTAGTTGCCTGCGCGCAACTTCCACTTGTGCACGCGAGAGTTCAGCTTCTGGTGTTTTACCTGCCGCTACTCGTTTTTTAACCGCCAGTACTGTTTCTTCAGCCAGATTTACTGTTTTAGCCGCATTAATCAATCGGGATTGATTAGCCAGGCAGGTGAGGTATAGGCTCGCCGTTTCAGCCGCAGCATCAAGTCGATTAATATCAGATTCAGCAGTGAGCGATAAGGTACCTGCGCGTGCTACGTCCATATGTCCTTGCCGAGCTTCACCCTCTAATACCCAACTAATGCCGAGACTAACTTTTGCGTTATCGCTGCCTTCAAAAACACCTGTGCCGAGCACATCTTCAACCATGAAGCTCACTTCGGGACTGGCTTTCAGGCTGGAATGCAATTCCCTGCCAGCCTGCGCTTTAAGTTGATAACTAAAAGCTCTCAGTGTCGGATTATGTTCAAATGTTTTGCTGATGGCCTCGTGTAAATTAATAGCAGGTGAATCTGTATTTAAATTCGATTCAGCACAGAGATTCGTGCTGGAAAATAATCCCAGACAGATTAAAAAAATACTTCCTGATTTGGATAACATATTGAAGTTATCTCCTTTGTTAGTTAAGCCGTGCTAGTTGACCACTACTATTTATTCGTAGAATAACGATCAATGCCAGCGTAAATGGCACGATTATTATTACAGCATAAAATCGATCAGGCGCTGCTGATGTTTAAAGTTATGTATGAAATATGTAATGGATAGACCGTAGATCGCAACTGTCTATGACAGGCTGATTATAGACACAGGGTTCGATTACCCAGGTATCAATTACAGCAGGGAGCTACCCAGTGTTAGATCACTGGTGGGGCGCGCAGAGGGGGGTGGAGTAAATAGTAACAGGGGTTAACGGCGGGTGGTTTATAACGCCACTGGCGGCAAATACGACGTAGCCGTGGTATGAACAAGAAAAACCCAATAAAGAAAATCATCAGTGCCAACGGGTCTAACATAATCGTCTTCTTCACTAAGTAATCTTGACTGATATCAATTGCAGCAGGGTGATGGTCATTCTGCGCCCCATCATAATGATGAGTATATTTATCAATGTCATGCAGTGTTGATGCTATATGAATATCAACAATATGCTCTGATGTAGCTGATGCATGATCATCATGCTGTACATGCATATGTAAGCCGTTAGCGTGCACCATTAACAGCGTAATGCAGAGATACAGAATGAACATGTATTGAAAAGTCGGCTTGTTATGGATTTTTGCCATTTGAAGGAGTCTATATGTAGCTGTAATTATGCGCAAGTAGGGTTGTGCTGAATGACAATTGACGAATTTACGATGAACAGCTTACTTCAATTTGCTGCGCCCACTCAGGTGGATGACCCGCGTAATGTGCAAACTCATTATGTTCCTCAAAAGGAGAGCTTAGTATTTTCATTAAAATGTCGATTTCGGAATAATCATTCTCATCCTGTGCCTTACGAATGGCCTTTTCGGCCATATAGTTACGTAATATAAATTTAGGATTAAGCTGCTTCATTTGTTGGCTACGTGTTTCAGGGAGAACGTTTTCAATTTTCAGGCGTTGTTGATACAGTGAAAACCACTGCTCAAATGATTCGACATCAATAAACAAATCCCGGACTTTTGTTTTATCTTGTTCGCGTAATTGCTGACTTAAATTCCTGAAGAAAAGAGTGTAGTCAACATGGTTCGCCTCTAGCATATCCAGTAATGCAGTAATTATTTTTTGGTCGTCATCATTCGTTGTAGTAAAACCCAGCTTTTTAGCCATGAGTGCCGAATAATGTTTTACAAATGCGGGCTGGTAAGTGTCCAGTGATTGTTTCGCCAGTTTTACCGCTTCGTCTGCATCAATGTGTAATACGGGTAATAATGCCTGCGCCAGACAGCTTAAATTAAACAAACCTATTTCCGGTTGTTTATTAAAGGCATAACGCCCCTGGTGGTCTGAGTGATTGCAGATGAACAAAGGATCAAACTGTTCGACAAAACCAAATGGCCCGTAATCCAGGGTCAGGCCATGTATCGACATGTTGTCGGTATTCATCACGCCGTGCGAAAACCCGACTGCCTGCCAGTGCGCGATAAGGTCTGCTGTTGCGGCAATCACTTCGTTTAAAAAAGCCTGGTACGGATTTTTTTCGGATAACAGGTGAGGGTAGTACTGTTCAAGTACATAGTCAGCAAGCAATTTTAAATCATCATATCGCTGCGAATAAAAATAATATTCAAAACTGCCAAAACGAATATGGCTTTGCGCAACACGTAATACCATGGCCCCAGGTTCAATCTGTTCACGGTAAACTTCTTCACTACTGCCGGATAAAAAAAGTGCATGCGTGGTTGGGATATGTAATCCATGCATAGCAGCGCTGCATAAATATTCACGTATCGAAGAACGAAGTACTGCGCGACCATCACTGCCGCGAGAATAAAGCGTTGGTCCAGCGCCTTTCAGCTGTAAATCCCAGGGCCGGTTATTACTGTCACGTAACTGGCCCAGTAATATTGCGCGGCCATCACCTAAGCGTGGAACATAATGGCCAAATTGATGACCCGCGTAACACATGGCGATGGGCTTGAATCCGGCAAATGGTTTTTTTGTGGTAAAAATATCAAGAAAATCGCTACGCTTGCTTTCGTTTATATCCAGATCAAGTAATTTCGCGACGGTAGAATTAAAATGGATTAAAAAATCTTCTGCTAACGCTTTCGGTTTATGATCAGAAAAAAAAATTTCTGGTAATGTGCTGTAGCTATTATTGAAAATGAGCTGTTCTAATGTTTTCATCTTGCCATTGTGACAAGAAGTAGAAAAATATCAACGTGTTAACAGCATGGGTTTATTTTTGAATACCTTCAAATTTTCACGCGGACAACTTAAGAATCAATTGCCGTTAAACATCACTCTGTTTATTATCGCCCTGTTGCCTGTCAAATACTGTGCAACACTTCACATAATATGAAGTTGTTAACCATATTCACATAAATAGGCGCAATCCGCCGCTACAATGACATTAAATGAACTGTTTGCGGCAACATCAAACGATTGTCCTGCAACATAAGGGGTGCTGCTATTTTGATCGGCCAGCTGAATCAATAACTCTCCTGAAATAATCGTCATTTTTTCTTTGTCACTGGTATTAAAAACATACTCACCAGCCGCCATAATGCCGACGCTGGCAGGTTTATTTTGTCCCTGGAAGGCAATCGATTTAACATTGCCGTCAAAGTATTCATTTGTTTTAAACATGGGTTTCCTCGATTAATGCGCGCATAAACGGAGGTATTTTATGCTCAATAAACTGTCTTAATAAAGAACTAAGTTAAAATTACCTAACATATTGATATTGCAATAAATATCTATATATTATAGAATGCTTATATTCTAGCTTTTACTCGTTTTAATTATGATACAGAAATACAATTGCCAGTTTGTACAAGAAATCTTAAGTGAAGGCGGTCAGCTTATTGATGTGCGCTCAGCGGTAGAATTTAACATGGGCGCTTTAAATGGTGCAGTCAATATGCCGATTGATCGTTTTGAGTTTTTAAAAGATTATATTGATACAGCGAGACCTGTTTTGCTGTATTGTCGCAACGGTGCGCGCTCAGAAATGATAAAAAATTATCTGCAGTCTCTGGGATTTGAAAGTGTGCACAATATAGGCGGCTATCGAAAGTTTATCGGTTGCTAATATCTTCGCGCACCAAGCGCTACGACTATCAAGACGGCATTATAATGACTTATGACATTTCAGTAGAAAACATTAAATGTGGTGGTTGCGCCAATACTATAAACACGAAATTAATGACTCTTGATGCGGTCAGCGAGTGTCAGGTGGATATAGAAAACGGTGTTATTACGATTACGGGCGATGCCTCGAACCGAGCAGAAGTGGCCCGGCTATTACTGAAATTAGGCTATCCGGAAACGGGCAGTGCGGAAGGTTTAAAAGCGGTTAAAGCGAAAGCGAAATCCTTTGTTAGCTGTGCTGTCGGTCGAATTAATCCCTGATTAAAAAAAGTTGGCAGTTAGGCAGTTAGCAGAAAAATAACAAAAGAAAATTAAAAGAAACTTGTCAGTTGTGATTATATTTTTAAAATAAACTGCCAACTGCCAACTGCCAACTTTTTTTATTATGAAAACGCGCGATTTCCACTACACCCTGCCTGAACAGCTGATTGCTCAAAAACCCTGTGATATCCGTTCACAGAGTCGTTTGTTGCATTATTCCCGAACAGGTCAGAGTATTGAGCACCTGTTGTTCAACAATATCATCGATCTCATTGAAGCGGATGATTTACTGGTGTTTAACAATACCCGTGTTATTCCGGCGCGAATTTACGGTTATAAGGCTACCGGTGGCAAAGTTGAAATCCTGATCGAACGCCTGAGCGGTGAGTTTCGGTGTCTGGCGCAGATAAAAGCGAGTAAAACCCCAAAACCGGGCAGTACGCTGACATTATGCGCAAACACTGACGATCAGCAGCATAATAAAACGCAGTTTGAAGTTACCGTCGAAGGTCGAGAGGGTGATATGTTTGTTCTCACGACGCAGGGCGGTCACTCTATTGCCGGGATTATGGAGGCTATCGGGCATATGCCGTTACCGCCTTATATTAGCCGAGAAGACACGGTAGAAGACTATTCCCGCTATCAAACCGTTTATGCCGAGTCGCCTGGCGCCGTGGCAGCACCGACTGCTGGTCTGCACTTTGATGAAAGCTTATTAGAAAAGATTAAAAGCAAGGGCATTGACACAGCCTATGTCACGCTGCATGTTGGTGCCGGTACTTTTCAGCCGGTACGCAGTGAGTTAATTGAACAGCATAAAATGCATTTTGAGTATCTTGAAGTGCCACAGGAAACAGTCGATAAATGCCAGCAAGCACGTCAAAATGGTGGCCGGATTATTGCTGTTGGTACGACAACGGTGCGTTCCCTGGAGGCTGCATCGCAGACAGGCAGGCTGCAGGCCTTTCGGGGTGAAACCGATATTTTTATCTATCCGGGTTATACCTTCAAAAGTATTGATGCTTTAATCACCAACTTTCATTTACCGGAATCAACCTTACTTATCTTGATTAGTGCCTTTGCGGGTAAAAACGAGATGCTGCGCTGTTATGCAGAGGCGGTAGCGCAGCAGTATCGCTTTTTTAGTTATGGCGATGCCATGTTTATAAGCTAGTTTTAACGGGTAAGTTGATAATAAGTCGTTCGCAGCATAAAAATATTTAAATATAATATACTTTAAAAATAATCCACAACTATCTGATGTTATTCAAATTATATAAAGAAAATATGGGCGCTCGGCGTGGTCAGCTGAGTTTTGAACGTGGCACCATTGAAACGCCGGCATTCATGCCAGTCGGTACTTACGGTACCGTCAAAGCGATGACGCCTGAAGAGTTAACCGGCATAGGTGCTGAGATAATCCTCGGTAATACCTTTCATTTAATGTTGCGCCCAGGCACCGAGATTATTCGCAAGCACGGTGACCTGCATGATTTTATGCATTGGCAAAAGCCCATTCTCACCGATTCTGGTGGCTTTCAGGTATACAGTCTGGAAAAAATGCGAAAAATTACAGAGAACGGTGTGTTATTTAATTCACCGGTGGATGGCCGAAAAATTGAATTAACGCCTGAGTATTCCATGCAAATCCAGAAAGAACTGGGTTCTGACATCGTCATGATTTTTGATGAATGCACACCTTATCCAGCCACTGAACAGGAAGCTAGCGATTCCATGCAACTGTCTTTGCGCTGGGCTGAACGTTGTAAAACAGCGCACCAGGGCAATCCTTCCGCGTTATTTGGTATCGTGCAGGGCGGTATGTATGAAGCGCTGCGTCACGAATCGGCAGCAGGGCTGACTGCGCTTGGGTTCGATGGCTATGCTATCGGCGGCTTATCTGTCGGTGAGCCCATGGCAGAGCGTAATTAGGTACTGGATTTTACCGTGCCCAAATTAGCAGCAGATAAACCACGCTACCTGATGGGTGTTGGCCGTCCTGAAGATATTATTGAATCCGTGAGACGCGGTATTGACATGTTTGACTGCGTTATCCCTACACGCCATGCCCGTACTGGCTTCCTTTATACCTCAAACGGAATTATAAAGATAAGAAATAGCCGCTATCAGGATGACACGCGCCCGCTAGATGAAAACTGTCAATGTTACACCTGCCAGAACTACTCTCGATCTTACCTGCGCCACCTGGATAAATGTGGAGAGATCCTGGGCGCACGTTTAAACACCATCCACAATCTGTTTTATTATCAGCAGCTCATGCGCGATATTCGAAACGCGATTGAAAATGACCGCTTTGATGAGTTTGTTGACGAGTTCTATGCGGCTGGTTCAAATTCTGGCAACTAAATAGCCTGATTATTCTCAAGATAAAACACAGAAACACGCCTAACTGTGGCATAATACCGCGCCATTAAAGGACGCTAAAAAGCGTTCAAACTTTGCTTTCAATTTACGATAAATTGCCCGGAAAAACTAAATGTTCCGGCTATTAAGTTCTACGAGGATTACTATGAGTTTTTTCATTTCTGACGCCATCGCTGAAACAGGTGCCGCCGCATCACAAACCGACCCGCTCGCATCATTACTTTTACCGATTGGCCTGGTTGTTCTGTTTTATTTTTTCCTGATTCGCCCGCAAAGCAAACGTCAAAAAGAACATAAACAATTGATTAACGACCTGCAAAAAGGTGAAGAAGTCATCACCTCTGGCGGTATACTAGGAAAAATCACTAATATAAATGATGATTTTATTACCCTGGAAATTGCTAAAGATGTTTCATTGAACATACAAAAAGCGGCAGTTCAAACAATTATGCCCAAGGGCACAATTAAAGATCTGGCTAAATAATACTGAGCCGTCATAGTCGACAATAAGCATTGGCCATTCGTCTGGGCAAATAATAGGTGTTGGCTATTGCGGTTTAATAGGCTATATAAAGTAACGCATAATTGTTTAAGCACCTTGAATAATCAAGCTGGCTTAATCAAAAATTATAACAATAACGATTAAAAAAAACTACATAAAACCGGGAACACTCAGCCATGCTGAATCAATATCCACTGTGGAAATATATTTTACTCATCGTTGTACTGCTTTTATCCAGTATCTACGCCTTACCAAACCTCTATGGTGAAGACCCGGCTGTTCAAATCAGCCATCGTACAAAATCTTTACTTAATGAAGATAAGCTGGCAATAGAACAGACGATTCAGTCTAAAGACATCATATTTAAATCGGTAGAACTGGTGCAGGGTCATTTACTGGTTAGATTTAATGATACAGAAGACGCAACTGATCGCCGCTGACGCGCTAAAACAGGAACTGGGCAAGCAGTATCTCATCGCACTTAAACCTGGCACCGGCCACGCCTGACTGGTTACGTTCTTTAAATGCATCACCGATGTATTTAGGCCTGGACTTACGCGGCGGCGTGCATTTCCTGATGGAAGTTGACATGGTCGCTGCCGTCAAACGCCTGGAAGAGAGTTTGTTATCTGACATTCGCAGTTACCTGCGTGATGAAAAAATCCGTTACCGTGGTGTGCGCCGTGATGATGATGGTTTATACGTCAGTTTCCGTGAACTAACTCACATGCAGGAGGCAGCGGAAAAATTACCGCGTCAGTTCAGTGAGCTGGAATTCAGCGAAGATGAAGAAACATTAAGCCTGCACGCCAAACTTTCTGAGGTTGCCATTAGAAACGAAAAGAAAGCGGCGCTGCAGCAAAACATAATAACGCTGCGAAATCGTGTTAATGAATTAGGCGTTGCAGAGCCGGTAATACAGCAACAGGGTAGTTCACGAATTGTTGTACAGCTGCCTGGCATTCAGGATACTGCGGGCGCGAAAAAAATTCTTGGCGCAACCGCGACACTTGAATTCAGACTGGCGGAAGGTACACGTGCAGACTGGGTGGAAGCGGATGCAAGCGGACGCACACCACTTAATTCAATTCTTTACCATGAACGCGATGGCAGTCCGGTGCTGTTAAATCGTCGTGTTATCGTCACCGGTGATCAGATTATCGATGCAGCATCAACTTTTGACAGCCAAAAGGGCACACCTGCAGTATCTGTTCGCTTAAACGGTAAAGGTGCGAACAAAATGGGTGAAACCACACGTGACAATATTGGCAACCCAATGGGTGTGGTGTTCATTGAAAACAAAATAGAAACAAAGCGCGTCGGCGATTTAATAACCAAACATCGCACAACAACAAAAGAAGTTATCAATGTTGCAACGATACAGGGTCAGTTCAGTTCTCGTTTTCAGATTACCGGTCTGGAATCACAGGAAGCGCGTGACCTTGCTTTATTGCTGCGTGCTGGTTCATTACGCGCACCTGTTGAGATAATCGAAGAACGCACGGTAGGCCCAAGCCTGGGCAGAGACAACATTGAAAAAGGCTTTATGTCTGTCGTTATAGGTTTCTGCCTGGTGCTGATCTTTATGGTTTTCTACTACAAAGGTTTTGGCATTATTGCGAATATTGCATTAACCGCAAACCTGGTCATTATTATTGCCGTACTTTCCTTATTGCAGGCAACACTAACATTGCCCGGTATAGCCGGTATCGTACTGACTGTCGGTATGGCGGTTGATGCTAATGTGCTTATTTTTGAGCGTATAAAAGAAGAAATCAAAAACGGTAATTCGCCGCAAGCCAGTATTCACGCAGGTTATGAAAAAGCTTTTAGCACCATTACCGACGCTAACGTCACCACCTTGCTCGCGGCCATAGTGTTATTCACTTTGGGCGCTGGACCGGTTAAGGGGTTTGCAATTACCTTAAGTATTGGAATTATAACTTCAATGTTTACTGCTATTGTTGGCACCCGTGCAGTCGTTAATTTATTGTATGGTAATCACGATATTAAAAAGCTATCCATATAAGAAGCGTTAGTAATAACGATAAATAATAAATATCTAACATCAGGTAAGTGACATGTCACACATTCAAGCAAGCAATAAAAATTTGATAAATTTCATGAGCAAACGAAAGCTGGCGTTAGTTTTCTCGTTAGTGTTAATGGCAATCTCCATCGGCAGCTTATTCGTTAACGGCTTAAATCTTGGCATTGATTTTACCGGCGGTTACTTGATCGAAGTCGGTTATCAGAACGATGTCAACCTTGATAAAGTTAGAACCACACTGGCCGATGCTGAATTTAAAGACGTACAGGTGCAAAACTTTGGCTCCTCAAAAGATATTATTGTTCGCATCGCGCCGCGCGCTGATATAAACAAAGCCACCATCGGTGACAATATACTTAGTATATTAAAAACAACTTCAGAGCAAGAAGTCATCATGCGGCGTATTGAATTTGTTGGCCCACAGGTCGGCGATGAATTACGTGACGATGGCGGCATTGCATTATTAGTCGCGCTTGGCGGCATTCTGGTTTATATCAGCTTGCGCTTTCAGTTTAAGTCTGCCGTTGGCGCGATACTCGCACTGGTGCATGATGTTGTCATTACCATTGGTGCTTTCTCGTTATTACAGCTCGAGTTTGACCTGTCTGTATTGGCTTCAATTTTGGCTGTTATTGGTTACTCGCTAAATGATACCGTTGTTGTGCTGGACCGAATTCGTGAAACCTTCAGAAGTATTAGAAAAACCTCGGCTGAAGACATATTAAATATATCAATTAATCAAACACTGGCACGCACATTGGTGACATCGTTAACGACCTTGCTAGTATTATCCGCATTATTTATTTTTGGCGGTGAGATAATTCACGGTTTTGCCTTCGCCTTAATTATCGGCGTCATCATTGGTACGTATTCATCTATTTATATTGCCAGCAGCACATTAATGCTAATGAATATCCATAAGCAGGATTTTCTGGTTGTTGCTAAAGAAGAGTATGTTGACGACGCGCCGTAGAAAGACTCGTTATAAGTAATGTGTTTTAAGGGCGGGTTAAGCCAGGTTTTATAACTGATGACTAAAGACTTAAAGATTAAAGACTTAAAGACTAGTGGGTGAAGTTGCTCTGATTGACTACCGTACGAAAGTCTTTAAGAATGATTTCTGGATCATGCGGCGGGTTGAAGAAGGCAACAAGCCGGCCTTCCGGGTTTAATAATAAAAGCGCGGAACTGTGATCAACGAGATAGCCACTCTCATTTGCTTCTGCTTTAGAGTCGTCTTCTGCTGGCATTTTCATATATACCACGCTCATTTGCAGCGCCAGTGCTTTTATTAAACCCTCATCACCAGTGACGCCGATAAAATCTTTATCAAAATAGCGGACATATTCGCCCAGGGATTCCACCTTGTCACGCGCCGGATCAACTGAGACAAACACCAGGCCGGGAAACATATGATTGTTGTTCAGTAGCAATTTTCTTTGCCTGCGCAAGCACACCCATTGTTGTCGGACAAATGTCAGGACAATTTGTGTAACCAAAAAAAAGAAAATGCCATTGCCCGCTTAAATCTTCATTGGTTAAAGTTTCACCATTATCTTTAAGCAATGCAGGAGCAGAAATTTTACGCGTCGGATTAAGTATCGTGCCCTGAATCGGTAAGAAAAGCTTTCTGGCTTCTGCCAAACCCTTTTCATTGACTGTTTCGTAATCGTTATCGATAGATTGCTGCAGTTCAAATGACATCCAGAAGCCGGCAGCCACCGCAATGACGGCCGCACTAACGATAAGAATTCTTCTTATTAAGGACGTGATATTTTTTTGAGTCAACAGTGAAATCTCATGAAATAATACGTGGTTCGAAGCTGCTGTTTATTGCCTAGGCGATAGAGTTTACACTTATTACATCTTCACGTTATAGAAAAAACCTGAATCAATGAAAAAAAATTAACGGCACTGCGTATTTAATAACACTTATACTGCAAACTCTGGCACAGGTAGTGGTTAACAGAGCTGGCGAAATAATGATCAACTACCATGGCAATAAATAGCAGCATCAAATAATTTATTGAATAGACAAAGGTTGAAATAGCGGCATTTTTACGGCTGCTAAACATCAACAGGAAAACTTTATAAAAGAAATACAGGCCCAGCAGGATGGCAGAGACCAGGTAGATTTCCCCGCGCATGTAAATAAGGTAGGGCAGCATGGTCACCATAAACATTAAAATGGTGTAACCTAATATTGAATATTTGGTAAATTGAATGCCATGCGTTACCGGCAGCATGGGTAAATTAACTTTCGCATAATCATCGCGGCGATGGATAGCAAGCGCCCAGAAATGAGGCGGGGTCCAGGTATATATAATCAACACAAGTAATACGCCATATGCATCTATCGAGCCTGTCACCGAGGTCCAGCCCAGTAAAGGTGGCGTTGCGCCGGCTAAGCCACCAATAACGATATTTTGTGGCGTTGCCTTTTTTAAGTACATGGTATAAACAACCGCATAACCTATCATGCTGGCAAAAGTTAATACGGCGGTTATTACATTAATCCATGCTGTTAAAACGAAGACGGAAGCAGCGGCTAATAAAATTGCAAAGATAAAGGCGTTTTTCTGGCTGACACGTCCTTTGGGTAAAGGACGGTTTTCTGTCCTCGCCATTTTTGCATCGCTTTCTCTTTCTACAATCTGATTAATGGCTGCACCAGCAGCTGAACCCAGGCCGATACCAAGGGTTGACATAATTAAAATAAATAGAGAAATGTCACCTGGCGGACTCGCTAACACAACGCCGACTACCGAGGTGAGCAATAATAAAGCAACAACTTTTGGTTTGCATAAATCAAAATAATCACGCCACGTGGTTTTTTCAATGAAGGCTTTATCTGTGGGCTCAGTTTCTGTTTCAATACTCATTGCGACGATTATCCAGATATATTAATGCTTGTTTTAGCGACGATTATTTTTCAAACCAGAATAGTGTACCAAAGTCGCCAGGCTCATCAGTAATAAAACCGCGACCCCATTATGTGCAACGGCGATAACTAATGGTAACGAAAGAACAACATTGGAAATGCCCAGTATTAGCTGTGTTATTAGTAACATGGATAGCCAAAGTGCAAATTTTTTCCAGCCTGAAATAAATAATTTAATAATTAAAAATGTTAAATAAAGTGTTGTAATTAATGCGCCTAATCGATGCATCCAGTGAATAGTTACCCGCGCATTATTGTCCAGGTGACCACCTAGATAATTACTGACACCGTCCGTCGTTATGGTAAAAGCGCCAGAAAAATCCAGTGGTGGAATGATGTTTCCCTGGCAGCTAGGAAAGTCTGTGCAAATAATGGCGGCATAATTGGCACTGGTCCAGCCGCCCAGCATTATTTGTATAAAGACAATGAGCATGCCAATGATTGCTAAAGACCGGATCGGACTACCCCAGGAAACAGGGTTGTTATGTCGGATATTTAAAAACAGTATCAACAACAGGGTAAGGGTAATAAAGCCGCCTAATAAATGCCCCATGACAATAATGGGTAACAGCCCCATGGTAACTGTCCACATGCCTAGCGCGGCCTGAAATATAATAATCCCGAGCAGGGCATAGGATAAAAGCAGCGGCTGTTCATTTTTGGCTCGATTGATGAAGCCTATAACGGCCAGGGCGGCAACCAGCAAGGCTAAAGTTCCGGCAAAATACCGATGTATCATTTCAGGCCAGGCTTTTTCGGCTTCTACAGGTGCATGCGGGAAGGCTTGTGTTGCCTGCTCTATCTCATGCGGGGCTTCAGGCACGCTTAAAAAGCCATAACAGCCAGGCCAGTCAGGGCAGCCTAAACCGGCATCAACCAGTCGTGTATAAGCGCCGAGTAAAACGACAGTGAAAGCTAATACCACAGCCAATAAGGCTAACTTGTAACTCAGGCGATGATTTGGGGCGTCTGGCTTATCCAATTTGTGATGCCTTTAATAATTTGCGTAAATCATATAGAAAATCTTTATTGGGCTGGTCCTGTGTAAAGCGCATCATTACATTGCCCATAGGGTCCATAATATAAGTTTCATTGTGCATGATGCCAGCATTATTACGCACATTGTCACCCAGGGCCTCGATTATGACGATTTCATCGCCGTAAACACTGATGATGTCAGGGTGGGATTCGTTAATTACTTTTGTCAGAGAATCGCCTGCCGGTTCCAGGTGAACAAACATTCGAAGTACGCGATGCTGATTTTTACCTAATGACTTATGAATCTGCCGGCTGTCATGCAGGCGTGACTCACATTGCTGGTCACAGTCTTTTGCTAAAAATGAAATTAGCCGCCACTTATAAGTCAGATCCTGTTGCGCAATAATTTCATTTTTATCGTTTTTTAATTTAAAGTCAGAAATATGCACAATTGGATTCAGGATTTCACCATGATTGCTAAACGATGTCACATCAACCAGGAAAAATATAATATACGCCAGTACTACCGGCGCAACGAAGGCAAGAACAACAAACCAGACCGTGTAAGGGTTTCTTTTGCCTGGCATTGGATTATTTACAGGCTTGTTTTTTAGATCGTTCATAAGTTTTATATCGACTGGTTATCTTGTTTGTATTTTCTATTTTAAGTTATCTACTGCGTTTAGTATTTACAAATACATAAATCAGCAACAATGCCAACGACAGGGAAAACCACTGAAATGCATAGCCGTTGTTTTTTGCTGCATTTAAATTGAGTACTGGCAGGTCATATTCAAAAGCACCGGCTTCTTCCTGATCAAGCCACAGCACCATATCATACAGGTCATGGCCAAGCATTTTACTTAACTCAGCTAAATCGACATATTGCAGCACCATGGGCCAGCGTTCAGTGTCATGAAGGTTATCGGCTAAAACCAGTGCCCGTGACGGCGTTAAATTTAATAACCCATGGAGTTCGACTTTACCGGCAGGCGTCTCCAGTTCGGGCAATTGTTCTCGGCTTTCACCCTGAGCGATAAATCCCCGGTTAACCAATACCAGGGTTGAAGAGCTGGTTTGTACGGGTGTGTAGACATGATAACCAACTCGACCATTATGGATCTTGTTATCCAGCAAAAAGCTGTGTTCGAGATCATACTCGCCAATAAATTTTACCGGAAGGTATTGGCGCTGGTCTTTGGAATCAGTCAGCTCATCAAGGCCTGCAGGGATTAAATTTTTTCGTTGTTCAATTTTTTGCTGTAAAGTGTCCTTGTAGTCTGCACGATCCAATTGCCAGTAACCAAGCGATATCATTGTATATAGCAATACAGCGGTTAACAGGCTACTTAAAACACCCGGATTAAATTTGAATGAGGCAACGGTAATAGATATTAGCCGAAGTTGTTTTATTGCATTAAAATTCATCTAGAAACAAAGAAACAATTGTAATTAGGAAAACTCATGGTATTTAAAATCGTAATCCTGAGCTTATTGGTTATCGTTCTGATAAGCCTGGCATCTGCACTGGTGGCAATGGCCAAAGGCGATAAATCGGACAAGATGGTAAAATCTCTAAGCTGGCGTATCGGCTTATCGGTACTTATTTTTATTCTGCTGTTAATAGGACAGGCCATGGGCTTTATTACACCGCATGGCCTGACTTAACGTAGTGACTGGTTTTATAACGAATAATGAATAGTTAGCCGCTGCTTTACTCTTCATTATTTACTGCTTTGTTATTCCCTGCTGTTAGAGCCAGTAAACAAATATAAACAGGCCCAGCCAGACAACATCAACAAAATGCCAGTACCAGGCAACCGCTTCGAATGCAAAGTGTTTATCAGCGGTAAAATGACCCTTGATTGAACGTATCAGCATGATAAATAACATGGTGGTACCCATGGTCACATGGAAACCGTGAAAACCGGTCAACATAAAGAAGGTACTGCCATAGATGCCGGAGCCCATGGTTAAACCTAATTCAGTGTATGCGTGTATATACTCTTCGGCCTGTAATACAAGGAAGATACAACCTAACAGTACAGTTGCAGCCAACCACCAGATTAATGGTTTTCTGTGATTTGCCCGTAAAGCATGATGCGCAATGGTAACGGTGACAGAAGAAGCCAATAGTATGGCTGTATTCCAGGCGGGTAGACCGCTTGCTGGAATAACTTCGCTCGGGCCAGCAAATTTTACATTGTCTGGATTCGTCATTACCGGCCATACGGCATCAAAAGCAGGCCACAGCAATTCGTGTGTCATCGCATTGTTGCTTGCGCCACCTAACCACTCAAGAGCAATAACACGTGCATAGAAGAGGGCGCCAAAGAAGGCAGCAAAGAACATCACCTCAGAGAAAATAAACCACAACATGCCGATACGGAATGATTTATCGACTTGTGGATTATAGCAATCAGCCATTGATTCTTTAATAACAGCGCCGAACCATCCAAAGAATAGATAAGCGATCATTAATAAGCCGACTGGCAGGATCATGTTTATTGAACCTGCATGAATGGATGTGACCGCACCGATAACAGACGTTGTTAACGCAATAGTGCCTACTACAGGCCATTTGCTAGGTTCCGGTATGAAATATACATCATGGTTTGTGCTTGATGACATAGTTTATTTCCTGGTTTTTTTTAATGTTGTGCCAAAGGTGTGCTCAGTGCAACAGGCAAATTAGCTATCGACGTTTCAATTAACGTAGCATTTTTGTCTGATTTTACAGTCGCGTCCTCTGATCCTGGTTTTATAAAAAATGTATATGACAGTGTTACTTCATGAACATCTTCATCAATTGAAGGGTCAATAACAAAGATCACTGGCATTGTTTTTTCTTCGCCGGCTTTTAACAGCTGTTCAGTAAAACAAAAACATTCTGTTTTCTGAAAGTAAGCTGCGGCCTGTCCCGGTGAAACACTGGGGACGGCATTACCGACTATATCTTTATTGGTATTATTTCTGGCGATGTACTCAACTCGAGTCGCTTCACCCGGGTGCACCTTTACTGAATAAGTTAAAGGCTTAAATTCCCACGGCATTCCATCATTCAGGTTTGCCAGAAACTCAACTTTTATTTCTCTACTGGTATCAATTTCCATCGCTGTATCTGATGTATATTGATCACCTGTTTTACCGTTTAGCCCTGTAAGGTCACAAAAGACATCATACAAAGGCACTAAAGCAAAACCGAAGCCAAACATAAGCATAACAAGCAGCAATAAATTACGTGTTACTTTTTTATTACCTTCGCTTAGCTTACTCATAGTTTGTATTCATCATCGATTCTGCTTTATTCAAGAATGGCTTAACTTACTATCCTGCCAACTATTTAACTGTTGGTGGTGTAGTGAAGCTATGGAATGGTGCAGGTGACGGTAATGTCCACTCTAAACCTTCAGCGCCTTCCCAAACCTGGTCGGTTGCTTTTGCTGTATTCTTGCCACGAATGGTTTTAACGATGTTGTACAGCAGAATTAATTGTGCGAAGCCAAATACAAATGCACCAACAGACGCAATCGCATTAAATTCTGCAAACTGCATGTTGTAGTCAGGAATACGGCGAGGCATACCGGCTAGTCCAACAAAGTGCATAGGGAAGAACAATACGTTAACCGAGATGGTTGAAACCCAGAAATGCATTTTACCCAGGCCCTCGTCATACATATTACCGGTCCATTTAGGGATCCAGAAATAAATCGCTGCAAAAATTCCGAACAATGCACCTGTTACCAATACATAATGGAAGTGGGCAACGACGAAATAAGTATCATGATACTGGAAGTCAGCTGGAACAATACTCAGCATCAAACCGGTGAAACCGCCAAGGGTGAACAGGAAGATAAAAGAAATGGCAAACAACATCGGTGTTTCAAAGGTTAAAGAACCTTTCCACATGGTGCTTACCCAGTTAAATACTTTAACCCCGGTAGGTACCGCAATCAGCATTGTTGCGTACATGAAGAACAGCTCGGTGGCAACAGGCATACCGGTGGTAAACATATGGTGGGCCCATACGATGAATGACAGGAATGCAATAGAAGAGGTTGCATACACCATTGAAGAGTAGCCAAAAATCTTCTTGCGAGAGAAGGTAGGAACGATCTGGGAAATAATGCCGAATGAAGGCAGAATCATAATATACACTTCAGGATGACCAAAGAACCAGAATACGTGCTGGAACAATACCGGATCACCACCACCGGCAGCATCGAAGAAACTGGTGCCGAAGTTACGGTCAGTCAGCATCATGGTTACTGCGCCGGCCAGTACAGGCATTACCGCAATCAACAGGTAGGCAGTGATGAACCATGTCCATACGAAAATAGGCATTTTCATATAAGTCATGCCAGGTGCACGCATGTTGATGATGGTCGCGATAATATTAATCGCCCCCATGATTGATGAGATACCCATCATGTGTACTGAGAAGATAAAGAAATCAGTACTGTCTGGACCATAAGTCGTCGATAGTGGTGCGTAGAATGTCCAGCCAAAGTTTGGCGCAGAACCCATACCCATGATGCTCATAATCAAACTTGCGATTAATATACCAAATGCGCCAGGTAGCAACCAGAAGCTCCAGTTGTTCATGCGTGGCAGCGCCATATCAGGCGCGCCAATCATCAGCGGTACCATCCAGTTAGCCAGGCCCACGAATGCCGGCATAATAACGCCGAACACCATGATCAGCCCGTGCAGGGTAGTCAGCTGGTTGAAAAACTCAGGCTCTACAAATTGCAGACCCGGTTCAAATAATTCAGCACGGATAATCAGTGCCAGTGTTCCACCAATAAAGAACATGATAAAACTGAACCACAGGTACATGGTTCCGATGTCTTTGTGGTTTGTACTAAATAACCAGCGGCCTATACCGGTTGGTTTGTGATCATGATGCTCATCATGGTGTTCTTCGATAACAGCGCTCATATATGCCTCGTTTATCTTTTATTATTCAATATGTTGTAGTAACTATTTAAAGTTAAATATTTGTTTAACGTGCTGCTTTTATATCAGCAGGTTGCACAACGTCACCCGTATCATTGCCCCAGGCATTACGCTCATAGGTAACCAAAGCGGCAAGATCAGCAT
Organism: uncultured Gammaproteobacteria bacterium; assembly: GCA_963768125.1. GTDB lineage: Bacteria > Pseudomonadota > Gammaproteobacteria > SZUA-229 > SZUA-229. The sequence goes on from CAVYHC010000055.1 coordinate 31,119, forward strand.
CATTTAACTGTGGGCCAAATGCCTGCATCGCCGTACCCGATACCCCGTTGACAACAACGTCGATATGCTTAGCCACATCACCGATCGTAATTGCACTGCCTATAAGTCCAGGGAAAACATTAGGAATGCCTTCACCGGATGCCTGATGACAGGCAGCACAGCTGGTAGTGTATACGGTTTTACCGTGATCCATTAACTCATCTTTTGTCCATGTTTTTTTAGAGCTTTCCGCTGCAGCAGCGGCCTGCTGCTTCTGACCGTCAACCCAGGTCGCATAATCAGCTTCAGATACAACGTCGACTACGATAGGCATGAAGCCGTGGTTGGTGCCGCATAACTCAGCACATTGGCCACGGTAGGTACCGATTTTGTCCGTTTTGAACCAGCTTTCATTAATATAACCAGGAATAGCGTCTTTTTTCACAGCAAAAGCAGGAACCCACCAGGCGTGAATAACGTCATTAGAGGTAAACAGCAAACGAACTTTTTTATTGACGGGAACAACGACGCGATTATCAACTTCTAACAAATAGTTCGTGTTTTTTGTCGCTTTATTTTGAATTTCTTCAGGCGACGTTGAGAGGTTGCTGAAGTAAGCAATATCTTCACCGAGGTAGTCATAGTGCCATTTCCACTGGTAGCCAGTGACTTTAATCGACATATCAGAATTTGAAACATCTTCCATATCCAGCAGTACTTTCGTGGCAGGTACCGCCATGAAACCGAGAATAATGAAAGGCACGACTGTCCAGACAATTTCTACCGTTAGATTATCGTCAAATTTTGCAGCGACTGCGCCACGTGATTTACGATGCATGACGATTGAATAAATCATTGCACCGAAGACAATGGCACCGATACCTACACAGATCCACATAACCAGGGTATGTATTTCATACGCACCCTGACTAAATGAGGTTACACCTGGTCGCAGGTCAAGTTGATACTCAGCCCAGGTCTGCATGCTGACAAGCATAAGCCCTATAAAGCTGGCAACACGGATTGCTACACTCATGTTTTCTCCTGACTAATTTTTATAGTAGTTTTTGAATTCTTATTCTACTTTCAGCTGGTTATTCGTGCCGAAAAATTGCTGGCAAATGAACTTTTTTTTGCGGAAACAGTCGGCGCGTATCCTACTTTTAATAATGGCTTTATACAAGGGTAGACTAGCAATAAATGTGTCATTTCACACACATATTTTTAGTAAAGTCGTATTAAATTACCTGTATATAATCATATGCTTATATATGTAACGTGTTCTTTATCGACAGAAGTGGCCGATGTCTGCTCATATAAATTCAATCGCTTAATGATGAATTAGCGGAGGTAAATCAGTGGCTGCTTTAAAATCAAAAAACCGCGCAATTGCGCGGTTTTTTGTTAAGCCGTTCTACTTAAAAAGTTGTATTTATCCCTGTAAAATCCGTTCAAGTCTGTCCATATCGTTTATCACGCGCCAGCTGCCGCCGCCTTCTTCAATGCGGCGCTGCCATTCTTCAAGCCTGTCCATGTATTCACGCGGATCTACATTATCACTGCGTAGTTTAGTCACGTTTAGCGCGATGATATCAAAGCCTTCGCAGTTGAAAAGGGAAGGTCACGCACGTAACCTTCTGGCAGCTCTTCTTTCAGGTCTGAATAAATCAGGATGGTTTTTTTACCGGTGCCTTTCTCATTGAGATACTCGGCTGCCTGTAACAAGCCACCGGTAATGTCGGTAAACCGGGAGGGTTTGACTTCTTTGACAAACTTATCCATGGCATCACGAAAGTGTCGTTTCTGCTTATTGGCTTCACTGGGTCTGTCGTTAAAGGTTACTTTGGTAATAATATCCTTTTCACTGAAGCTGCCGGTATCGATACGCGCCACCGCGAACGAATCACTGGGCTCAAGTTTTACCAGCATGACACTGACCAGTTTCTGTGCATTGCCCAGTTCTTTGGTATAGGTACCGGAGGTGTCCAGCAACAGGTAGACACCGCTATTGGTTGGACCGGAGGTATCTGAACAGGCTGAAAGTAAAAGCTCCCTGCAATAAAAACAGGCAGGCAGTGATTTTTCTTAGGTTTGTATTGGTATTTAAATGTTTCATGCGGCCTCTTGATAGCTTGCAGTAACGGAATGGGTGGCTGAACTAATGTCGGCCTTGTTTTTACTTAATTTTTTAGTCAGGGTATTTTCCAGCCATAACGGGCCAAATATAATCAGGTCGTAGAGATTGCTGACCAGCTTGCCGCTGTAACGAGCGATATTTCCTGTAAAACGCAGAGCAAAAGCCAAAGCGCGCAACAGTGCGGATGCTATGACGCCGATAACGGTACGGGTAGAGGAGACAAACGTTTCCAGCGGAATAGCGACGAATACCAGCGCAAACGGCAAGATGAATCCCATGCCCATTTGTGCGGCCGTGGTAATCCAGGCAAAGTCAGCGGCTGCCATGACGCTTGCGCCATCACCACGCAGCAATGCACTGGTAGCCAGCTCATCTTCCATCAGTATCTCACGCATAAAGGCAAGGCCGGCTTCTACACTGGCAAGCGCGAACAAAAAGCCGAAGGTTATCCATATCATGCGCACCCGCAGCTTGTCATTAAGGGCGCCTATCACCGGGAATAAGCGAGTAATACGCAATGATTCCATGAGAAACAGTCCCATTGAAATTTCTACCAGGATAATCACGATGGCAGAAATTTCAGACACCTTGAAGCCGCCGATGAAATTCTGCCCACCGACCATCTCTGCCATCGGCCGTGCAATCAGTGTGTAGTTCACCACGGCGCCGCCGACAGCAATAGCGAGTACAAATGCAGATACAAAAAACTGGCTCATTGCTGAAGACGATAAAATACGGGTGGCCCGATCGCTGCCTTTGAGTATTTCCTCATAATCATTCATGTAGCGGCCAATTTTGGTGGCACGTTCCAGAATGCTGGAAATATTGCGATCGACTTCACCCAGCACATGTTTTACAGAACGCCAGTGCGGCATCATGCGTTTCAGAACACTGTGACGTTGCATACAGGCGCGACGATGCTCCCTAATCGCTACATCCTGTGCCTTGATCATCGACTTGTGAATGTCTTTCAGGATATTTGCCACCATGGCATCACCATTACTGTTTATTTTGGCAACAGACTCAACCACTTTGCACCAGTCAGGTGGATTTGGCGGTACTTCCGTGCTTTGTTTGTAGTCTTCATCGATCAGCGTAATGCGCTCGCTGAGTTTGCGATGCAGGGCAGGGTATTGCGCCAGATCATTCTTAACCGTATTTTCTACACGCTCAAATTCACGCTCAATCATGCGTTCAGTGGCTTCACGACCGGCTTCAAGCAGTACTTCTCGGTTGCGTGCCTGTAGCCGTGCATCCGTTGAATACACTGAATTTGCTGCCAGACGCAGGGCATTATGAATAACTTCACTAAACGCCAGAATATATTTTTTTGCAGGTAATCGTGCGAAATACATCACCGCAGAAAGGGCAAAAAACCATATCAGGCCGGAAAGAACCGGGTTCGGTACAATGTGATAAATATCAGAAAACGACATAAAGACCCCCTTAGTCGAGTGGTAACAACAAATCAGGAATTGGAGACAAAGCGCAGGCCAGAACAGAGCCATTGCGGTTTATGCGCATTTATGAAGCGGGAAAGTTATATTGCAGTATAGGAGAATAATGATAATTTTATCGACAAAAGTGATAAAACCATGGTTTATTTCACAAGCATATGAAATTCATAGATATATTACTACATTAATCATGGGTATAAGTGCCACAACTGGGGAAAAATATAAGTGTCTTACGTATTTAATTGATTAATAAGTATTCAATAGTATCGTCGCTAAGCCATTACAGTAAATTATTACAAAGTTGTTACTTTGAGAGAGTAGGTATTGGCGGCGTTACGGCGATACGTGCCCAGGTTGATCGGCCGAGGTAAACGGAGCGGGTAATGGAGACAGGTACTGGAAACGGGGGCGCAGACGAAATAAAACGTGGCAAGAGGAAACCAGGCATTTACCAGTTATTTAACATAATATACATTATGCGGAATCAACTATAAGCTAAAGTCTGCCAGTCGGCAGTGTCCAGGTTATTGATTTTAAAGCGTTTTGACTGTCTACTGAACGGCCTAATGACTGCTGACCGTCTCTTTAAGCCATGCAGTCATACCGCCGCGTACAACGCGGACATCCAAAAAGCCATGTTTAAGTAACCGATTGGCCGCTATTGCAGAACGTTTATCCGTGCGGCAAACAATCGATATTGACTGTGCTAGATTGTTATCCAGTTTTGATAGCTGTAACTCAAGCTGCTCTACAGGAATATTTAATGCCGCATCAATATGACCATCCGCCTGAAACTCTTTTTCAGTACGCACATCCAGTACCAATGTTTCCTGTTGCTGTATTCGACGTTTTAGCTCAGTAATGTCAATCGTTGGCCCGCGTCGTACTGTCGCCACAAAACGCGGTAAAAATGTCACCGCAGCTAATAATGCTATCGCGATTAAAACGGTATTAATCAGATTATCACCGCCGCCAATGGCTTCACGGCCCGCATAACCCAGATAGGTGTAAGCTATTGCGCCAGGAATGATGAAAATAAAGGTTGCCAGCAGGTACTCAATAAAGCGTATTTTTGTCAGTCCCAAGGCGTAATTCAGCAAATTAAAGGGAAATAATGGCACTAAACGTGTAAATGCCACAAAACGCCAGCCTTCGCTTTCTACGCCATTGATCAGCTGTTTTAATTTGCCCCCGGCACGCGCTGACAACCCAGTTAGATGCCAAATAACGCGCAATAAGGAAAGATAATGCCGCGCCTATTGTCGCGCCGATGACATTGTAAAACACACCTAGAACGGGTCCAAAAATGACACCGCCGGCCAGTGTGAAAACAGAACCCGGTAAAAACAATACTGTCGCAATGATATAAATAAGGATAAAAACGAACGGCGCCCAGCCTTCTGCCTGGTTGAGCCACTGCTCAATCAAGTCCACATCAAAACTGTCGCGATAATAAATGGCGGCAGCTATCGCTAAAACTAAGGCGACAGCCATGCTGATTTGTAGCAGGCGTTTATTCATTCCGATTACTCATCACCATCGTCTGCATCCGAGTATCTGCGATTGATGGTGTAATCTGAAATCTTGCCGATAAACGGCAGCATCAACATACTGTGCAGCCAGCTAACCTGTTTCGGTGAATTAAATTCATGGATGCCAATCAGCATAGCCTCATGACCTGCACGTGGCTGTGCCCGGTAAGTGCCAAACACACGATCCCACCACGGCAGGTTAAAACCAAAGTTACTGTTGGTTTCATCCGCTTCAACAGAATGATGCACACGATGCATATCCGGTGTCACCACGAACAGGCGTAAATATTTATCGACGGTTAAATTCAGGCGCACGTTACTGTGATTAAACATTGCGGTGGCATTGAGTAAAATCTCAAATAGTATCACGGCCAGTATCGGCGGACCTAAAACAATAATGACCGCGAATTTAATCAGCATGGAAAGAATAATTTCCAGCGGATGAAAACGAGAGCCGGTCGTAACATCAAAATCAGGGTCAGCATGATGCACTCGATGCAGACGCCACAAGACAGGAACCGCGTGTACCATGACATGCTGTAAATAAATCATTGCATCCATCAAAATGACAGAAATAATGACGGCATATGGCAAGGCAACATCATAATAGTTAAACAGGCCCCAGCCCTGTTCACTGGTAAAAGCCGCCATGCCCACCGCCGCCGCAGGAAATAACAAACGAAGAATAAAACTATTTAAAAAAACCAGTAATAAATTATTTGTCCAGCGTAATAGTTTAGGAATGATTAATTGCCTTCTCGGTGCCACTAACTCCGATAATGCCATAATAATAAACACAGCAAAGAAAAAACCCAGGCGAAGTTGAATTTCATTTTCTGTAATAAAACTATTTAGTTCATTCATCGCTTATACATTCATCTGGGTTAATTGAGATTATTCCGGCTTAAGCGCGCTAATTAAAACACCGAAGCTAAAGCAACGGCATTAATTTTACCTTTACTCCAGCAACAAAATCCTGATCCGGTTTTTCAGCCAGCCGGGTATACAGGTTGATTAACTGTTGCCTGTGACTGGCTTTATTGTTCATTATTGTTTATGACCTGTACCCTGTATGATTTGACAAATAGCGACTAATAATTCGACCATACAAGTGAGTATTCACGCATATGAGCATACACACATATGAGTATTAAGACATATAAAAACAATGAAATCAAGTCGCTAAGCCAGGTATTTAAAATACTGGGCGAGCCGAATCGATTAAAGATATTAACCTGTCTTGGACTGGAATGCCGCCCGGTGTCCGCGATAGTTGCCGCCACCGGTTTAACGCAAACCAATGTATCATTTCATTTAAGAGCCCTACGTGAAGCGGGTCTGGTGAAACCGGAAAAAAACGGTTCATTTGTGTTTTACTGCCTGCCCGATCCAGAACTTCGCGATATTATTGATAGCTTTCGTGACTGGCAGCAGTCAATTGAGTGAGACTATAAACGCTAAAACCGATGAAAAAGATACGAATTAGCCCGTTTTGTACCTTGTATTGATGCCAGGCAGAGCAGGATAATTCACTACCCAAATAACGTTCAAACAAATTAACAATCAACAGTCCATTGTTACAGCTTCAAATCCCTGAAAAATACGGCCAGACCTACTGGAACCGGCTTTACGGAAGTTCGCTTGCCTTATCCATTGTCGAGGCAACGGGCAGGCATAAAAATGGCCCGCTCGTTGTCATCGTTGAAGATGTCATGCATGCGGATGTCTTAACAAAAGAAATTGAATTCTACAAAGATGAAAAACAAAACATATTTCATCTGCCAGACTGGGAAACGCTGCCCTATGATATTTTTTCGCCACACCAGGATATTATTGCAGAAAGGTTAACCACCTTACATGCACTGCAGAATATTCGCGGCGGTGATATTTTAATTATCCCGTTGAACACACTGGCGCAACGGCTGGCACCACAAAGTTACATCCAGGGAAACATATTAAAACTAAAAGTTAAACAGCAATTAGACATTGCCGATTTTCGCCGCAACCTGGAAGCCAGTGGCTATATCAATGTTACCGAGGTTATTGAACATGGTGAGTTTGCTATCCGCGGTTCTATTATTGATTTATTTCCAGCCAGCTCAACAATTCCTTACCGCATTGATTTATTTGATGACGAAATTGAAAGTATCCGCTGTTTTGATCCACAGAGCCAGCGTTCGGACAACAAGGTAGAAAGTGTCGAACTATTACCCGCGCGCGAATTTCCGACCGATGAAAAAGGCATTCAAAAATTTCGTTCACGCTACCGGGAAATGTTATCCGGCGATCCGTTAAACAGCATCATATACAAAAGTGTCAGTGACGGCATTATGCCCTCCGGTATTGAATACTATATACCGGTTTTTTATGAGGACAACGAACTCAACACGCTTTTTGATTATTTACCGAAGTCTTCACTTTACATTGCTCCGCATGAGCTGCAGCAACAGCTGGAAGTATTTGAGGCAGAAATTAATGAACGATACCAGCAGCGTCGCCATGATATTGAGCGCCCTATTCTGTCACCAGAATATTTATATCAAACGACGGCTGAAATCATAAAGGCTCTTGAACAAAACAGCATCGTCTATGTTTCGAAAAATAAAAACGTCGAGCAACAGTACAACGCTAATGTAAAAACACCGCCAGACCTGATTTTACAAACCCGGCTGGAAGAACCGGCACAGGCCCTGAAAAACTACATTGATGATTTCATCACTAGACATAAAGGCCGTATTTTATTTGTAGCAGAAACCAGTGGGCGCCGCGAAGTATTAATCGAATTACTACGCGACCATCACATTCACCCCAGGATATGCGCAACATGGCATGAGTTTATCTGCTGTGAAGATAGAGTTTGCATTACTGTTTCTGAAATTTCACAGGGCCTGGTATTACTTGCTTCTGATACAGTTAAAGCTGACATTGCTGTTATTACCGAATCACAAATTTATGGTCAACGCGCGATTCAAAAAAGGCGCCGAAAAAAACGTGGCGCTGACAGTGATGCTATTGTACAAAACCTCACTGACTTAACCATCGGTGCGCCGGTGGTTCATATTGACCACGGTGTTGGCCGCTACCTTGGCCTGGAAAAACTGAGTGGTGATGGTTATGACGCTGAGTTTCTCTTGCTGGAATACGCCAGCAACGATAAGTTATATGTCCCGGTATCTTCACTGCATTTAATCAGCCGGTACACCGGTGCTTCGGCTGAACATGCGCCGATACACAGACTGGGCTCGGATCAATGGTCAAAAGCCAGGCAGAAAGCGGCAAAACAGGCGCGTGATGTTGCTGCCGAATTGCTTGATATACATGCGCGTCGTGCTGCCGTACAAGGGCGCTCTTACCCAATTGATGAACACGAATATGCCAGCTTTTGCAACAGTTTCCCTTTTGAAGAAACCCCGGATCAGGAAACAGCGATAAAAGCAGTACTTGACGATTTACAAAGTCCGCAACCAATGGATCGTGTGGTATGTGGTGATGTCGGCTTTGGTAAAACCGAAGTCGCCATGCGCGCCGCTTTTGCCGTGGCAAATGCAGGCAAACAGGTTGCTATACTGGTGCCAACAACCTTATTAGCACAACAGCATTTTCAAAACTTTACGGACCGTTTTGCCGACTGGCCAATAAAAGTTGCCTGTTTGTCACGTTTCAACACGGCCAAAAAACAAAAAGAAACGCTTGATGATTTAGCTAACGGAAAAGTTGATATCGTTGTCGGCACTCACAAGCTATTACAAAAAACCGTTAAGTATAATGATCTGGGTTTAATCATTGTTGATGAAGAACATCGCTTTGGTGTTCGCCACAAAGAACATGTTAAATCACTGCGCTCTGAAATAGATATTTTAACGTTAACCGCAACGCCTATACCAAGAACATTGAACATGTCACTTGCGGGTATTCGAGATTTATCGATCATCTCGACACCACCGCTGCAGCGGCATTCAATTAATACCTTTGTTACACAGTGGAATGATGCGCTCATTGTTGAAGCATGCCAACGTGAATTAAAACGTGGCGGACAAATTTACTTTTTACATAACGAAGTAAAAACCATTGAAAAAATTACACACGATATTCAAACACTGGTTCCAGAAGCACGCGTTGAATTCGCGCATGGTCAAATGCCGGAGAAACAACTGGAACAGGTAATGCTGGATTTCTATCATCAGCGTTTTAATATTCTAGTTGCCACAACCATTATTGAAAGCGGCATTGACGTACCCACAGCGAACACCATTTTTATTAACAAGGCAGATCGTTTAGGGCTGGCACAATTACACCAGATTCGCGGCCGTGTCGGGCGTTCGCATCACCGCGCTTATGCTTATCTGTTAACGCCGCCGGAATCACTGATGACTGATGATGCCAAGAAACGTCTCGCTGCAATTGAATCATTAGAAGATCTTGGTGTCGGTTTTACCCTGGCAACACATGACCTGGAAATACGTGGCGCAGGAGAATTGCTCGGTGAAAACCAGAGCGGCCAGATATCCGAAGTGGGTTTTACCCTGTACAGCGAATTACTGGAGCGTGCAGTGACCGCGTTAAAGCAGGGTAAAGTTCCTGACCCGAACGAACCGCTGCATTCAGGCATAGAAATTGATCTTGGCTTACCGGCATTAATCCCGGATGATTATGTCTATGATATACACCAGCGTTTAATGCTGTATAAACGTATTTCAAATGCAACTGACCAGGATGCACTTGACGATATACGCGTTGAATTAATTGACCGCTTTGGTTTACTGCCTGAGTATCTTAAAAATCTATTTGCTGTCACTGAAATAAAACTGGTCGCGCAAAATATTGGTGTCACTGGTATTGAGGCGACTGATAGTGGCGTTAAAATAAAATTTAACGAGCACCCAAATATAAATCCGATGAAGCTAATAGAGCTGATCCAGACGCAGTCGAGTCTTTATCACTTTGACGGTAAACAAACATTCCGCATACTTAAATCAGCTGAAAAAATAGAACAGCGCGCAAAACAGATTTATGATGTCATTGAGACGCTTTGTGTTCAGGAAGCCGCGTAGCTCTCATAAAGTGAAATTTTGCTATCATGTCCCTCTAACAATAAATATAAACCATTTACATAAGGCATTATGAAAATTCTGAATACATTATTTTTACCGGTTTTATTGGCCAGCCTAACCGTCAGTCAGGCATTTGCCGAGGCTGACCCGGAAAAGGATTTACTGGAATATGATGTTGAAATCATCCTGTTCGAAGATGCCCATGCTCGTTACATAAATAGCCAGAGCTGGAACTTTGTCAACAGTGCTGATGGCAAGCCCAGTAATAGCAGCAGTAATGTGGCCAGCTACCGGAACATAAAACCACAAATATTAAAAAAACAATACAACCGGCTAAAGTTATCCTCAGAATATTCTATTCTATTTTATGGTGCATGGCGGCAGACAGGTCTTGAACAGAGTAAAGCATTTGAAATAAATATTGAAGACCTGAAAAACAGACATAAAGCCTCATCACAAAATAGCCTGTCAGGCAGCTTCAAACTTGTGCTTGCCAGGTATTTGCATATTTACAACACGTTGCGCTATCAACGACAGGCAGCGACGACTGAAACTAATGTAGAAACTTACCCTTTGAATAGTCATCGCCGCATGCGCAGTAAAGAACTGCACTACATCGACCATCCACTCGTTGGTATGCTTATTCAGATAAACCCGGTAGTAAAGCCTAAAGAAGAAGTGGCGCAGTAAGCCCTGGCTTAATTTCGTATTACTGATTGAAAGTGCAGTTAAATTAATTTCTCAGCTCAAGCCTGAGCTGAGAAGAAAATTACTTAATATAAGTCCGGGTATTTTTATCCATGGAAAAATGGCGATACTTTTCTGGCAGCTTAAATTTTACCGGATCAAGCGCTATTTCTTTATAAGAAATTAATATTCTAGAACGTTCATTACTGTGCCATTCCTGAATGGGCAGTCCTTTATTATAATAATCCCCTGTGTTATATATCTGATCGACAAAATAACAGGCGTTTTGCATATCATTAATTTTGTTGTCAGTCATTTTCACCTGCTGCCCTGAAACCACCTTCTGGTAATTTGCCAATAAGGCAGTCACTTTGGGCAATAAATTCTCCACCAGTTGAATTTCATTGCAGGTTTCTTCTGCGTCACCTTTACCTGTGAACACGCGGTAATTAAATATTTTTTGTCCCGATACATCCGGCGCGTCGGCCAGCTGTAAATATTCAACTTCATATGGAACGGGTGAATCATCTTTAGTAAAGGCATGTTCTTTAATGACTAATACCGACTGATCATGATGACTGACACTGTAAATCGTTTTTTCTTCATCATCATAAATGATAAAACCACTGTCTTCATCGACCTCATCCAGGCGTAGATAACGATCGGAAACCAGCATAGTCACTTCATACTCATCAATGCCGGGTTCGCGTTCAACATAGTTCAATAAAGTCGCATTTTCTTGATTAGCTGTAGTGGTCGTATTTTCCCTGGCAAATACTGCCGCAGGCATTAATAGCAGTGCTGCTATTAGGACAGAGTGAAAGTTACGGTTATTAATCATAATTATTACATTCCAGCAAAGGACCGATTTATGCTTATTAAAATAAAGTTTATAAAAACTAAAAGTGGTTGATCAAACTGCGTAATTCAGCATGACTAAAACCTGCCGCAATGCGGGCTTCTGTTTCAAACGGGCCAAATTTAGCACCTTCCATATATTTTTCAATCAATTGCAGAAAAGTCTTTTCCGGCTCAAGGCCACGTTCTTCGCACAAAGTTTTATACCAGTAACTGCCGATTTTAACGTGCCCAATTTCATCATTAAAAATTTTCTGCAAGATGGCAATTAATGTCGTATCCCCGGTGGATCTAAGCTTTTCTATCATTGAAGGGGTCACGTCAAGACCTCTGGCCTCAAGTACTCGAGGCACCAGCGCCATTCGCGTCAAAACATCAGCATCTGTTTTTACCGCCATCTGCCAAAGCCCGTTATGGGCGTTTAAATCGCCGTAGCTCATCTCATGCTGTTGAAGATAATCGCTCAGCATGGTGAAATGCTGCGCTTCTTCTGCCGCAACCTGACACCAGTCCGAATAATACTGGGCAGGCATCTGCTGAAAGCGATAGACCGCATCCAGAGCCAGGTTAATGGCATTAAATTCAATATGTGCAATGGCATGAACCAGTGTCAAACGCCCCTTTAAACTGGAAAAATTCCGTCGGGGAACGTCTCTAGGATCGACCAGTTCAGGTTTTTCAGGGCGGCCTGCTACGGCTATCGCTGTAACCTCTGACAATGGATCACATTTTAGTTCACCAGCCAGGCAGCTTTTTTGCAGCGCTATGGTCGCATTGACTTTTTCTTGTGGATTATCAAGTAACAAGCAAGATAAAGCCTGCGCAAATAAGTTATCGTGTTTATCATGCATTAGATATAAAGCTGCTTCTGTTGCCTAAAGAGTTCGTTTCCTCGTGATGCCCGCTACCAGTAAAACAAAGTGCAATATTAAAGCAATAACAGCTATGCACAATGCTCTTTTGCAGTATCAACCAGGGTACAACCCGCAAATATCCCTTAAATTCTTTTTTAGGCTGAATTAAGGTATAATGACCCGTAGAGTTCAGGTGTATATTGATCTATGCCTTCTCAGCGCGGTAATCCTTTCCTCAAGGCCGAAATCTTAACAAGATTCGTGGTATAGCAGCCATCCGCAATTAATCCTGCCAGAAAAACAGCATCTTGCTGAAATGATCAACAGTTATAAGGCTACGCGTGTTAGTTCTGCATAACCAGGCCGTAACAAATAACTGCTAGCGCAGAGAAGAAAGCAAATCCGATCTTTGCACACAGCGAAGTTAAATAGAGGTATCAAGTCATGGATAATGAAATAAAAGAAAATATATACCAGGTAATAACCGTTGAAAAGTCCTCGCCGCCGGAGGGTATGTTAGGTGATGACTGGTATCGCTATGTTATTAAAAAAGGTGATTCAATCAATTCACTGATGGAATGTAAAAAAACCGGTTCTCTGAAAGCGGTGACAGAACACGCTCAAGCTCAGGCTGAACTCATCAATTCACGAAATGGCCGAAAGAAGAAATAAATAAAACAGGCACCGCGAGGGCGTGGAAATTTTACGGTGAAACCTTTAAGTTATTATTAATATCCCTGCTTTGCCGAATGAGCGCGTTGCTTTCAACACATTGAGGCGATTTACTTAACCGGTCGTAAAGAACAACATTTACCGTTGCCGCCAGATTCATGCAACCAATGGTAGGAACATAAATCACCGCATCTGCCCTGTCTATAACTTGCTGGTTAATGCTGCCGTCTTCGGGTCCGAAAATATACATAGCATTGTGCGGGTGCTGATATACCGGCAAGGCGATCGCGTTCTCTGCAAATTCAACACACACAATGTTCAACTTTTCAGCTGTCTCATCTATAAGGCTGCTTACCTCCGATAAAGGAATACTTTGACTTAGCTTGCGACTTATATCGGGTGCGCCGGGATTAAGCTTGACTGCGCGCGAATAACGCTTGCCGGTATAAAAAACGCTATCCACTCGAAAGTTAGCTGCAGCACGCATTACTGAAGCAACATTTTCCGGACTTTTCGGATTCATTAATCCAATACTAACGTTTGATTTTTTCATGTATTTGAGTGCGGGCACTGTGCCCTGCTAATTTAAGGTCTTGAATTAATTAATGACAGGCACTATTGTAAGGGTATGTCAGTCAAATACATCATAATTCTGTTATTTGCGCTACTGGTATTGCTGTTTAGCGAGCTGGTTATTGCTGATGAATACACGCTGCAGCGTCAGCAAATGATTGCCGACATAGAAGATGGCTTGTCAACGACCGCCAGGTACATCAACAAAAAGTCATTCAATACAGACGTTATGCGCGCCATGGCTGAAATTCCCCGGCATGAGTTTGTGCCGCAGGACATACGCTTCAGGGCATATGAAAACCTGCCTTTGCCCATCGGATATGGTCAGACCATTTCACAACCTTACATCGTCGCTTTAATGACTGATTTATTACAGCCTGAACCGCATCACCGCGTTCTCGAAATTGGCACCGGTTCAGGTTACCAGGCCGCTGTGTTATCAAAGCTGGTGGCAGATGTTCACAGTATCGAAATTATTGAACAGCTGGGCAAGTCCTCCGCGCAACTGCTTGCCCGGCTGGGTTATGACAATATCGAAACGCGTATTGCCGATGGTTACAACGGATGGCCGGAACAATCGCCTTTTGACAGTATTATCGTTACTGCCGGCATCAGCCATATTCCGCCTCCGCTGGTTCAGCAGCTTAAAAAAGGTGGACGCCTGGTGATTCCTGTAGGCACACGATTCCAGACACAATACCTGACACTGGTTGAAAAAGACATGTTGGGTGCGGTAACAACAAAACAGTTACTGCCGGTCTACTTTGTACCCTTTACCGGCGGACACTAGTGTCCCCGAAACCTGGTCAGCAAACACCAGCACTGCCACTGCCGTCTATCTTTATATTATCCGCCGCCGCCCTCGGCTATGAAGTTTTACTGATAAGACTTTTTTCGATTATTCAGTGGCATCATTTTGCCTTTATGGTCATCAGCATTGCTTTGCTCGGTTACGGTGCCAGTGGCAGTTTAATTACCGTGTTTCGACGTTACCTGCTTGATCACTATGACAGTGTGTTTATAGCGAACATAGTGTTATTTGGGCTATCCTCCATCAGCTGTTTCCTCGTTGTTCAGCAGTTACCTTTTAATGCGCTGGAAATACTGTGGGACAGTACACAGTGGCAAAGGCTGTTATTAAGTTATTTATTACTGACACTGCCCTTCTTCTTTGTTGCCAATGCAATCGCGCTCACCATGATGCGGTTTC
Organism: uncultured Gammaproteobacteria bacterium; assembly: GCA_963768125.1. Lineage (GTDB taxonomy): Bacteria > Pseudomonadota > Gammaproteobacteria > SZUA-229 > SZUA-229. The sequence goes on from CAVYHC010000055.1 coordinate 46,129, forward strand.
ATGAAAGAATCGCGTTAGTTTATGGCATTGATCTTATCGGTGCAGGCATCGGTGCGGTAGCGGTTATGGTACTGCTGCAGCATTATTCAGCCGACAGCGTATTACGTGTTCTGGCTATCGGTGGCATTAGTGCAGGCCTGTTTGCACTGTCTAATCTAAAGCAGGGACAAAAACAGCTGACAGTATCTCTGCTGATAATTGGCATGCTGGGCGTATTTATGACGCCACAGCAATGGCTAGATCTTCGCATGTCTGAATACAAGGGACTGGCACAAAGCCTTTTGGTCAAGGATGCTTCGTTGTCTTTACGGCACAGTTCCCCGGTTTCGCAGACGGACGTTATACAGAGTCCGATGATTCCATTTCGCTACGCCCCCGGTCTAAGTTTACAGAGCCCTTCGGGTCCGCCTGAGCAGCTTGCTGTGTTTAGAGACGGCGACGAAATGACAGCCATCGATCATGTAACCGACCGCGCATCACTGACCTATTTTGACTACATGAGCTCGGCGCTGCCATATCATGTCCACCAATCAGCGCAGAATGCGCTGATTCTTGCCTCTGCCACTGGCGCACAGATATTGCAGGCACATTTTCATGGCATAAAACGTATCGATGCAGTCGAAGCTGACCAGCAGCTGAGTTTGCTTATTAGCGATGTGTTTGCCGATTACTATAACTGGCCGGATTTGCAGGACAAGGTAAGGATTCACACAATATCACCACGCGGATTTGCCACTTCTGAAAAAAACTATGATCTTGTTATCATGGGGCCGGCGGGTGCATCAGCCGGTGGTTCTGCAGGTGTACATGCACTATCGACGTCTTACGATTATACCGTTGAAGCTCTACAGGCCTACCTGAAGCTGCTCGCTCCCGACGGGCTGCTCAGTTTAACGCAATGGACCAGCAACCCCGCGCGCGGTAACCTTAAACTATTTGCTACGGCAGTTGCTGCAATGAAACAGTCCGGGATCAAGCACCCTGAAAATAACATGGCATGGATTCGAAGCTGGAATACTGCAACGCTGTTATTAAAAAACACTGCATTAACAGCTGATGAAATTAACAATATACGCAACTTCAACTTATCTCGCAGCTTTGACCTGGCATGGCTGCCCGGCATAAAACGAGATGAAGTTAACCGCTTCCAGCTATTACAGGAACCTGTTTTTTATCTTGCTGCGCAGTCACAATTAAACCTGTCAAGCGGTGAAAATACAGGTGACGATTTTATCGACAAATACAAATACGATATACACCCTGCCACTGACAACAAGCCTTATTTCAACAATTATTTCAGGTGGTCTAGCTTGAAAGAGTTCATGTCTTTGCCAGCGAAGACAGGCATATCGATGATAGGCGTCGGTTACCCTACCCTGCTGGTCACCCTGGCACAGGCCGTTGTGGCTTCCTTTATTCTAATACTGCTGCCATTGCTGTTGGTAAAAACTGTAAGAAAAGAAGGCGCAGACAGGCGCCGAAATATAATTTTTTACTTTCTCGCCATCGGGCTGGCGTTTCTTTTTATTGAAATCGCCTTTATCCAGAAATTCACCCTGATACTCAGCCAGCCGCTGTATGCCGTCGCTGTCGCTTTATGCGCCTTCCTGATTTTCTCCGGTCTCGGCAGCCTTTATGTTCAGTATCGCTTGAAGACAACATCAAAACCCATCATTGCCGTTTTATTGCGCCGCGCAGTCATGGTGATTGTGCTGATCACGGTCATTTATATCATGCTGTTACCGTTGATCAGCAGCACGATTATGGCACAGCCAGAAATAACACGAATTATTTCTGCTTTCATTCTTGCCGCGCCACTTGCATTTGTTATGGGTATGCCGTTTCCACTTGGTCTTGCCGCTGTGCAGCAAACCAGTCCACATCTAATACCCTGGGCCTGGGGTATTAATGGCTGTGCCTCTGTACTGAGCGCAATACTGGCCGTGTTACTTGCAATAGAGATAGGTTTTAATGGTGTTATGGCATGTGCAGTTGTGCTCTACATCATCGCGTGGCTAAGTGATTTAACAATAGCTGAGCAAAAATGAGATTAAAATGGGAGCAGTATTAACCTCGAGCAATCACACATTGCCCGACTGACTGTAGCTATCTTTCAGCTGCAAGATCACTGCGCCTAGCCCTAACAGGAGTAGCACAAATAGCAGTAAACCACCGATCATCGGGATAAGCTTTATTAATGTAAGAAATAAAATGGCGATGCTGACGGAAAGTAATCGTCGCCCCGTGGTTGAAACATCCTTATGTAAACGTTTCGCTCCCCAGTTGCCGACAAAGAAACAGGCGACAAGAAAACCTAAAAGTAATGTCACGAAATAAAGCGCCAAAATACTCATGCCAAGCCATATACCCAAAACAATACTTATCAGCAATACAGCAAGCACCGGGGCGATGATAAGTATGAGCAAACCTGCACCAAGGCTTTTCAATGGATCAGACGTAATTCTTGCAACTGCCGACATTGTAAAACCGGGGAATAACTTGAACAACACAATGCTGGCAATCGTCATGGTAATAAAAAAGAAGAATATGCCTGCACCTCGTTGCGAATGATCCCATTCAATTTGCTCATAGCTAATCTTGCCACTGATCTTTGCGGCAGAATCTATATTCGCTTCATTGGGGCTTCTGTAATGTAAAGTGCCATTGATAACGGCACCTTCGAGGATTTGAATCTGTCCGCCTTCGAGTCTTACATCACCATGAACAATACCGGATAAGCGAATGTTGCCGGCGCCTATAACCAGGTCTTTGTTCACCGTTCCGCTGACAAACACATCACCGCCAGCCAGCCAGGCATCGCCGCCAATGCTTGAACCGGCTGAAACATTAATCCTGCCGCCACTTGCGATAAGGTCATCACCAATATTGGCATCAATGGTAATATCACCACCGGCGGTGCGGACGTCATCCTCAATGTCTCCGCGAATATGAACCGAACCGCCAGCGAGCATAACGTCACCTTTGACATGATGACCGATAAACAGGTCCCCGCCCGCAACCACAGCGTCACCAGAAATGATAGCATTGATATCAACAGTGCCGCCTGCAGCGTAATAATCATCGTTAATAACGCCGCGCCGCGTTATCGTTTCACCACTCTCTGGCATAGCAAAACTAAGCAAAGGGAATAAAAGCATTAACACAAGAGATAAATTTGTAATGATATTCTTTTGATTATTCATGTTCAGTCTCCATTGCCGTTTCAGCATACATTTCTAGATTACGCTTTTTTATACTATTGTAAAATTTTTGATGCAAACAAAGATATCCTCTCTGATTATCGATTAGTTACATATAAAAAGACCAAATCCCTTTACTCGCTCCGATATAAACACTGCGCCTTTTCTTATTGGAAAGCGATATAATTTCTCTATGACGCCCTTATCAACCATGCTGACTAGCCGAGTCCTAAGGCATCGCTGGCTGGTTATTGCCTTTTCAGTTCTCGTCTTCCTGCTTTGCAGTTTGGGCCTGACGCGCCTCACCATCGATAGCGACCTGCGGGTGTTTTTCAGCAAGGACAATCCCCAGTTACAGCAACTGGAAGCCGTCGAAAGAACCTACATCAAAAATGAAAACATCCTGTTTGTCATCGCGCCTAAAGACAATCAGGTATTTACCCCACAGGTTCTCAAGGTCATACAGGAAATGACGGAAGCGCTCTGGTTAACCCCCGCTTCCAGCCGGGTTGATTCTATTACTAACTTCCAGCATACCTGGGCCGAAGGCGATGACCTCATGGTAGAAGACCTGTTCGATGACATTGGCGCAGCTATCAGGCGAAGATATCGAAAAACGAAAACAGATCGCATTGCATGAACCGATCCTGCTCAACCGTGTCATCTCACGTGATGGAGCGGTCACCAACATCATCGTTAATATCAATTTTGTTGATAAAGTGCCTGAAACCATTAGCAGGATAGCAAGCCATACCCGCAAGCTGCGTGACAAATACAGTAAGGCTTACCCGGATATTGAATTTTATCTAACCGGCAGCGTGATGTTCGATACGGCTTTTTCCGAGGTCGGTCAAAAAGACATGAGTACACTGGTGCCGTTAATGCTGCTGGTACTGGTGGTCACCATCGGCCTGATATTCCGCACCGTCATCGCCACCCTGATGACACTCACCATTATCGTTATGGCCACCGGTACCGCGATGGGCCTGGCCGGCTGGCTGGGACTGGCCATCAACCCGGCATCTGCCAGTGCGCCGACCATTATTCTTACCCTGGCCGTTGCTGACAGTGTGCATATTCTGTTTATGATGTACCACCTGATGAATCAGGGTAAGGACCTGCAGCAGGCCATCATTGAATCCATACAGTTCAACTTCCAGGCGGTGTTTCTTACCAGTCTTACCACGGTTGTCGGTTTTTTAACCATGAACTTTTCCGATTCGCCGCCTTTCCACAATCTGGGCAACATCGTTGCCATCGGCATTAGCGCTGCGTTTTTTTACTCCATCATCTTTTTGCCTGCACTGGTCTCCGTGTTACCGGTAAGCTTCAAGGTAAAACGCTATCCTCGGCAGTTCCTCATTATGCAAACCATTGCACTGTGGGTTATTAAACACAAAATAAAAATTCTTATTTCAACGCTCTGCCTTGCCGGTGTGCTGGCTTACAGCGCTACACAAAACCGGCTAAATGATAACTGGATAAACTATTTCACCGAAAACGTACCGGTACGTATTGCCACCGATGTACTGGAAGAACGCATCAGCGGCGCGGACTTTCTTGAATACAGTATCAGCGCTGGAAAACCGCAGGGCATCAATGACCCTGAATTTCTCGCCTACCTTGACAGTTTCGTGCAATGGTTGAGAGCGCATCCGCAGGTGGAACAGGTAACCAGCCTCAGCGACATCATGAAAAAACTCAACCGGGTGATGCACGGTGATGATGATCAACTGGTATCGATTGCCAGAACAGCAGGACCTGGCAGCACAGTACCTGCTGTTATACGAGATGTCGCTGCCCTACGGACTGGACCTGAACAACATCATCAATGTCGATAAGTCTGCAACACGGTTAATCATAACCACAAAAAATATGGGCACGCGTGCACTCAGCGATCTCGATCTGGAAATTCAGGCATGGCTGCAAAACAACACGCCAGTAAACATGCACGCGCAAGGCACCGGTATATCGATTGTCTTTGCCTACCTGTCGCAACGTAATATCATCAACATGCTGATAGCGGCTTTTGGCGCACTGCTGGCCATATCGGTCATTCTCATCATCGCACTGAAACGCATTGATATCGGTATGATTAGCCTGCTGCCCAACATCATTCCCGCCACCATGGCGTTTGGCCTGTGGGGATTGCTGGTGGGTGAAATAGGCCTTGGCCTGTCGGTTGTGGTTTCCATGACGCTGGGCATCGTGGTTGATGATACGGTTCACTTCATCAGTAAGTACCTGAGGGCCAGAAACAACTTCGGCATGAACAAGGAACAGGCAATACAGCATGCATTCACCACCGTCGGTCCGGCAATGTGGACCACCACCGTTGCACTGGTCGCCGGATTTCTTGTACTGATGTTGTCCGATTACAAAATGAGCGCAGACATGGGGCTGTTATCGGCCATTACCATCAGTATTGCACTGCTTATGGACTTCCTGCTGTTGCCTGCAGTGTTGCTGGTTGCCGATAGAAACTGAGCGATTGTAGTCGCAGACTAACCAGGTACGTAGCTTGTTGTTTTTCATGGCCGTAACGGTATAGGCAACACTTCGTAAAGGCTTTCATTGCACCAATCTGTTGCCGAGAGTTTTATTCTGCACAACAATAAAGCACAAACGTCAATCTGAATAGCTAATAATAAATCCCACTATTTAAAATTTTATTTTAATATTCAAATATTTATAAGAATAATCCCGTCATAAAGCATAACTGGCATGTTTTATGTATCGTATAACAGCGTACGAATGTACAAAGCCAACGATTAACGATGAGGATGACAATATGAACAACGATGATAACGATGCTGATTTTGTTGCAATGAACCTTACTTCCTATAATGAACTGGAGCTACAACAGGTGTCTGCTTATTCACAGGAATCCCCAACTGAAATGCGTATTGAACATATGCTGCTCAGTCACAGTAAATACTACGTTTACTGCGAGTAAAAATAATCTAGCCATTAATCCGGATCAAGCGCAATATTTTCTACTATTAGAAACGATGGTTCTCTGCCCCGGATGCTTGTATCCACCACCTACAGCCTGCCTTTTTTGCTAACCCTGATGTTTGGCTGAAAAAGTCCAACATCCAGTTTGGCATTGAATTCATATTCGATATGCTCTTTATGCTCATTCATCAGCCCTGTCAATAACTGGAAACCACCGAGTAAATCAGCAGTTGCATTGAGGGTTACATCCGTTTCGCCATAAGGTTCAATCGTCGGCAAATCATTGGCTACACCCGAGATAAGTTTATTGCCCTCCAATGCAATGGTGTATGAAATGCCTTGCAGTGTTAATGGCTCACGATTTGGGTTAGTAATATGTAAAACAATCTCAAATTGCGGCGAAATACTCGCAGAGTTTGTCGGCTTGAACGAAGTGACCGATACTGAAGGTTCTTCAAAGTCAGATGGTGTGCTGACACAGGCGGTGAGAAACATAATAGTGACTGCCGGTATTAATAAATGTCGGATTGAATAAAACATAACCACCTCTTCTCTGAAATTGTGTCGACATTAGCGTTATTTTTTAAACTGATCGGAATGTATCAGTAATAACTGTCAACTGATAGTTTATCTTCAATAAAGAGGCGGATGGATTAAAAATCAATATCTTCACCCTGCTTTTCGTCAAAATTAATGATTTCTATCTATAATCAGTTAATCAAATTATTTATATTATATAGAAGGTGTGGATTTTTATGGACCGCAAGGTAAACGTCGCTTATCTGAAAACAGGCATGTATGTATCAAACCTGGATCGCCCATGGCTTGATACACCATTTATGTTAGAAGGTTTCTTAATTGATAATGATGAAGATCTCTCAACGTTAAGCCAATATTGCACTTTTGTTTACATCGACCCTGAACGTGGTATTGGCGCTGCACAATATGTTGATGATGGGACCTCATTTGAAGACCAATACCTACCTGGAAAGATTCTTACAGGATAACAAGAAAAAAGTTAATTACGAAAATACAATATCGGTTAAAGAAGAGTTACCTGCTGCGCAGACCGCTTTGGAAGATGCAAGCAACCAGGTGGCGAATATCATGGAGCAGGTAAAAGAAGGTAAAAATTTAGATATCAATGCAGTAAGAGGTATTGTAGAGCCAATATTAGACAGTATTATCAGGAATTCAGAAGCTTATATGTGGCTGTCGATGATGCAGAAAAAGAGCTCTTATACCTATTCGCATTCAGTCGATAATTGTGCCCTGGCAATTGCATTCGGTCGTTATATGGGCTTGCCTAAAAAAGATTTAAAAACATTGGCCATTGGTTTGTTAATGATGGATATGGGAAATGTACGTATTCCTGAAGCGATTTTAAATAAAAAGGAAAAACTGACTGAGGCTGAATACAGAATTGTTAAAAAACATGTGTTGCATGGTGTAGAGCTTTTAAAAACTACCGAAGGCATGAATGAAGATATTATTAATATTGCCATGACTCATCATGAACGTTTTGATGGTAGTGGTTATCCTAATGCATTAGTGGGAACCCATATACCTGTATACGGGCGTATGGCTGCGATTATCGACTGTTATGACGCAATGACCAGTAATCGTCCATTTAGCAGTGCAAAATCACCTTACACAGCTTTGCAAAATATATATAACTGGCGAGGCACTGCATTTCAACCCGAACTTGTTGAGCAGTTTTTACAATGTATGGGGGTTTATCCAACGGGTTCACTGGTTGAAATGACTAATGGTGAAGTTGGTATTGTACTTGCGCAAAATACGACACAGAGGATGCGTCCCAAAGTCATGCTGGTATTAGAAGAAGACAAGGAGCCTATGAAGGAATATCAAACAATTGATTTATCCGAGCAGTTTGAAGATTCAACGGGCTATCCATTGAATATTCACCGAGGACTTGATCCTGGTGAATATGGAATAGATCCGACAGAATATTATCTATAAAGCAGTGATGAACTATAAATGAATTCTCGCCTTAATTTTTTCAAAACGATCGCATCAGATATTGATGTCAGTGAAAAAAATATTGCCTTAATTATAATTAAAGTTAGTCGTTTTAAAGAAATCAATACAACATACGGATTTAAAAAAGGTGATGAATATCTGATTTATGTTGAGGAAAATTTAAAAAAATTATTACGTCCAACAGATTTACTCGCTCGTATTGGTGATAATGAGTTCGGTTTATTATTGCCTTCACTTCATAATACTGCTCATGCATTATTAGCAGCCAATAAAATCATTTCTGAATTTAAGCATATTGTCGATATTGGCGGAGCAAAAATATTGCCAAAGATAGTCATGGGCATTGCTGCAAAACCCGATCATGGCAATTCTTTGGATGAGTTATTACATGCTGCAACCCTGGCCTTGCAACTGGCAGAAAAAAATAACGAAAATTATTTATTGCACGAAGTTGCAAACAGCGATATGCCGCCAACTTTATTGCTGGAAAATGAAATTCAGCATGCATTGAAAGATGATGAATTCAGCTTGTTCTGCCAGCCAAAAATAAATCTAAAAAACAGAAAATTATATGGTGGTGAAGCATTAATTCGCTGGAACAGCAGTAAATTTGGTTTCATCAATACACAGTATTTTGTTGATATCCTGGAAGACAGTAGTTCGTTAATGGCCGTAACCAGCTGGGTTTTGAACGTGGCATTAAGGCAATGCTTGCGTTATCAAAATGTAAACCCTGATTTTTCGGTAGCCGTTAATTTAGCGCCTCCGTTATTATTAGATCAAAGTATAATCGATGTGGTTTCTAATGCAGTTAAAATATGGTCGGTGAAGCCATCAAGTTTGATTTTGGAGGTTACGGAAGGCGCCATGATGGCAAACCCTAAAAAGAGTCTTGAGATTCTTAATGAATTTCAAAAGATAGGTTTTGGCGTTTCCATTGATGATTTTGGTACAGGTTATTCATCATTTACCTATCTTAAAAATCTTCCAGCTGATGAACTTAAAATTGATAAGTCATTTGTAACGAATATGGTAAACGACAAAAAGGATGAAAGTATTGTTAAAGCGGCTATTGATCTGGGCCATACGCTAGGTTTGAAAATTGTTGCTGAAGGTGTGGAAGATAAAAACACATTTGATTTATTAACAAGTCTGAATTGTGATTATGCGCAAGGTTACTATATGGCTAAACCAATGCCGTGCGATGAAGTAATAGACTGGATGAAAGAGAGTAAGTGGGCTTAATTGTTCCAGTAGTTTAATAAAAGCGCGAATTAATTCCCTTTCCCATGCCCCAGCCGTTGCCTGCAGGATTGTAGCTAGCAGACAGAATATAGCCCAGATAAACTGCCTGGCAAAACTATATCGCCTCGCATGACATGGTATCCAGGATGCGACAAGGGTAAAATCTAATGCCGTTTATTTAATTACGGTATTTACCTTGTACTTCATCCAGTGAAATTAAAGGTGATTCACGACAATAAAATGCTATACCTGAAAATTAACCAAAACCTGAACGCTGCATTCAAATATATATGCCTGACGTTAATTTTTTCTGGCGCACAGATAAACAATGCTCGCGCCTCCGATATTTTTGCTGATAGTCACATTCATTATAATTGGGACCAGCGTGAGGTAACTACTACTCAGGAAATCGTTGATATACTTAAGCAGCATAAAGTAGGCCTGACCATTGTTTCTGGCACCCCTTCTGAGATGGCTTTAGAGCTAAGAGAAAAAGGGGGTGACTGGGTAGTTCCTTTTTTCAGCCCTTATATACACGAGTTAGGTAAACGAGACTGGTATAAGGATGAAACGGTGGTTAAAAAAGCCGAGTTAGCTTTAAAGAATGGCCAGTATTATGGCATTGGCGAAGTCCATTTTATGGATGGATTTTATCCCAAGACAAACAACACAATATTCTTACAACTGCTTACCTTAGCGAAAACTTACAATGTCCCGGTACTGATTCATATCGACTCATCAAATGAGCAAACTTTTTTAAATTTATGTTTGACTAACCCCGGCATCAAAATGATCTTTGCCCATGCCGGCGGCAATCTTAGGGCGAGCCATATCGAGAAAATTCTGGCCCAGTGTGACAATGCCTGGATAGACTTCGCTGCGCGCGACCCATGGCGATATGACGGTATAAGTAAAGCAGACCACACCCTGCTCCCGGCATGGAAAAAACTGGTGTTACGTTATCCGGATCGTTTTATTACCGGCACAGATCCTGTCTGGAAAGTCACGCGAGGACAAACCTGGGACACTTCTGACGAAGGCTGGCAGCACTATCAAAAGTTATACGATTTTCATTGGAGCTGGTTAAATGATCTACCGAAAGATGTCAGGCGAAAAATTGCCTGGGAAAATACGCAGGTTATCCTGAACAAACAGAACAGGAAAATAACGGGAAAAAATTAGAACCTGACGCGTTTCAACTCATTTTCTATGGCGCCGACAACACGTTTATCGAGCGGATCGATGGCGCTCTGATAACTCGTTACCATATTGCCCTCACTATCGATTAGATATTTATGAAAGTTCCACTGCGGGAAAGTGCCTGATGTCTCAGCGAGTTTTCGATAGAAAGGATCAGCATTGCGATAAGCTACGCGTGTCTTGCTAAACATCGGGAAATCCACCCCGTAGGTGACAGCGCAGAAAGATTTGATCTCTTTTTCAGTACCGGGCTCCTGATGGCCAAAATCATTCGATGGAAAACCCAGTACTACCAGCCCGCTTTCCCGGTACTGTTTATAAAGCTTTTCCAGTGAATCATATTGATCAGTGTATGCGCATCGGCTGGCGGTATTCACCACCAGCAACACTTTGCCCTGATACTCTTCGCACAGGTTGACCTGCTGCTCTTCATTCAAAGTACGCACATCAAAATCGAGTAATGCAGAACATTCTTTTGCCAGTAACTGAGGGCTGCTCAGCAGCATCAAAACTAGAATTAAATTTCTCATTAGTAAGCCTCATTATCCTTCTATTTTGTACAGGGTTGTTATTCAGGTATTACTCAACTCAAGCGAGTGGTAATTTATCCAGCGAGGTAAACTTGGTAACGCCTTTTGGCAACTTGCGTAAACGTCTTACACCTTCACCGCCCGTCCATATATCGACATTTTCTGCAATGGAATCGCGTAACTCGTTTAGATTACCGCGTATATTTTCATACTGATAAGAACCACTGAAAGTAACGCCAAGCACATCCGCTTCGAACCTGTCTACGGCAGAAACGAGCTGATCTAGCGGTACCTCAGCTCCAAGGTTGATCACCGATATGTCATGAGCTGACAAAAGCGCTGATACCATTAACAGACCAAGCGTATGCTCTTCTCCAGGTAACGTTGCCAGCAGTACACGTGGTTTCTTCGCCGTTTTTTGAATGACAGATATCTCGGTATTGATGAAACGAGTCAGTACCTCAGATAGCAGATGTTCTTCGAAGATCTGCAGTCTTCCAGACGCCCAGCGTTGACCAGCAGTTTGCAGTAATGGCACCACGGTATCGATGATGAAACGTTGCATACCCTGCTGTTGATAGACTGCTGACAATACAGTTTCCAGCTCAGAGGCATCGGTATCCTGCAACACAGCCAGTATCTTATCTATGGCATCGTTCGACGGTGTTTCAGGGCATAGATCTGCCTCCAGAATATCCAGGTCAGAATCACTTAATGCGACCACTCTACCCGGCCGTAAGCCCTGATCGAGCAGGCGCCGGATACGCTGTAAACGGCGTAATTGCGCTTCCGGGTACATCCTTTCGCCCTTATCGTTGCGAATCGGCTTGGGAAAACCGTATCGGCGCTCCCATATACGCAAGGTATCACGTGCTATGCCGGTATCCCGTTCAACCGAGCCGATGCTCATACATTCACTATTCATGGGGTTATTTTAATAAATAATTAAGAAAAAAGCAATAATAGTAATATTTGTCCTAGACAAAAAGAATTTTATCCATATAATAATGACATGGGCGGCTGAAATGACCCTGTACTCAAACCACTAATAACGTGTAATCGGAGAAAAAATCATGAGTAATTATGAAAAACAAATCCTGGCCACAGAAAAGTTCTACGATCAAGCAATACTTGCAGCTGAATTAGAAGATATCGAAATTTTATCTTCCGTCGTACCCGGAAGCCGTCTGCACGAAGTGATTCACAATCCCATCGATAGCGGTATAGATGAAGGTTAATCTCCCTGAGTCGGTACCGGTTATCAACACTACAATGCAATTAGCCAAAATCTAACAGGCGTTGATAATTTAGGACCAGCCGGAGAGCTAGAGTAGCTCTCCGGCCCTTTTTTAGACAATGATTACAACAAGTGAGGATATAAAGATGCGAATATCTACCCTGGATCCAATATCGATGAACGATGTCATTGACATAAAAACAGCACCCTATGTTATCGAAGGCGAAGGTCCCAACGCGCTGAAGATCTATTTCGAAAGCGAAGCAAATAAAGCCGAATACATCGATATACCGCTGCACACATCGAATGCCACATTATCAGCAGCTTATGCACAGTGTGCCGATAGTGAAATTACAGGCACGATCAACTAGTCACATAATATGAAACTTACCGTTTTTTATGATGGCTTCTGTCCCTTATGCAGTGCAGAAATAAATCAGCTTAGAGCATATGATGGTGATAATAAAATCGTGTTCGAAGATATCCATGCACCTGATTTTGTTAAACGGTACCCTTATATCGACCAGGTCGAAGCCAACAGGATATTACATGGCCAACTGAGTAACGGTGACATGATCTATGGCCTGGATGTAACATATCATGCGTGGAAGTCTGTCGGCAAACACCGCTGGCTTGCAATTTTGAGATGGCCGGGTATAAAACTGCTGGCAGATATCAGCTATCGTTTTTTTGCCCGTCATAGAAACATCATCTCTTCATTGATCATGGGAAAGACTAAATCGTTGGACTGTAAAAGCTGTAGACTACCAGATTGACGGCGAATACTTCATGCCAATGAACAGTAATGAGTCACGATCACTTAGCATTACCTTATCGTTTATTAGCCTGATGGCCAGCCTGCTAACGATTAACGGAGTCTCAGCAAATGAACGGGCAACAAACGTAATGGATAATGCTGGAATAATAGATGACCGCAGCAACACGGACCTGCATTCCAGGTTGGGCACAGAATGGCGCCTGATAACAGATAACGTTATGGGCGGATTATCAGAAGGTAAACTGACACTGCATCATCATGAAGGCAGAAATTGCCTGCGCATGCAGGGTAATGTCACCACCGAAAACAATGGCGGTTTTGTACAGATGGCACTGCCTCTGTCAGATGACGTGTTTGATGGCAGCGCATATGATGGTATAGAAATAGAGGTATCCGGTAACGGCGAGCTTTACAATATTCACCTGCGTACGGATGACCTCTGGTTTCCCTGGCAGTCGTATCGCTCCAGCTTCACCGCGAGCACGGACTGGCAGACTTATCGCATCCCCTTTGCCGAACTGGAAAAATACAAAACCTTTACCCGCTTTGACAAAAAACAGCTCACACGTATAGGCCTGATCGCCATCGGCAGAGATTTTCAGGCTGATCTGTGTTTGGCATCGATCAGATTTTATGCTAATTAACTTCCATCCAGAAACCATCATCCTTTATTATCGACCATGAAATCAACCGCTCTAATCATTGGCGCCAGCGGCGGACTCGGTTCTGCCCTCTGTCAGCGATGGCTGCAGGATGAGGCGATAGATTCTGTGATCGCCGTCAGCAGAAATGCACTGCCGGAACAAGAACAAATCACGCTGAAGACTACGCATCTTATCCAGTGTGATTACAGTGAAACTGCCATCGCAGAAACCTGTGAAAAGATAGACGAACTTAGCGATTCCATCACGCATGTCTGCATATGCAATGGCATCCTGCACGATGGCGATCACTGGCCGGAAAAACGCATCGAAGAAGTCAATGCAACCAACCTTCAGGACATCTTTACCATTAATAGTGTTATCCCTATATTATGGTTAAAAGCGCTTGTCTCAATGGTAAAAGGCAATACCAACTGTATCATCGCTGTGTTTAGTGCGAGGATAGGCAGTATCGGAGATAACCACTCAGGTGGCTGGTATAGCTACCGGGCGTCGAAAGCGGCACTTAACATGCTGTTAAAGACTGCTGCCATCGAATATGCGAGACGTGCAAAAAATGTAAAGCTGATCGCCTTTCACCCTGGCACGACCGATACCTGCCTGTCGAAACCTTTTCAGCGCTCTGTAAAAAGCGAAAACCTGTTCACCGCAGAATTCGTCGCCCATCACCTGGTCGAGATAATGAAAAATCAGGCCATCGATGGTGAACTGTCATTTATAGACTGGGAAAACAAAGCCATTGTCTGGTAACGAATCCACAGCAAAGATACTCGGCTACTCCGGATTGATACCTTTTATCATATTAAGTATCGCCAGCTGGCTGCAGATACCGCTAGATATAGACGTCACCAGTATGCTGGTGACTTATGCAGCGATAATCTTTTCTTTCATGGGCGCCGTTCACTGGGGCATAGCCATATCGTCTAAACAGGACAGCAGCAAATATCTCATCGCCAGTGTTATGCCAGCGTTAATGGCATGGCCGACACTGCTTGCGCCGCAAACTTATGCACTTTTACTGCTGCTGTTCGGCTTTATCGCGCTTTATGCTTACGACCGCTCTGCAGAGAAAGAGCAGCAGCTGCCCAGCTGGTATCTGCCTATGAGACAAAGGCTAACGATAGTCGTTGTTATATGTCTGAGTGGCGCACTGCTATCACCGACCCCGCACTAGTCATCAATATATCAACGTTTAAAAAGATTGATCAGCAGTGTCAGTACTACGCTTATTATCAGCATAGAGGTGATGGGGATAAATACTTTACCCTGTGCAGTTTCTATACGGATATCACCGGGCAGTTTTCCAAACCAGTTCAGCGTCCATGGTGCGAAATGCATAAGCACGCCCGTTGCCAGCAGCAGAGTTCCGATTATCATCAACCATCGAGCCATCAATTCCCCTCTTTCCTGTATCCGTTGATGCGTTAGTTATTTTTCTAAATACTGCCTTCGCGCAGGCTTTGTACAGGGGGTGATGTCAATACGCTACGGGTACCGAGCAAACCGGCAACAACGACGATCAAGATACCGCTGACAAATCCAGTCGCTGCAACACTGATATCTAACTGGTAGTCGAACCTGAATACGAACATCGCCAGCAGCCAGGCAAGTGATGTCGCGGCGATGCCGGCGAGTAAACCTGATAATGCCCCTAACATGCTGAACTCCGCCAACAAGCCAAGCAATAATACCTTTTTACTGGCACCGAGCGTACGTAATACGGCACTCTCGAATCGCCGTTCATCCTGGTTAGACTGTATCGCCGCATAAAGTACAGCGAGTCCTGCTAACAGGGTGAACAGGAATATGAACTCAACGGCGAGTGAAACACGTTCGATAATGCCACGCACCCGCTGCATGATGGTTTCGATATCGATCAGTGTTATGTTAGAGAACTCGCGTACCAGTTTATCCAGTTGCTGCCGCTGTTCTTTATTCAGGTAAACACTGGTTATCCAGTTAGCCGGTTTATCGTCGAGCACACCAGGTGGCACGACGGTGAAAAAATTAACATTGAAGGTACCCCAGTCAACACTGCGCAGGTTGCTTATGGTGAAATCGATCAATGTGCCGTTGATATCAAAACTGACGACATCATATACATCTAATTTTAATGTCTGTGCCAACTGTGCTTCAAAAGACATCAATGGTGTGCCGAAATCCTCACTTTGCCACCATCTTCCAGCGATGACTTCATTATCAGGCTGCATCGTTTCGGCCCATGAAAGGTTGAACTCACGGGTAACAAAACGTTTCGCACGTTCACTCTCATAATCCGATGTACTGACCTCCAGGCCATTTATCTCCACCAGGCGTGCTCGTACCATCGGGTATAGTTTAGTGCTGCTTACTCCCATGGTTTTAAAATGTTCAATTATGCTTTCGACCTGGTCCGACTGTACATTGATAACAAAATAATTCGGCGCATCATGCGGCAGGCTGCGCTGCCAGTTATCGAGCAGATCTG
Source organism: uncultured Gammaproteobacteria bacterium (assembly GCA_963768125.1). Taxonomy (GTDB): domain Bacteria; phylum Pseudomonadota; class Gammaproteobacteria; order SZUA-229; family SZUA-229. Next base: position 62,410 of record CAVYHC010000055.1, read on the forward strand.
AACGAACGGTCGACAGTAAAAGCAGTACCATGATGCCCAGACCGAATGCCACGATCTGTATGGTGCTGCTGGCAGGCCGGCGCGAAATATTCGCCAGGCCAAACCGCCAGGCCACGCCGACGCGTGCACGCAGACGGTTTAGCAGCAGGATCATCAGATAGGCTGCAGCAGCCAGTGTTAACAGCGTGCCCATGATGCCGCCAAAAACGATGCTTACCAGCTGCAGGTCGCCGATCTGCCAGTACAGCAGCAGCGACATACAGGCTATTACGGCAAGGTAGACCGTCCACACACTCGGCGGCTGTATTAATACATCTTTACGCAGCACATGTAACGGCGGTACCCTGCGAAGTGACAGCAGAGGCGGCAGTGCAAAACCGATGAGCATCACGATACCGGTCGCATATCCCATTATCATCGCTTTCATCGAGGGTGGTGGTAACTGTCTCAGTATCAGCTGATCGAGTAATTCGGTTATCACCAGCTGTGTCAGCACACCCAGGGCACAACCGACCGTACTGGCAAGCAGAGACAGCCATAACATCTCAAGCGTAAAAAGCCTGATGATTGTATTTTGAGATGCACCTAAACAGCGCATCATGGCACTGGTGTTAAGATGGCGGGTACTGAAACGGTTAGCGACCGTCGCCACGGCTACGCCTGCGAGTAATACACTGATCAGTGCCGCCAGGCCAAGAAATTGCTGCGCACTTTTTAAGGCGGTATTGAGTTCCGGGCGCCCCTGTTCAACACTCAGTAGCTGCTCTCCCGCTCTGAGACGTTTTTTAATGGCATCACGGTAATTATCGATGCTGCCGCTGTCACCGGCGATCAAGACACGGTAATTTACCAGTGCGCCGGTAGTGATCAGGCCTGTCGCGTCCAGATCCGCGCTGTTCATCATCACACGAGGTGCGACGCTGAACAGGTCACCTGCACGGTCGGGCTCATAGCGGATGAATCGGCGAATCGTAAAAGAGCTCATACCAAGATCAACTCGATCACCGATCTCAATATCGAGCAGTTGCAGAAGCCGGGATTCAACCCATAGTTCACCACGTGCCGGAATGGCCGTGGTGGCTTCGTCATCACCAAAAGCGGTATCACTTACGCGTAGCACTCCCCGCAACGGATACCCCTCACTCACCGCTTTCACCTCGGCCAGTTGCAGGCGCTCGTTAGCAAGCACCATGCTGCGAAATTGCTGCGTCGTCGTCACCTGGAAATCATTCGCCCGCGCTTCTGTGATGTAATCGTTAACATCAGAACGTGCAGAAGTGATTACCAGGTCACCGGCTATCAGTTCGGCTGACTGCATCTGCAAACCACGTTCGATACGGTCGGTAAAAAAACCGACAGCAGTGATACTGGTTACCGCGATGATAAGCCCTATCGCCAGTATCGTTAACTCGCCGCCACGCCAGTCACGCCACAACATGCGCCATGATGAATACCAGTAAAAAGCCAGGCCATGTTTCTGTTTTATCGCAGTCACAGGATCATGCCTTCTCATCGGCGACCAGTTTGCCAGCGTCTAGCCGTATGCGCTGGCTGCACAGTTTTGAAAGCTCGACATCATGTGTCGCCATGATCAGTGTTGTACCCTGCTCTGAATTCAGTTCGAACAATAGTTCGATGATGCGTTTTCCGGTTTCACTATCCAGGTTTCCCGTCGGTTCATCGGCGAACAGGCAGCGCGGCCTCGTAGAAAAAGCGCGCGCTATGGCGCAGCGCTGTTGCTCTCCGCCGGACAACTGGTTCGGATAATGATGGATACGTTCCTGCAGGCCCACACGAGCCAGCAGTTGTTCGGCCGTTTTTCGCGGATGCGGAGCCTGTGCCAGTTCCAGCGGAAGCATGACGTTCTCCAGCGCTGTCAGACCAAACAGGAGCTGGAAGTTCTGGAATACAAAACCGACTAGCTCAGCCCTGAGCAACGCACGCCCGTCTTCATCAAAATCATTGAGATTATTATTATCGAGTATCACTGCGCCCTGTGTCGGTGTATCCAGTCCTGCCAGCAGTCCGAGCAAGGTCGTCTTGCCAGAGCCCGACGCACCAAGAATCGCTACCGAAGTGCCCGCTTCAACCTTAAAGTTGATATCATGTAACAGGGTCAGCATCCCGTCTCGGGTTGTTACCTGTTTGCCCAGTTGACGGGCCTCAACAAAGGTGTTTACAGCATCGTTCGACATGATGAAAAAATTCTCCAATTACGTATTATCAGCGCTTCAATCAACACTTAGATCAACTCTGCGACTCCTGTTGATAACAGCTATCGTGGCTACAGGTTCAAGCCTGATGGTCTACCCTACTTTATATGCTGCAGACAAAACACCGGCAACTATTCTGGTTTTAGGTGACAGCCTCAGTGGTGCTTATGGCCTGAACGCAGATGAAGGCTGGGTGGCGCTGTTGCAGCAACAGGTTACCAAGCAGGGATATAATTACAAGGTGATCAATGCCAGTGTCAGCGGTGATACCACTCGTACGGGACTGAGCCGCCTCGAACCGGCATTGCAGACACATGAACCGGATATCGTTATCATCGCACTGGGAGGCAATGATGGTCTGCGTGGTCTGCCATTCAGTGAGATCGATAACAGCCTGGTCAAAATCATCGAGCGCTGCAAGCAGGAAGATGCACGGATACTCCTGGCCGGTGTTCGCCTGCCGCCCAACTATGGACCCGTCTACAATCAGAAGTTTGCTGAACTTTATCAGCGCCTGGCAGACACCTATGAAATACCTTTGGTACCCAGGATGCTCGACCAGGTCGCTGAAAATCGTGAACTGATGCAGCAGGATGGCATGCATCCAAAAGCCGCAGCGCAACCACAGGTAATGAGGAATATATGGGCTGGTCTGAAGCCGTTACTCGATCAAAACATAAAATAAAATTAAAGGCTATGAACAGGATAAACCCGGAAAAATTACTACTGTCCAAGTGGACGGCATTGCAACCGCAAGGAAAAGAACGGCATTTTATCGTCACAAAACTGTTACGTGCCGATGATGAAAATATCGTTGCCTGTGAACTGGAAGCCGTTATAAATAAAAAACTATATGAGATCGACTGGCAACAATTAAAAGAATCATCCAGCTGGGTGATGGGATGGAAGTGAGCCTCAGTCGCGTCTTATCCAGTTAACGATCGTCCGGTTAACGATAACAAGCTAACGGTTTTCTGCCAGCTCGGTGAAGATGCGAATATAATCATTCGTCTTGTTGATGAAATATTCTTCTTGCTCAACGTTCGAAGCATGCACCAGTTTCACCGTCAGCCATGCTATCACCTGTTTGTTCGCTTCATCAGCAGCAGCCAGCGCTGCATTTCGCTCATCATTAAATTTCCTGAAAAATGTGCGTAATCGTTCAGATTTAATTTCAGGATCGTCAGACGGCTCCAGGATCTCTCGTATGCTGTGCTGCCAGACCTTCCTCTGCTGCAGACGTAATGCAGCACTGCTGTGTAACTTATATGCCGCTTTTTCCAAATACTGTTCTTGCTGTTCAGTCAGATCACCCAGCCAGTTCTCATAATTATCGCGCAGGCTTTCTGTATATTCTTCGATGCGTTCTTCTGCATCGAGGTCGACATAGTCATCATAAAATGCTTCATTCTTATCAGCCATGCTTTCGAACAGCTCATCGCGCTGTTCATCATTTAACAGCGGCAGTAACTCTGCCATCTCTTCATTGAGCTTTTCCCCCAGCGGCAGCCATAAGGATTCCATATCTGACATATACTGTAATACCCGCTCTTCGCTAAGATGCAGACCAAAATAAAGCTGAAATTCGCGCAGCAGCTCAGCGTACTGTTTTAGCTGTGTATTTCGGTGCCAGTTGATAACAACCTTGGTGCGCTGTTCGACTTTATCCTCGAGCATGTCATCGAGCGAAACCATGCCTTCGACATAAGACGGAATAAGATAATCAAGCCGGTTATAGATGGATTTGAATGAACAGGCAGAAACGATCGAGATGAACACGATAACAAAAAGTAATTTTGTATTAGGTGATAGATGTTTAAGCATTTTACTGTTGGAATACATTTAGCAGCAATTTCTGTCCAGTTATTATCTATCCCATCTTTACACTGTTAAGACGAGCAGATCGCGTACCCGGTATCGGAAGATTATCCGCAGCATGATAACTAAATACCAGGGAGTATTTCGGTTCACCTGTTTTATTCGCACCGGCAACATGAAAAGTACGGCAATGAAAAAACAGCACATCGCCCGCTTTTAATTCCGCGTCCACCGCACTGTCTAATAACTCCTGGTTCTCAGGCAAGTCGTCACGCAGGAACAGCTCCGCATCAAAACGGCCGCGATCGAGTTCGAGCTTATGAGAGCCCGGTATGAATTTCATGCCGCCCTTCTCTTCATATTCATCACCTAATGCCAGCCAGACATTGACGAGCTCCGGCCGGTCAAAACTCCAGTAACGCATATCCTGATGCCAGCCGGTTCGGGTACTGTACTGCGGCATCTTGGTCATGATGCAGTTGTGATGGTTCTGGGTAAGCATCACCTGATCGGTAGCGATCAGCTGTTTCAATGCTGAAACCACTTCCGGATTACCCGCCCATTCACGAAATGCTGCATCACGGGCATAAGCGTTCAACAGACGCCGCGGCGTATAACCGCCAGCTGCCATAAGTTCCTGCGGTGCACCGGGATAAGACAATTCTGTTTCGTATTCCAGCGGACCTAATGCCGGCGCCATAGACGCTGCAACGGTATTGATCATGCGCTGACGTAAAACAGCTGGCGCAAGATTACGCACGATCAGGTATCCGTCACGTCTGAATTGCTGTAACTGCAATTCAGACAGGCCTTCGTTTGATACTGTTTTTTGTAAATTCGACATGCGGTGATTATACAATCTACTTATTTCAACATACCAGTAATTTGAATAAGCAACGGTTCATTTTTTTAACTTTCCGGTATTTTCTGATTCTGGCTGATCGGCATCGTCTAGATCATATGCATCAGCTACATAGGCAGGGCCCTTCATTAACACCACGATAATACAGCCGATAGCTACGGTTATGACTGCAGCAATCACGCTAAAAAATAAAGAGATCGAGAGGATGTCTATACCGATATGCAGTTTGGCTATCTCAGCCGCTGGCCTTTCGAAAGGATACCATCGTACGAAGATAGAGAGAAACAACGGTATAAAAATACCGCCAGCCAGTATTTTGGGAAGCATTTTAAGAATGATCCACTCCAGGCCTGCAGGATGATGCTGATTATGCAACTTCTTCATAGATTTTCTCCGCTGACTTATCAGCTGCCGGTTCCATTAAAGACGACAAACTGTTGACAATAAAGAATCCAGTTCTTCTCTATAATGATTATGAACAGGCTGATTAGTTCGTCTAACACTGTAAATTAATATCACATACCATCCCGTTAAAGTGATTCGATAGAATGAAACTTACTAAGGACTCGGGTTTGCATGTCTGTTATGAATCTCTTCGATAACCGCCAATGCGTCATCCGGTAACCGCAGGTTGATACTATCGATATTACTGCGCAACTGCTCCATGGTGGTGGCACCGATTATCGTGCTGGTCAAAAACGGCCGGCTGTTGACATAAGCCAGTGCCATCTGTGCCGGATCCATATCATGTTCGCGAGCCAGTGCTACATAAGCTTCGGTAGCCTGTATCGCTGCCGGGCTGCTGTAACGGGTGTAATCCGGGTACAGGGTAATGCGGGCACCTTCAGGTTTCGCATCATTAAGGTATTTTCCAGAGAGTACACCAAAACCCAGCGGTGAATACGACAGCAATCCCACCTGTTCTCGCCATGAAGCCTCTGCCATGCCGATCTCGTAGCTGCGGTTCAGCAGGCTATACGGGTTCTGCACACTGACGATACGCGGCAGGCCCGCCTGCTCGGCATAATGCAGAAACTGCATCATTCCCCAGGGGGTTTCATTGGACAGACCGATATGGCGTATCTTGCCGGCCTTTACCTGTTCAGCCAGCGCCGCCAGGGTTTCCAGTATCGGGGTAAGTTGTTCTTCCGCAGGCACTTCAAAGCCAAGCTTGCCAAAAAAGTTCGCTTCACGCTGCGGCCAGTGCAATTGATAAAGATCGAGGTAATCCGTCTGCAGACGCTTCAGGCTGGTATCCAGCGCCTGTGGAATATCATGGCGATCAAACCGGGTCTTGCCGCCGCGGATGTGTGGTATCCAGTCTTCACCGGGCCCGGCGATCTTGCTCGCCAGTACGATCTGATGCACGTGAACCCCGTGCCTGCAGCCATTCACCGAGAATTTCCTCGGTGCGCCCATAAGTCTCGGCTTTTGGCGGGATGGCATAAAGCTCAGCAGTATCAAAAAAATTCACACCCTCAGAAAGCGCATAATCCATCTGCTCGAAAGCCTGATCGCGCGTATTCTGCTGGCCCCAGGTCATGGTGCCCAGACAGATCACACTAACATCGATATCAGTATTACCAAGTTGGCGGTATTTCATGATGTTCACCTTAATCCCGGATATTAACCACTCACCTCAAATCATTAACGGGCTGAGGAACTGTTATTTAACCACATGTAGTATCCTCATTTTGTTTCATCAGCAACAGATTCCTGATGAATATCCAGTGCCATGTAATACCCGCCAATACCGCGATGTGGAATAACTCGTGCGGCCCGATCACACCGGCAATAACGATGGGTAAGCGTAAGAACTCCAGGCTCGCACCGGCTGTATAGGCCAGCGCACCAAACACCAGAGGCCTGATGATGGCAAAGCCATGAAGTCGATGCGTCATATACGCCGAAAAGATGCCTAGCCAGCCTAGCCCAAGGTAACCCATCAGCCCAACCCATTCAGCCAGTTCATTAAAGAAAATGGATTTCACGGTAAGGCCGGCAATAGCCAGTGACCAGATGAGTATCAAGAAACCCCAGCGCCAAAAGCCGGTGAACAAAATGGCATGCGCGGGCGTAAAGGTACCGGCGATCAATGCAAAGACGCCGGCATGATCCAGGCGTTGCAAAACAGCGCGGCTAACACCTTCCAGTTCCAGTAGATGGTAGACACCACTCATGGATAATAGAAAAACGCCCGAGAGCACAAAAACACTGACTGCCATGGCCCAACCAAAATGGCTGCGGGCCATGTAGACCAACTTGATCCCATAGACAAAAAAAACGAAGGCACCCAGCAGATGGCTTATCGAGCTAAATGGCTCACTAAAACCGGGTATCGAAATCGTATTCATTATGACTCAGGCAGTATCAAGCAGAAATGTTACCGCTCACTAGCGTAACGGTGTTTTTTTTTTCACTTCAACCAGGCATCGCTTATGTGTAAAAAATTTCAGCCCATAATAGAAATAAAAAAGGCCAGAAAGCATCGGCTCTCTGACCCTCATAACCAGACGTGTTATACGCAACCCGTCGGTTTTGGTAAACCGCCGTATTTCGTTATCGGCTTCATCAGGGCGGACTCATCCACATCTTAAATATTTCCTCTGATCTATGCCAACATACTTGGCAAATTTGCG
>CAVYHC010000056.1:0-69593 GCA_963768125.1 uncultured Gammaproteobacteria bacterium
CTGGCTTCAATGTCAGAAAGCATGATGATCTGTTGCTGATTTGATAAATTTTGCGCACAACAAAAGACCTGAAGCATGCTGCAGGTATGTTAAAGCAGCCAGCTATTGTCGCTTTGTTCTCAGGCTACCGTCAGGTAAAGCGCAAGCAGCAGCATAACGAAAGCAAATGCCTGAATACCAATGCGCATGAACATCAGTTTTTCACTGTGCGACTCATCATATTTTCCACCCTTGGCCATGGAGCCAAGACCCCAGATCAGAGTAGCAATAGTCGCTAGCAGTGCGAGTACAACGGTTACTGTTAATAATGACATAACTTACCTCCTTGGCTCATTGTATAAAGAATAGCGCGGGTATTATTGATTCAGGTCAATAGATGGGCTTTTTGCTACCCCTTTTGAGTGCGTAGATCATCCCTATTAATTACGGACAACGGCGACAAATACCAATATAATGTCGCTCGCCGGCGTTTGTACGCCACTTCTTCTGGGCTAATCGTTTGCCATCAATGATGGCTGTAATGGTTTGCCGTAACGATATTTTATAATTTTAACAGGTACTTTGAACATGAATAAACTGATAATGGCAATTGCTCTTGCCAGCATAACGGCTGTCAGCGGCTGTACAACATTTGATCCATATACCGGTGAAGAAAAAACCACCAATACAGCAAAAGGCGCGGGTATAGGTGCGGGTGCTGCTGCTGTCATCTCCTATATCGCCAATAAGGACAAAAGTTCCCGTGAACGTAATCAGCGTATGTTGCGTGATGCAGGAATTGGCGCCATCGCTGGCGGCGGCGTCGGTTATTACATGGATACGCAGGAAGCCAAATTAAGACAGCAACTGCGCAGCACGGGCGTTAGCGTTGAGCGAGATGGCGACAATATTAACCTGATTATGCCGGGTAATATTACTTTTCCTACTGCGGGCAGTGCCCTGAGAGCTGATTTCTACAGTGTGCTGGATTCCGTCGCCCTGGTGCTTGAAGAATTCGATAAGACTATTATTGTGGTTGCCGGTTATACCGACAGCGTGGGAGATGCTGCCTATAACCAGACATTGTCTGAGCAGCGTGCCAGCTCAGTGGCCAGTTACCTAAAAAGCAGAAATATTGTTGCTGCCCGTTTCGAGACCGTGGGTTTTGGTGAACAAAACCCGATAGCCGATAATAGTACTGCGCAAGGCCGCTCCCTGAATCGTCGAGTTGAGCTGACGATGCTGCCAATTACAGAATAATAGCAGTCATTGCTGCGGCCAGCGAAGCGATCAGGTTTCGCTGGTCGGCTGGCCGCTTATTGCCATACGGTTTTGTCTAGCCTGCTACTGCTTTCTGAATAAGCGGTATTAACGGCTCTGGCAGCGTGATGCTACCGGAAAGGGCGAACTGCTGCGCCTGCTCGGACATTTTATTCCAGGTCCTGCGGATAATAAGCAGCCATTTTTCCTCGTCGTACTCCGGGTGTTTATCAGCAAACGCCTGCATATAGTGTTCAATAAAGACCAGTGCCGCCACATCCTCCAGTCGCTGGGTGTCGGTATTAGTCTTAGCGGACTTTTTGCCTACCGCCTGTTTTACTTTTTCGATGACGTCATTTTCATAACCCGCTTTCTCCAGCAAAGCAGCGGCGGTCTCTGCATGAAACTGGTAAAGCCCGGTGCGCCATTGATGGTAACCCTTACGATCCATGGAATAGTCGCTGCGCGGTGTTTTCCAGCGCTGGATATGCTGCGCACGGCAGGCCAGTTTTATTACATCATCCGCATCCGGGATATAACGTTGCAGCATGTCTGACATGCGGTGCGAGTAGAGCAGTTCCTTTGGCCAGTCCTTGCCATCAGCATTTTCCTGGTTTGGGTCCTCGTTGTTTGCCGCGTCGATGAGTTTAATGGCGGTGTCTAATTGTTGAGTCATAAAGTATTAACCACTGGGCTGTTGATGAAAGGGACGGTTATATAGTTTCGATTTTAGCTTAGGCGTGCAGCAATCGTGCTGTAGCAATCTCAGGTTCCAGCTAATGCATGATTTTACACCAGAATTAAATAACACAGCGCGGTAATAATAATCGCACCAGCAATATTTAATACAATGCCTTCGCGGGCCATTTCTTTTGTGGTAAAGAATCCACTGGCATAAACAATACTGTTGGGTGCTGTCGCTACCGGCATCATAAAAGCACAACTGGCACTGATGGCGGCCGGTATCATCAGTAATTTAGGGTCGATCTGCGAGCCTACCGCGGTGGCGGCTAATACCGGCATTAATAATACCGTGCTTGCGGTATTGCTGGTGGTTTCTGTGAGGAAGGTTACGCTCAGGCAGATAGCAAATATCATCACCAGTACAGGCAGTGTTGACAGTTCTGACAAGTTTTCGGCAAGGGTGGTGCTTAAACCGGAAACACCAAAGGCTTTGGCTAAACAGATACCGCCGCCAAATAATAACAGGATGCCCCAGGGGATGGTTGCGGCAGTTTTCCAGTCCAGCAGTTTTTCACCTTTGTGTTTTTCATTATCATGACCAGCGGGAATAACAAACATTAATATCACCGCAATTAATGCAACCGATGCATCATTGGCTGCAGGCAGATCCAGCCAGCTGCTCCAGCCACCAAAAGGTTCTTTTCTTGTTATCCATGCGGTTGCGGTCAGTGCAAATATAGTCATAACACGTTTTTCGGTGCTGCTCCATTTGCCGACGTCTGGCATGTTGAAACCACCGCTGTAGCTGAGATTTCTGGTCAGCCATAACCAGGTCATTGGAATCATGCACACAACAACGGGTATGCCCCAGCTCATCCACTCTGTAAAACCAATGTTTTTATTGAACTGCTGTTCATATACCTGCATGAAGACCAGGTTAGGCGGCGTGCCAATGGGCGTGCCTATGCCGCCGATACTGGCGGCAAAAGCAATGCTCAGCATGAGCGGTACAGCGAGTTCTTTATCTTTCGCCTGATTGGCAACGGCCAGTGCGACAGGCAGCAGCATTAAGGTGGTGGCGGTATTGGAAATCCACATGCTTAATACAGCAGCTGTTACCATAAAACCAAGCACCAGTTGTTTACTGCTGTTATTGCCAAACAGGTTAACCATAAACAGCGCGAGGCGTAAATGCGCGCCGCTGCGTTCCATTGATTTGGATAAGATAAAGCCGCCGAGTAATAATAAGATGAGCGGGCTGCCGTAGGCTTGTCCAATTTCATTACTGCTCAGTACACCGCTTATTTGAAACACGGTGAGCGGCACCAGCGACGTTACCGGAATGGGTACGGGTTCAAAAACCCACCAGATAACACATAAAACAGCCACCGCAGCGGTAATGGCCAGTGCGGTGTTATTTGAAGCGGCCGATGCAGTGGAAGTTTGCACGACCATAAAATACATCAGCAGTGCTGATAAGGGGCCGGCGAATAAGGTGATGTTTTTTATGGTCACGTAAAGCTGCGAATGTTTTTGCTGTTATTTAGTCGTATCTCGCCGTTGAGCGCGCACAGGCTCATGCTTAATCCCATGAAAATCCTTCATCTGGTTTTTCATCCGGGCGATATTTGAGCTGGCATCCGTTGAGAAAATTACGCAAGATCTGATCTTTGCAAAGCCGGTAGTGTTTGTGGTCTTCGCGCCGGAAAAATGCACTTAGTTCATGTTTGCTGATGATTAAGCCGGCCAGTTTGAGGATTTTTAATGTATCGTCTTCTTTCAGGTTTAATGCGATTTTTAATTTTCTGAAAATGATATTGTTCGTTAGTTTCTTTTCAGGTTCGGCCTGTGGACCCTCTTTTTTGCCGCGTTTATCGTTAATCAGGCCATTAAGGAAAATCGCCAGCTGTGTATCACTACAGTTTTTATAGGCAGGGTCATCATCTTTTTTTAACCAGTCGCTGATCTGTTCTCGTGTTACCGGATAATCGGCCAGCGCAAAGATGGCGATCATTTTAGTATCGCTAATGTCAAAGATGTAGCGAATTCGTCGTAAGATATCGTTGTTAGTCATAAAATTTAATCGGTGGTCAATAAGCCGCGTCGGCGGCTGTTACGGGTCGGCTGTGCAGGTCATGGTTTTCTACAACGCCATTACAGCGGCCACAGTTTAATGCCAAGCAGGGTGAATTGTATGAATAATAGAATGCATAAAACGGTCGACAATGTATAGAAAGGATTGAGCGTGAGGTTGAAATCAATGGTTTTCAGTTGCTTGATGCCAATAAAGGCGCCCGCAATGGTTAAGAAAAATGCGCATTCGTTAACGATGAGTAGCGTTAATAATGGCAATGCTGTGCTGCCATCGCTGCCGATTTCGCTGCCTCGGGTTACTACCAGTAATAGAAATAAGCCCAGAGCAACGGCGAGGTAGGGAAAATTAACGGTTTTCATTTACGGTTTTCATTTAAGGGGTTTCTTCTTATTTGAAGCGGTGATGTTTTGCCGTATTGTTTCACAAAACGATGAAATGGAGCAAGCTTTGCTAATTTCGTCTATACATTATTTATAGCGTTAATTAATCAAGTAATAACAATGCTTACTCAAAATTGGTTACCCCATGGCAGACGACCAGAAAACGAAAGACCAGCTTGTTAAGGATCAAAATGCGCTGGACTACCACCAGTTTCCTGTGCCCGGGAAATTGCAAATCAGTGCCACTAAACCACTTGCCACGCAGAATGATTTATCACTGGCTTATTCGCCCGGGGTAGCTGCTGCATGTAACGCAATCCAGGCTGATCCAGCAAAAGCAGCCGATTATACCATTCGATCTAACCTTGTCGGTGTTATCACCAATGGTACTGCGGTGTTAGGGCTGGGTAACATTGGTCCATTGGCATCAAAACCGGTGATGGAAGGCAAGGCCGTGTTGTTTAAGCGTTTTTCCAATATTGATGTCTTTGATCTTGAAATCAACCAGCCGGATATTGATAAGTTTATTGATGCCGTGGTTGCTCTGGAACCGACATTTGGTGGTATTAACCTGGAAGATATAAAGGCACCGGAATGTTTTGAAATAGAGCGACGTTTACGAGAACGCATGAATATCCCGGTTTTTCATGATGACCAGCACGGCACAGCGATTATCGTTGCGGCGGCAATCCTGAGTGGCCTGAAAGTGGTTGATAAAAAGATTGAAGAGGTTCGTCTGGTCGCTTCCGGTGCTGGCGCCGCGGCACTGGCATGTTTGAATCAGCTGGTCAGCGCAGGCATGCAGCGCAAAAATATAATCGTTACGGACTTTAAGGGTGTCATCTATAAGGGCCGTAAAGCAGGCATGAACCAGTGGAAAGAGGTTTATGCCGTTGCCACAGAAAAACGAACACTCGATGAAATAATAAGCGATGCGGATATTTTTCTCGGCTTGTCAGCACCAAACGTTCTGCAGCCGGAAATGCTGAAAAAAATGGCAGACAAGCCATTGATATTAGCACTCGCCAATCCGCAGCCGGAAATATTGCCGGAACTGGCCAGGCAGGTAAGGCCGGATGCCTTGATTTGTACCGGCCGTTCTGATTATCCCAACCAGGTAAATAATGTTTTATGTTTTCCTTTTATTTTTCGTGGCGCGCTGGATGTTGGCGCAACCACCATTAATGAGGAAATGAAGCTTGCCTGTGTTAAAGCCTTGTCTGCACTGGTGCAAAAAGAAGTTTCAGATACGGTGTTACAGGCCTATGGCGGTAAACCCGATAAGTTTGGTGCGGAATATTTAATACCTAAACCGTTTGACCCCCGGCTGCTGGTTGAATTGTCCATTGCCGTTGCAGAAGCAGCGACGGCAAGTGGTGTGGCGACAAGGCCAATAAATGATTTTCATGCTTACCGTGAAAAACTGAATAACTTTGTATACCGTTCCGGGTTTTTCATGCGGCCCATTTTTGAGCGTGCTAAAGGCAGCGGCAAAAAACTGGTTTATGCAGAGGGTGAAGAGTTGCGCGTTTTGCAGGCGGCGCAACAGGTCGTTGATAATGACATCGCCCGGCCGGTATTAATTGGCAATCATGACAGCATTATAGAAAATATTGACAAGCTGGGCTTGCGTTTAAAAGAAGGTGTGGATGTTGATATTCTTGATCCGCAACATAATCCCTCATTGACAGAATATGCGGTTTACTACCATGCGTTAATGGGCAGGAAAGGGGTGACGCCGGGTGGTGCGCGGCATATCGTGCGTAACCGGAGCACGATTTTAGCGGCACTGATGGTCAAACAGGGGCATGCCGATGCCATGATTGCCGGTGTTGCGGGTGGATTTACCCGTACCTTAAATAATATTATTGATGTTGTTGGAAAAGCAGACGGTATCCAGCAGGCATCGACCATCGTGGCACATTTGTTACCCACGCATACCCTGTTTATCTGTGACGCACATGTGACAAAAAATCCCACGGTGGAAAACCTGGTGGAAACAACAAAACTGGCGGCAGCGGAAATAAGCTCCTTTGGCATTGTGCCCAAGGTAGCGCTGGTTTCCCATTCAAATTTTGGCGCGTCGAGTGATGAGTCTGCGGAAAAGATGCGTAAAGCGCTTGCGATATTGCATGCCACCGAACCAGAACTGGAAGTTGATGGCGAGATGCATGCCGATGCTGCATTATCCGAGAAGTTAAGAAATCGTTTGTATCCGAATTCAAAGTTAAAAGGCACCGCGAATTTGTTGATTATGCCAAATGCAGATGCCGCCAATATTTCTGTGACATTGCTAAAAATGCTTGGCGGTGGCGTCACCATCGGTCCTGTCTTGATGGGCATGTCGAAGTCTGCACACGTTGTTGCACAGGCAGTGACAGTGCGCGCCCTGGTCAATATGAGCGCGGTTGCGATTGAGCATTCAATGCGTTGAAGTCTGTTATTTTTCGTAAATGATCATAGGGCGCGCCGCGCGCAGCGAATCATATCGCGGATAAAGAACAAAAATGATCGCTACTACGATAAACTTCTTTCCTTATTTCACTAACTAATAAATAGCTATGGCCGTTCAGTGGTACCCGGGGCATATGAACAAAGCCCGTCGCATCATCAAGGAAACAATGTCTGATGTTGACCTTGTCATTGAGGTTATGGACGCACGCATACCCTTTAGCAGTGAAAACCCCATGGTGGCCGAGCTGCGCCAGCATCGGCCATGCATAAAAATTTTAAATAAAAGTGATCTTGCTGACCCTGAAATTACAAAATTGTGGCTGGCGCATTTTGAGAAAGAGCAGGGTGTAAAAGCACAGGCATTGTCTGTCCTGGAAAAAGCGAAAACAAAGAATATACCCGGCCTGTGCCGCAAGCTTCTGCCGCTGCGTGGCAGTGCCGTAAAACCGATACGTGTCATGATCATGGGTATTCCTAACGTCGGAAAATCGACATTAATTAATACCCTGGCAGGTAAAACACTGGCAAAAGTCGGTGATGAGCCAGCGGTAACAAAAATGGTTTCATCCTCTCAGCAACGCATTATGCTTGAAGGTGATATTGCATTGTCTGATACGCCTGGAATCTTGTGGCCAAAAATTGAAAATGAAAACAGCAGTTATCGTTTAGCGGTGACCGGAGCCATTAAAAACACAGCCATTGATTTTGAAGATATTGCCGTATTTGCCGCGGATTATTTGATTGCGGCTTATGGCGAAAGAATCGTTGCACGTTATAAGTTAAAAAAATGTCCTGCCACGGGGTTTCAACTGCTGGAGGAGCTAGGACGAAAACGCGGTTGTTTGCGCGCAGGCGGCATAATTGATATTCAGCGTGCCTCTGAAATACTCATTCATGAAATTCGCAGCGGTACCTTAGGGCCGCTCAGTTTCGAAACCCCCGAGATGATAAACCAGGAAACAGCGACAGATGATATCGATATTGATATGTAATCGCTCAAACCTGACCGTGTCACAATAGGACTTTCGATATGCCTCTCTGATGGGGAAAATATAAACTTGGGGCGACGTAAAAAAATAAAAAAGTTTTGCCGCGAAGGACGCAAAGAGCGCGAATAAAAGCAAAAAATTAATAGCTATTTTAAACACCTGTAGGCCTGCATAAGGTACATTGCAGGCAATACCTGATAAAAAACGCCGTGAACAACAAAGTCTTATCACGGCCTACAAAAATATGTTTTTTTCGCGTCTTTTGCGTTATTCGCGGACCGATGCTTTTAAAGTTTTTGACTGTGTACGATCTATCAGATTTGGTTTAAGTGGCTAGACTTAAACCAGGCTTTTTAATAGTGTTTTTTCTTTTTTTAAATGCGGTGGCTTTTGCTGCGGTAATTCGGGTTCTTTTACCTTATTGTGCTCAACCAGCAGGTCGGTGTAGGTGAGTAAATTATGCGTATTTATTTCGCCGACTAAGACACCGGCTATGAATACCAGGCTTAAATAGAGGCCTTTACCGTATCGATTAAACATAATATTTCTCGCACTGCATCGTTTTATTCAAAATGATGGTGACGCTAAATACTAAGTTGCAATATCCAAGCCAAATGTAATAACACATGCAATATCAATTGCTTATATTATTTCATGTTGTTTTAATGTTCGGGCTGGTGCAAAACTGTAAAGAATACCGATAAGGCTACATGACTTATTTGTCGATATCCGTGCAGTCGCTATCGTCATTATCGCCGTCATAAACTGACATGATTTTGCTTAATTCATCGATGATCTCGCTGACTTCGCTTTTTGTGAAGGCCGATAATTCTTCAGGCTCGTTGCCATTTTTTGCATTTTCTATTATTCGATTGACCTGTGAACAGCCCTGTTTACAAAGGCTTTCAATTGTGGCGTCAACTTTTTTGGAATGGTCTGCTTTCATGTATCAACTAAAAAGGTTTGTGCGGCTGACTCAGATATTGATGTGAGCGCATTTCAATAAGACGGCTACTGGTGCGATGAAAAGCAAATTCTAGCATATCTCCCTGGTACAGGTCTTCTGGCGCAGCGCTAGCACTGGCAATGAGTTTTACATTTCTGTCATACAGTTCATCAATTAAATAGATAAAACGACGTGCTTTATCATCGCTGTATTCATCCATGACATCAATATTGCTGATGATGACGGTATTAAATTGCTGCGCTAATTCAATGTAATCCTGTGCCGCACGCGGCGTTGTGCAGATGACGTTAAAATCAAACCAGGCAATATCATCACTGCAGCGGATGGTTTCAATTTTGCGATTTTGAATAGTCAGTATTCTCTTTTCAACAACAGGGGTAATGGCCAGCTCCTGCATTCTTTGTGTTATTTTCTGCTGGGTGTCGTCAACAATGGGAAAACAGTAAACGTCTGACTGTTCCAGCAGTGAAGTTCGGTGGTCTACGCCGCCATCGAGATGAAACACTTCAGTATGGGTTTTAATGAGTTCGATTGCCGGTAAAAAACGTTCTCGCTGCAAACCGTTTATATATAAGTCATCAGGGATTCGATTGGAGGTCGCCACCAGGCATACCTGGTGTTTAAACAGTGCGTGCAGTAATTCGCTGAGGATCATGGCATCGGTGATGTTGGTGACGATAAATTCATCGATACACAGTAACTTGTAGTTTTGTGCCAGGTCTTTGGCAATTTTCTGCAGTGGGTTCTTCTGTTTGCCTTCATTTTGTCTGTTCAGATCCCCCAGTTTTTCATGTATATCCAGCATAAAATGGTGAAAGTGAATGCGGTATTTTTCTTTGACCGGCAGCTCTTCGTAAAACAGGTTCATTAACCATGTTTTACCTCGGCCTACACCACCCCAAAGGTAGATGCCGCGCTAGCGGTTTGTTTCTGTGTTTTTTAAAAGACAGGCTGTTTATTAATTTGTCGAGTCGAGAGTTATTATCGTTTGCCGTTAACAGCCTGCTTAGCGTTTCGAGTTTATAAATCGCCTGTTGCTGTATGGCATCATCGACCATGTCAGGTTGTTGTAATGCTTTTTTGTACTGCTCGGTAAGTGACATGCGTTAATGATCGATTGTGTTGATTAGGCCTGGATAAGCGTGATTAATTAACCGGCAATGATTTTAAGACTTTAATATTTGCAGAATTATATAGAATAATCAGTGTTTTCGTTGTTGCTATCTGCCTATTTTGCTAGAATAATCACCCGAGCGGATAAAGCAGGATGAATCCATAGTTCGGGTCACCTCTTATTCATCTTTCTCAAACAACTGCGTACAGCAATGTATGCGGAAATGACTATACCTTAATTCAGCGACCAGGGCCTGTTATTCATGACGCGATATATTTTTGTTACCGGTGGTGTTGTTTCTTCATTGGGCAAAGGTCTTGCATCTGCTGCAGTCGGCGCCATTCTTGAGAGCCGTGGCCTTAAAGTTCAGATGATGAAACTTGATCCCTACATCAATGTCGATCCGGGCACCATGAGCCCGTTTCAGCACGGTGAAGTTTTTGTGACTGAAGATGGCGCCGAAACAGATCTGGATTTGGGGCATTACGAGCGTTTTGTCAGCACGCCAACCAGTAAGTCCAGTAACTTTACTACCGGTAAAGTCTATGAAAGTGTGATTCGTAAAGAGCGACGGGGCGAATATCTCGGTGGCACGGTACAGGTTATTCCGCATATTACCGATGAAATTAAACGCCGAATAAAAGTCGGCGCCGGCGATGCGGATATTGTCATGGTTGAGATTGGCGGCACGGTCGGTGATATTGAATCACTGCCATTCATGGAAGCCATTCGACAAATGGGTGTGGAACTGGGGCGAGAGCACGCGATGTTTATGCATCTGACACTGGTGCCTTATATTGCCACTGCCGGTGAAGTTAAAACCAAACCGACACAGCACTCGGTAAAAGAGCTGCGCTCTATCGGTATTCAGCCGGATTTACTGCTTTGTCGTTCGGAGCGGCTGCTGGGCGAAGAAGAGCGCACTAAAATCGCACTGTTTACCAATGTCCCTGCTAAAGCGGTTATATCGGCTGTTGATCTCGACAATATTTATAAAATTCCAAAATGGCTGCATGACCAGGGCGTTGATGACATTATTGCAGAACGCATGAATCTTGACCTGACGCCTACTGATTTATCGGACTGGCAGAAGGTTGTTGATGTTATGGCGAATCCTGCGCATGAAGTGACGGTGGGTATGGTGGGCAAATATGTTGACCTGACTGAATCCTATAAGTCGCTGAATGAATCGCTGTCACACGCCGGTATACATAACAATGCACGCGTTAAAATTCGTTATATCGATTCGGTGGTGCTTGAGTCGGGCGATATGTCTGCATTAAAAGGCCTGGATGCGGTATTAGTACCAGGCGGTTTTGGTGACCGCGGTATTGAAGGCAAGATCGCAGCGATTCAGTACGCACGGCTACATAAAATTCCGTATTTGGGTATTTGTCTGGGCATGCAACTGGCGGTCATCGAATTTGCACGCCATGTTGCCGGCCTGACGGATGCGCACAGCAGCGAGTTCAATATTGAAACAAAACACCCTGTTATTGCGTTAATTACCGAATGGCAGGATGAAAATGGACGATTGGAAAAACGCAACACTGAGTCAGATCTCGGCGGCACCATGCGTCTAGGCGGTCAAACCTGCCAGCTGCTTGAGAATACGCTGGCGCGTTCAGCCTATGGTACGGACACCATCGTCGAGCGGCATCGTCATCGTTATGAATTTAATAATCATTATTTGCAGCAATTAAGCGATGCAGGTCTGATCATTGGCGGTAAATCCAGTGACGGTAATTTGATTGAGATGGTTGAATTGGCAAAAGACGTGCATCCGTGGTTTCTTGGCTGTCAGTTCCATCCCGAGTTTACTTCCACGCCACGTAAAGGCCATCCCTTGTTTACGGATTACATAAAGGCGGCATTGATCCACCAGAGTAAAAAACTGGAACCGGTAGAAGCCATCGCCTGATATGAATTAAGCAGTGGCTGAATGAGCGAGTTAATGTTATTACACAGGAAATCAGTTAAATGAAACTATGTGACTTTGAAGTTGGTCTTGATAAACCCCTGTTTTTAATTGCGGGTCCCTGTGTCATTGAAAGTGAACGCATGGCGATGGAGACCTCTTCGCAATTAAAAGAAATTACCTCAAGACTGGGTATTCCTTTTATTTACAAGTCATCGTTTGATAAGGCCAATCGCTCATCTGGCGAAAGTTTTCGCGGCCCAGGCCTGGAACAGGGTTTACGAATATTACAAAAAGTAAAAGATGAAGTGGGCGTGCCCGTATTAACCGATGTGCATGAAGACACACCCATGGATGAAGTGGCCGACGTGGTTGATGTACTGCAGACGCCCGCATTTTTATGCCGTCAGACCAATTTTATTTTAAAAGTGGCGGCTACCGGCAAACCGGTGAATATCAAAAAAGGCCAGTTTCTGGCACCGGGTGACATGAAGAATGTTATCGATAAAGCACGCTCTACCGGCAATCAGAATATCATGGCCTGTGAGCGTGGCGTTTCATTTGGTTACAATAACCTGGTTTCTGATATGCGTTCTCTGGCCATTATGCGTGAGAGTGATTGCCCGATCGTTTTTGATGGCACACATTCTGTGCAGCTGCCTGGCGGGCAGGGGACGTCCTCGGGCGGCCAGCGTGAGCATATCCCGGTATTGGCACGTGCTGCTGTGGCAGCTGGGATTTCCGGCATATTCATGGAAACGCATCCTGATCCGGCCAATGCCTTAAGCGATGGCCCCAATGCCTGGCCGTTACAAAAAATGGAGTCGCTGTTAAACGTTTTAATGCTAATTGATGCCACTGTTAAACAGGGTACTTTGCACGAACTGGAACTATAAACGAACAAAAAAGTATCGCCGGCTACATCGTCATCCTAAAGCGTCATCGTGACGTGGATGTCACCTGGTCGCATTGCAGCGATGCAGTCGCTAACGACAAGTCTGCTACAGGTCACTTGATACAAAAAATTTAAATTTTAGTTAAGGAATAAAAATGTCCAACATTACAAAAATACATGCCCGTGAAATTCTTGATTCTCGCGGTAATCCCACGCTTGAAGCAGAGGTTACCCTTGAAAGTGGCGCCTTTGGTCGTGCCGCTGTGCCATCGGGCGCATCAACAGGTGCGAGAGAGGCGCTGGAGCTTCGTGACGGCGATAAATCACGCTACATGGGTAAAGGTGTCACTAAAGCAGTTGACAATGTTAATGGCGAGATCAGCGAGACGCTGATCGGTATGGACGGTCAGGACCAGCAAGCTTTAGATAATAAAATGATTGCACTTGATGGCACCGATACTAAAGAACGCCTGGGTGCCAATGCGCTGCTGGCGGTTTCACTGGCTGCATCACATGCCGCTGCCAATGAAAATAAACAGGATTTATATGTTCACCTGGGTACGGGGTCCTACACCATGCCGGTGCCGATGATGAATATCATCAATGGTGGTGAGCATGCTGACAACAGTGTCGACCTTCAGGAATTCATGATTTTGCCGGTAGGCGCGCCCAGTTTTAAAGAAGCCTTACGTTATGGCGCAGAAGTATTTCACACTCTGCGAGCCGTATTAGCAGCGAAAGGCATGAATACGGCCGTCGGTGATGAAGGCGGTTTTGCGCCTGACCTGTCGTCTAATGAAGAAGCCATTGAAGTCATTCTTGAAGCCATCGAAAAAGCGGGATTTAAGGCCGGTAAAGAAATTTACCTGGGTCTGGATGCGGCCAGTTCTGAGTTTTACAAAGACGGTGTTTATACCCTGGGCTCAGAAGGAAAAAGTTTTAATTCACACGAATTTACCGACTATTTAGCAGGCTGGGTTGAGCAGTATCCCATTATCACGATAGAAGATGGTTTAGATGAAGCGGACTGGGAAGGCTGGTCTTATATGACACAACAGCTGGGGCATAAAGTGCAACTGGTGGGAGATGATCTTTTTGTGACCAATACCTCCATTTTGCAGGAAGGTATCGAGAAGAACATAGCCAATTCTATTCTGATTAAATTTAATCAGATTGGCACCTTAACGGAGACCTTAAATGCAATCAGCATGGCGCATGCTGCTGGTTATACTGCAGTTATCTCGCACCGTTCAGGCGAAACAGAAGACAGTACCATCGCAGATCTGTGCGTAGCGACCAATGCCGGCCAGATTAAAACCGGTTCCTTATCCCGTTCTGACCGTATTGCTAAATATAACCAGCTGTTAAGAATTGAAGAAGCACTGGGCAGTAATGCCGTTTATGCGGGCAAATCAGCATTTAAGCACCTGAGTTAAGCTGACCTGACTGCTCATACCAATTAACAGATAAGTGAAAATCATTGCGTTTGTTTTACTGGTATTACTGATTTGGCTGCAATATAAAATCTGGTTGCAGGATGGCGGTGTCCCCGAAATTATACAGTTACAGGACGATGTCGAGACTGTGAAAATAGAAGTTCACCATTTACAGGAACGTAATTCATCGCTGGATGCCGAGGTTAAAGACCTTAAAAAAGGGCTGGATGCCATCGAAGAGCGGGCCCGCAGTGAAATGGGTATGATCAAACAGGGTGAGGTTTACTACCAGGTCATAGAGCCTGAGCAGGCTGACTCGCCAGCGAATGAACGCGAATGAAGGCGAATATTTTTCATAAAAATTAAAAAACCTTTTTATTTGCGTTCATTTGCGGAAAATATCGACAACCATGCCATCTAATCAAAAGACTAATCATGCAATATGGGCAATCGTGCCTGCTGCCGGTATAGGTAAACGCATGCGCTCGACACTGCCCAAGCAATACCTGCCTTTAAACGGACGCCCAGTGCTGGAACACACCCTGAATGTATTACTGCACAATGAAAACATTAGCGGGCTGGCCATTGCCCTGCATGAGGATGACCGTTACTTTTCCGATATTCAAATCACGTCGAGTAAACCCGTGATAGAAACACGCGGCGGTAAAGAGCGTGCGGAATCAGTACTCAATGCTTTGCATGCCTTGTCCCGGTGTGAACAGTTTAATATAAACACTGACTGGGTTATGGTGCATGACGCTGTTCGTGCCTGCCTGAGAAGTGAAGATATAGATAAACTGGTGACAGATGTCGGCAGTGATGCCAATGGCGGTTTGCTCGCACTGGCTGTACGCGACACAATGAAAAGGCAAAAGCTCGACGATACCATGGCACGCGTGGCAACGACGATAGAGCGGGATAATCTTTGGCATGCACTAACACCGCAGTATTTTCCCGCAACAAACTTGATTAGAGCACTGGAAAAAGCACAACAGCAGAACTTGTTGCTGACTGACGAATCATCGGCCATGGAAGCGGCCGGGTTTTCACCTAAACTGGTTGAAGGCCACGAGGATAATATTAAAATTACCCGTCCTGAAGATTTGCATTTGGCCAGTTTGTACCTGAAAACAAGGGAATAAAGCGGCATTACATAATGAGAAACCGGCATGAATGAAAATAAAACAGCACCGTTTCCCGCTTATCGCATCGGACACGGTTATGATGTTCACCGTTTGGGTGATGGTGATTTTATTGTGCTTGGCGGTGTGAAAATTCCGCACAATCATGGCTTTATTGCCCACTCTGATGGTGATGTATTAATTCATTCTTTGTGTGATGCATTACTGGGCAGTATCGCAGCCGGTGATATCGGTCAGCATTTCCCCGATACTGACGAAAAATATAAAAATATTGAGAGCAGTGTTTTACTGTCAGAAGTCAATCGGCAGTTAAAACAGGCGCAGTTTTCTATCGCAAACATTGATGTTACTGTGGTTGCACAGGCACCAAAAATGTCGCCGCACATACCGTCAATGCGAGAACATCTTGCTCAGGTTTTAAATATCTCAAAATCACAAATTAATATTAAAGCGACAACAACAGAGGGTTTAGGTTTTACTGGCAGGGAAGAAGGAATCGCTGTGCATACTGTTACAATGGTCTGCAGAAATACGGCTTAAATCATAAAAAGTGCATTTATTACTGTATTTATAGTAAAAAAAGCATTTTTTTTTAAAAAAAGCATTTACTTTGTTTGATATAAGTTATAAAACAGCATCACGGTTTTTACGCATAATTTAATTTATGAATAAAACCATGAAGGAATCAAGAAATGTAAATGTTTAAGGAAGAGATTTAGTCATCTGTTTAATGATTATTTCTTGAAAATTGTAAAAAAATTATACCAATTAAAAACACTAATTATCAAAGGGCAACAAATAATGGTACCAGCAAAAAAGAAAGTCACTAAAAAGAAAGCTGCTAAAAAGAAAGTCGTTAAAAGCGCAGCACCAGTAAAAAATATAAAACCAATAAAAGATGCTTTCACAAAAACTCAACTGTACGCACACATTTCTGAAGAAACTGGATTAGCACGCAAAGACGTTGCTAAAGTTTTTGACTCATTGGGTGATGTAATTAGCGGCCATGTTAGGAGTCGTGGTGCAGGTGAATTTAAAGTGCCTGGTTTAATGAAAATCAAGGTAAACAAAAAACCAGCAACCAAAGCCAGAAAGAATGTACCAAATCCATTCCGTCCTGGTGAACTTATGGACGTTGCTGCTAAACCAGCACGTAAGGTTGTTAAGGTTCTGCCATTGAAAGCACTTAAAGATATGGCTGCCAGTTAATACTGCTTTACAAAGCTGTCAAGCTATAAATAAAGCCTTGTAAAACAATGTTTTGCAAGGCTTTTTTAATGTTATTTATATGAAAAGAAAATTACTTTATTTACACGGCTTCAATAGTTCGCCGCAATCGCATAAGGCGCAGTTGATCGCGCAGTATATGCAGCAGAGAAATTGCCTGGATTTGTTGTTGTCTCCGCAAATTCCTGTTGTTCCTGAAGAGGCACGAGTTTTTCTTGAGCAGCTGGTAGAAGAAACATTAAAAACGCATAGCTTGAGTATTGCTGGCAGTTCGCTGGGTGGTTATTACGCGACTTACCTGGCAGAAAAATATGCTGCCACTGCGGTACTTATCAATCCGTCAGTTAAACCTTACCAGACACTACAAGCACACCTTGGTGAAAGCAGGTTTTATTTCGATGATGGATACTGGGATTTTAACGAGTCACATATCAAGCAGCTGAAAGATATGGACGTAGAAAAAATTACACAAGCAGAGCGTTATTTTGTTTTATTACAAACCGGTGATGAAACACTGGACTATCATGAAGCTGAATTGAAGTACAAACAGGCTAAATGCATTATCGAGCAGGGCGGTGACCACTCGTTTGTCGGTCTGGAACGTTACATTCCACAAATTATCCAGTTTAGCCAGATACAGTGTGACTGATATAAATTAAGGCTTTTCTACGTTAGAATTCAGCTTTCAGAAAGGATTATATTCACCGCAGAAACCTGCATAGATGCTGCTGTTACGGCGCCAGTGATGGGCTGGATAGTTTCGAGACAGATAACTGTACATCCTTATAACAACAACAATAAAATCTTCAGCAGTTATCTCCGCGGTGTTGCGGTAATTAACGATTTTATACAGACATACCAGGTAATTAGATATGACACTCGGCCCATTAATGGTTGATCTGGAAGGCACATCCATTAACGAAACAGAAAAACAGTTACTGCAAAAAGCAGAAGTGGGCGGGGTTATTCTGTTTAGCCGTAACTTTGAATCTATTGAGCAAATAACCGCCCTGGTTGAAGAAATTCATCAGCTGAGAACGCCGCACCTGCTGGTTGCGGTGGATCACGAAGGCGGACGGGTACAGCGTTTTCATGAGGGTTTTAGCCGTATTCCTGCAGCGGCCAGCTATGCAAAAGTGGCGCATAACGATCTGCAGCGTAGCCGGCAGCTGGCAGAAAATGCGGGCTGGTTAATGGCCATCGAGTTAAGAGCCTGTGGCATTGATTTCAGTTTTGCACCGGTGCTGGATCTGGCGCATGGCTTAAGCGGTGTTATCGGCGACCGCGCTTTTCATAGCAGGCCCACGCTTGTTGCTACTTTGGCCTATGCCTATATGCATGGCATGAATAAAGCGGGAATGCAGGCTGTGGGCAAACATTTTCCTGGTCATGGCGGCGTCGTGGAAGATTCACATATTGCTATGCCTGTTGACCACAGAGAGCTGGAAGAGTTGTTGCGTGTGGATATTGTTCCGTTTCAAAGTATGATCGAAAACAAACTCGCTGCCATCATGCCGGCACATGTTATCTATGACAAGGTTGATGAAAAGCCAGCCGGTTATTCCTCCTTCTGGATAGAAAATATATTACGCCAGCGTTTTGGCTTTCAGGGAGTGGTCTTTAGTGACGACCTGTCTATGGAGGCGGCTTGTGTAGCCGGCGGATTTGGCGAACGCGCGGATGCGGCTTTACAGGCAGGCTGTGACATGGCACTGGTATGTAACCATTTACAAGGTGCGATTGAAGCCGCAGAATATATCAAAGGTTATAACAACCCGATATCTCAATTACGGCTGGTACGCATGCATGGCGAACATAAAATTGACTGGTCTCAATTAAGGCAGGATGAACACTGGCAACAAGTATCCAGGCAGATTTCTGCGCTGAACGATTCGCCAGAACTGGAAATGGATATATAAATCGTTAACATTATTATACGAGCTGATTTATGAACAAGAAAAAACTATTGATCATCATGTCTAATTCCGATCCATCAAAACCCGAGAGCTGCTACGCACCATTATTTCAGGCAACCGTCGCGGCGGCATTGTCTTATGATGTGGAAGTCGTGTTTACGGGTATTTCCGGCCAGGTTGCGGTAGGGGATATGGCGGAAAAAACTGAAGTAAATATTGAATCACACCGCACGCTTTACGACATTATTAAAGAAGCCCATAACGCTGGTGTTTCTTTCAAAGCCTGTAATACCTCGTTGAAAATGGCAGGTGAAGATTTAATTGCCGAAGTAGAAGAGAAAGTCGGTGCTGCCTATGTCATTAATGAGGCGATGGACGAGAATACCATTACCTTTACTTACTAAAAACTATCTCTATGCTGGCAGTAAAGTTAATTTTCTTTAGCCACTGTTTCCTGTGTTTTAACCGTTCGATATAAAAATACGCCTGCTACTATGAATTTACCTCCCGGATGCAAGCTGGTTTTCAGCAATACCGAAATATTACGTGCGGTTGAAAGTCTCGCTGACAAACTCAATCAGCAATTTAATGATGAAACACTGCTGGTACTGTGCGTGATGCAGGGGGGATTGATTTTTTCAGGTCATTTAATACCCAAATTGAAATGCATGGTAGAAATTGATTATATCCATGTTTCACGCTACAACAATAAGACTTCTGGTGGTCAGCTCATGTGGAAGGCATACCCGCATACATCACTGAAAGAGCGAAACGTACTGATTCTGGATGATATTCTAGATGAAGGTGAAACGCTCAATTCGATTATTACCTATTGTAAAGAACAGGGCGCCGCTAAGGTAGAAGCCGCAGTATTGTTAAAAAAAACGCATGATCGTTGTCTCGATCATGCGAGTAATGATGGTGCTCTGACAAATAATATTGCACTTACTGTGGAAGACAAATATGTCTTTGGTTTCGGTATGGACTACAACGGCTGGTACCGTCAATTAGATTCTATTTATGCTTTAGACGATTAGGGAAGGAAAAATAAGTGAAACTTGCAATCATTGGCGGCAGCTTACTAAAAGAAATCAGTGCCCTTACTGTGATATCAGAAGAGCAAATAAAAACGCCGTTTGGTTCACCGTCAGACATTATCGTCAGCGGAGTAATAAATGCTATGGAAGTGGTTTTTTTTAATCGCCACGGATTTTCGCATCATCTAGCGCCGCATCAGGTTAACTACAGAGCAAACATGTTTGCTTTGAAAATGCTTGAAGTTACTGATGTTATTGCAATTACCGCTGTCGGTGGAATCACAGAAAAAATGTCCCCAGAGAAGTGGGTAATCCCGGATCAAATTATTGACTATACCTATGGCCGTTTTCAAACATTCAATGATGGCGACGATAAGGCGGTTAAACATATTGATTTTAGTTACCCATTTGATGAACTATTATCGAATAAATTAATGCAGGCACTGGAAATGGCGTCCTGTGACTATGAAGCGTCAGCAACCTATGGTGCGACGCAAGGGCCACGTCTGGAAACTGTCGCCGAAATTAAACGCATGCAGCGCGATGGTTGCGATATCGTCGGCATGACTGCCATGCCAGAAGCCGCCTTAGCAAGAGAGCTGGAAATGAATTACGCTGGTTTATCATTAGTGGTCAATTGGGCGGCAGGAATGGGCGATGACAGGCATTCGGCATCTGAAATTATCTCCATGGACGATGTCTATCAGAATATTGAGCAAGGCAATGTCATTGCAGATAAAGTTATGCAAAACTTTATTTCATTGTTAGTAGAAGTCTAGATATGATCTGGCAGATTAGATAGCGATATCCGGCTTAGAAAAAAAACATTATTAAATCTGTGCGAGTATTTTATCGCATTCGCGAAGATAGGCCTTGCGCCCAAACAGAAACTGCCATCTCGAACCACCGCACTGCTCCCATAAAACGGCTGAGCGTATGCCTGCAAGTAACAGCGCCCTGACTTTATTAGCGTTGCTGTCATTGCTTAAGTAGGGTTGTTCACCGCTTACAATAATCTTAGGGCCTAATGTACTGATCGTGTCTTTATATAAATGGCCTAATTTCGCAAAAGTATTTTCATGATTGAGCGAGAAAAAATCGAAGTTCGCCTCTATGTCATTAAGTCGTTTACTGATTGTTTCCAGCATGCCGCTATTTCTCGATAGTTTTTTTTCTAACATGATTAATGACAGTACGTATTTTGTTATTTCAATATCTTTTGAGGATTTATCGCTTAAATGCTGATGCAGTATTTTTAGCCCGTGACTAACGCCGGCAACGCTGCCATAGACTTCTTCAACGCTGCTGGCGTCAAATCGAAACAGTGTTTCCAGGCTGGACTCAATTTGCGCATTGTTGGCCTTGCCCTGGTTGGCTATCTGTTTAACTAATGAGGCGGCCTGATAAATTCCAGCAAGCGCGAGTGTTTGATCGTATTTGGAATGTGACATGTTAAATAAGATTAGTGTTGTACATGGTTTCAATGACGCCACCGCCCAGGCAAACTTCGTTTTGGTAGAAAACAATGGATTGCCCGGGAGTAATGGCGCGTTGTGCGTCGTCGAAGGTGACTTTATACTTTAAAGTCTCAATTTTCTTTAATGTGCACTTTTGATCGCTTTGACGATATCGGATTTTAGCGACAAGATTGTTTATCTTGTCATCCGGTTCAACACCTTCTATCCAGTTTATCTGGCTTGTTTCCAGCGTGTTATGAAACATGGCGGGGTGGTTGTGCCCCTGTGCCACTATCAATATGTTATTGACTAAATCTTTAGTCACAACGAACCAGGGGCTTTCCTCGCTTTCCTTTAAACCGCCGATACCGAGGCCCTTGCGCTGGCCAAGCGTGTAATACATCAATCCGTTGTGTGTGCCAACGGGCTTACCTTCAACGCTGTGAATAGCGCCAGGTTTTGCCGGTAAATATTTCTCAAGAAAAGTGTTAAACCGTCGTTCGCCAATAAAACAGATACCGGTGCTGTCTTTTTTGTTATGGGTGACTAAATCATTGCGTTTTGCCAGTTCACGTATGTAAGGTTTATCCAATTCACCAATCGGGAACAAAGCGTGTGATAACTGGTGCTGATTTAAAGCATGTAAAAAATAACTTTGATCTTTGTTGCTATCCGTAGCTCGCAATAATTGTGTTAGTTTATTTTTCTGTCTTGTTCGTGCGTAATGCCCGGTCGCTATTTTTTCTGCGCCCAGAGATTGCGCATGATCCAGAAAAGCCCGAAATTTAATTTCTTTATTACATAAAATATCAGGGTTAGGTGTTCGGCCAGCACGGTACTCATCAAGGAAATGCTGAAAAACTCTGTCCCAGTATTCACTGGAAAAATTGATGGTGTGCAGTTTTATCTTGAGCGTGTCACAAATGGCGCGAGCATCTTTCAGATCAACAGCAGCGGCACAATAATCATCGTCATCATCTTCTTCCCAGTTTTTCATGAACAGGCCGGCAACATCATAGCCTTGTTCAATCAGTAACAGGGCGGCCACTGATGAGTCGACGCCGCCTGACATGCCAACAATAATCTTTTGTTTCGTCATCAAGGCACGTTAATTAACAGATCTAATGGATAACGTTTGCCAGCGAGATAATCGTCAATACAATTAATAACCATCGGGCTGCGTAATTTATGGCTGTTTTCAACGAGCTGTTCGCGGCTCATCCATGATGCTTGTAAGATGCCGTCATCAAGTTTTTGATTGGGGTCGTGGTTTGTGCAGGCGCCGCATATGGCAACACGTAAAAAAGTTTCACCGTCTTTTTTGTTATTGTCAGGTTGCTTCCACAGGTAAATACCCGTGACCGCTTCTGGAATAAATAGCCATGCGGCCTCTTCCTGGGTTTCTCGAATCACTGCATCGATCAGGTTTTCATCAGGATCCAGGTGGCCGGCAGGCTGGTTAAACATCGCTTCGCCTTGAACAAGCTCTTCGACCATAAGAAATTTGTTATCCCGCTCGATGATGGCGGCAACGGTTGCGTGTGGTTTCCAGACCATGATTATTTTTTCAGGTGGCTGCTGCTAGAGCGGCGGCTGACGATTGAATAACGCCAGATCCACTGAATGATCCAGTAGCCTAGCAAACTGCTAATTGACGCCAGCGTAAGGCAGCCGACCAGAAAGGGTTTCCAGCTAGTAGCCATCTCGTTGAGCAGCCAGTCGAAGGTGAGTTGAAAACTGAAATCGGTTGCCGGCTCGCCAATTATCCAGGTGCCCACCAGGTAGGCAAAATAAAACATGGGTGTAATAGTGAGTGGATTGGTAATCCAGACTAATGCCACTGACAGGGGCAGGTTAGTGCCGAGCCATATGGCCGCACCTGCCGCTAAAAACATTTGAAAAGGCACTGGCATCCAGGCGAAAAATAATCCAACGGCAAATGCACCAGCGACAGAGCGCCGGTTTAAATGCCATAAATTCGGTTCATGCAGCCAGTCACCAAATATCTGTAGCGTTTTATTTTCTTTAATCGTTTGCGGATGCGGCAGAAATCGTTGGAAAAACTTACGTGGCATGGTTATAGTTGTTATCAAGCAAAGGTTATTGGGTATCGCTGAACGTAGCTAAATAATAGCGCCGCTTACAATCGGCCGTTACCAGATGATTATAACCTTTTTGCTTTACTAATTCGCAAAAGCACACGTTTAGTGAACGATTAAAATGGAATTTTAATGATGGGAAACAAAGCAGGGATGTTTGTTTATGCGCTGGCATTTTTGCTGGGCGTTGTTTTGGTCCAGCAACTTTCTGTGCTGCCTGACATTTTAGCCGAACTTTCTGCCTTTATACTGCTGCTGGCCAGTCTTCTTTATCTTTATACGGTTTCATATAAGCGCCTGAAAAAACACAGATATTATGTAGAAGTAAAATTAATATTATTACTTATAGTATTGATTTTAGTAGGAATTTTATACTCTATTGCTTATGCAAAACAGCAGTTGTCTTACCGCCTGGACGAAAGTTTAATTGCGCAAGATATTATTGTTAGCGGTTGGGTTTCCGGCATACCGGTCAGCGATGACAGCGCACAACGTTTTGAATTTAATGTCGAAAGTTACCGTGTTTTAAAACAGCCATCAGATAGCAGTCACGACAGCCAGGTGCCAAAGAAAATTCGATTAAGCTGGTATTACGGGCAGCCGGTTAATGCGGGTGAACGCTGGCAGTTTGAAGTGAGATTAAAACCGCCGCATGGATTTATGAATCCTGGCGGTTTTGATTATGAAGCCTGGTTATTTCAGCATGGTCTGCATGCAACAGGTTATGTCCGTAAGTCTTCATTAAATAAACAGCAGCCTAAAGCCTCGCATGTTTTCCCTGAATTTGCTGCAAAAGGTGTTATCGATCGACTTCGACAGTCATTGAGCCAGCAGATAGACGTCATCTCGAGTGGTAAAACTAGCAGTATTCCGCTGACACAAAATAGTGTGGATATGTTTGCCTTGATTAAAGCGCTGGCGGTTGGCGATAAATCATCACTTTCAAAACAACAGTGGCAGGTATTAACAAAAACAGGCACCAGCCATTTAATGGCCATTTCGGGTTTACATATTGGCCTGGCTGCACTTTTTGCTTATCTATTAATTCGCAGATTGTTGCCAGAGCGTGTGATGAAGGCTATACCCGCACAGCATGTGGCACTTGCTGGCGGCATGGTGGCAGCATTTATATTATGCCATGCTTGCCGGCTTATCGGTGCCGACACAGCGCGCCATCATTATGTTGTTTGTCTTATCCATAATGATGTTGCTTCGGCGTAACCATCGGCCGGTTGATGCCCTGGGTTTTGCCTTAATACTTGTATTATTGTTTGATCCTTTAGCTGTTTTATCGGTCGGTTTCTGGTTTTCTTTTTCCGCCGTCGCTGTCATTTTTATTAGTTTGAGTTCGAGCAGCCTGGATAAAGCCAGTGATGCGGATGTTACCAGGACATCGTTTTTATACAGAGTGTTTGTGAAGTTACAGCGGTGGATAAAAAACTGGGTGCGATTACAGTTATTGATTAGTGTTTTTTTATTGCCCCTATCTCTGCTTATGTTCCAGCAGGTTTCGCTGGTATCACCACTGGCAAATTTATTGTTGATACCCTATGTGAGTTTTCTGGTGGTACCTGTTGTGTTGCTGGCACTGTGCGCTTCATTTATATTACCTGCTGCTGCAGCGTTATTATTTAACCTGGCTGCAATGTCCTTAGACCTGATCTGGCCATGGCTGTTTTATCTGTCAGAACAGCCTTATGCTTTATGGGTGCAGGGTGAGGTCGATGTGCTCAAAACACTGCTTGCTACTGTGGCGATGTTACTGATTTACTTTGCTAAAGATTTATCATTTTTTTATGCGAACGCCTTTTTATTGAAACAAAACCATAAGCTTGCTTGCTGGTCACTTCGATTGCTTGCAGCGCTAATGATTATGCCATTATTTATCACCCATAAGCCGTCATTAGATGCCGCGGAGTATCAACTTGCGATACTTGATGTTGGTCAGGGCTCAGCGGCTGTCATTCAGACAAAAAATCATAGTGCTGTGTTTGATGCAGGTGCAAAATTCAGTGACAAGCTGGATGCAGGCCACAGTGTGGTCATTCCGTATTTGCGCAGGCAAGGTATTAAAGCACTGGATTCATTAATCATCAGTCATGGTGATGCTGATCATATTGGCGGTGCACAGGCGATTATTGAACAATATCCCGAAGTTGCTGTTATTGGCCAGGATATAGAAGACCTGCTGACAAATAATAAACAACAATGTGTAAAAGGAATCAAATGGTCATGGGATGATGTTGATTTTGAATTTTTATCACCGGCTATTGACGATAAAGACCAGGCACACAGTGATAAACGCAATAATCGCTCATGTGTATTACGGGTAAGTTCAGCATCAGGTTCTGTGTTATTTACCGGTGATATCGAAAATTCGGCCGAGCAGAAATTGCTTGAGACTTATGAAAAACGCCTGCGCGCTGATATTTTAGTGGTGCCGCACCATGGCAGTAAGACCTCATCCAGTGCAGATTTTATTGCCGCAGTAGATCCAATAATATCAGTATTTTCAGTAGGTTATAAAAACAGGTATAAGCTGCCGAACAATAAAGTCATAAAACGATATGAAATGAGCGAGTCTCAGCTGATGCAAACCGACAATAGTGGTGCGATACTCATCAAGCTGACTGACGGCGAGGCGATGGTTGTGGAAAAATACCGGGACACTGCACGCAAATACTGGCACCACAGGGTTAACTGAACGCTTTGCTGGCCGTTAATCAGTACTATTGAGTTTGTGCTAAATCAAGTAAGATAAGCCGTCTGAAAATATAATAATAACGATAACTGTCTGCCATGTAGAATAGCTGAGATGAACCTTAGACTAGATTTACTTAATGGCTTGAGCAGTTTCTTCTGCAAAGGTGTCATGTGTTTGAATTAGTAAAATCCGGCGGCTGGTTAATGCTGCCTATCATTTTGTGTTCTATTGTTTCAATTTCTATCATTGCTGAACGCTTCTGGAGTTTGCGTCGTGAGAAAGTACTGCCAGAACACCTGGTCGCTAATGTCTGGAATGCGGTCAAAAAAGACGGTATGTCGCGCACTGATATTGAAGCATTAAGTAAACAATCAGCACTCGGACAGATATTAAGCGTGGGTCTGTTAAATCGTAGTGAAAGCCGTGATCGTATCAAGGAATGTATCGAGGAAAGAGGCCGTGAAGTGGTGCATGACATGGAGCGGTTTTTAAACACTCTGGGTACTATTGCGTCAATTTCCCCGCTGCTGGGTTTGCTGGGTACCGTTATCGGTATGATTAGTGTGTTTGCGGCTATTACAAAACACGGCGTAGGCGATCCGGGCGCACTGGCTGGTGGTATTTCTGAAGCAATGATTACCACCGCTGCCGGCTTAACCGTAGCAATTATTAGCCTGGTTTTTTACCGCTATTTTCGTCGAAAAGTTGATGGTATTGTTGTTATCATGGAACGCGAAGCCATAAAAATGGTAGATGTTTTACATAACAACCGAAGCTAGTCTTATGAAAATGATGAATGATAATACGGCCGGCAGATAAAGCATATGAATCTGCGCCCTGGTCATAAAGAAGAAACGGTTGAGGTTAATTTAACGCCTCTCATTGACGTGGTCTTCCTGTTACTGATCTTTTTCATGGTAACAACAACCTTTGATCGTCACGCAAAGTTGAAAGTGTCTTTGCCGGAATCCACCACTAAAGCAACGCAGCAACAAAGTGAATCTTTGGTACTGTCTATTGATGCCAAAGGAAATTATTTTATTAATGATCGCCAGATTATTAACCAGCAACTGGATACTTTAAAGTCTGCGATTCTGAAAACGATAGGCGAAGACATCAATAATATCCAGGATGTTGCACTGGTATTAAGGGCGGATGCCAATACGCCGCATCAAGCGGTTGTCAGAGCGATGGATGCAGCATCACAACTAGGATTAACCAAGTTATCAATTGCCACTGTTGAAGCAAAATAAATTTTTTCGCTTTCAAATCATTTATGCCTGAAAACAAAACATCCACAAATACTGATAAAAGCTTAATGGATAATACTAATAGTTTTCATCTGTATCGTCGATTATTATCCTACGCGCTGGTTTACTGGGCTGTCTTTATCGTCGCTATTATAGGTATGGTTATTGTGGCAGGTGCATCAACGGCTTTTCCTGCATTGATGCAGCCAATGATGGATGGTAGCTTTGTTAATCGCGATCCAGAAACCATAAAGTGGGTGCCAATTGCAATCGTTGGTATTTTCCTGGTTCGCGTAATCGGTGCTTTTTTATCAAGTTATGGCATGAGTTTGATCGGTCGAAATGTCATTCGTGAACTGCGCACCGAGATGTTTTCACGTCTCCTGTCCTTGCCCAAATCGTTTTATGATCAGGCGACAACAGGCGAATTAATTTCAAAATTTTCTTTTGATGTCGAGCAGGTAGCAAATGCTACTACCAAGGCGATTACGGTTTTTATACGAGACACATTAACGGTTATTGCATTAGTTGGCTGGATGTTTTATCTAAATGCATTATTGGCACTTGTTTTTATTACCGTTGCTCCGATTGTTGCATTTTTGATTATCAGCGTATCAAAACGTTTTCGCTCTATTAGCCGAAACATACAGGCAAGCATGGGTGACGTTTCGCGTATTATTGAAGAATCAATAAAAGGCCAGTTAATCGTTAAAATATTTGGCGGACGTGAGTATGAAGAACAACAGTTCGCCGTGGTAAATGACGGAAATCGCCGGCAAAATTTACGCATGCAAATGACGCAGGCATTAAGTTCACCCATCGTTCAATTGTTAATTGCCTCTGCCTTAGCGGTTATCGTTTATATGGCAACGCTTGAGGAAATGAGGGAGGAAATCACCGTCGGTATATTCGTTTCTTTTATGATTGCGATGTCGATGCTGATGCCTCCTGTGCGTGCATTGACATCAATAGTCAGTGAGTTGCAGCGTGGCATAGCGGCGGCTGAAAGTGTTTTTGATTTTATTGATTTAAAGCAGGAGCATGACGAAGGTGTCTATCAAACAGAAACAGTTAAAGGCTTAATAAAATTTGACCATATTAATTTTTCTTATCCTGGCGAAAATGAGGCAGCGCTCAATGATATTAATCTCAGCATTGAAGTCGGCCAAACGGTGGCGTTTGTTGGGCGCTCAGGCAGTGGTAAATCAACCTTATTGAACTTAATACCCAGGCTTTATGATGTCACTGAAGGTGAAATTCTTCTTGATGGTATTAATGTGCAGGAATACAGTCTGCATAATTTGCGTAGTCACATTTCCTACGTTGGGCAGGATGTGGTGTTATTCAATGACACCATTGAGCATAATATAGCTTATGGCAGTATGAAGAGCTGTAAGCACAATGAAGTTATTGAGGCAGCCAAGGCTGCCTATGCCTATGATTTTATCAATGAATCCAACGCGGGCTTTCAAACGACTGTGGGTGAAAGAGGCGTAATGTTGTCGGGTGGGCAGCGTCAGCGAATAGCCATTGCACGGGCGTTATTAAATGATGCGCCGGTTCTTATTCTTGATGAAGCAACATCTGCACTGGATACCGAGTCAGAGCGATTTATTCAGACATCACTTGAAAAATT
Source organism: uncultured Gammaproteobacteria bacterium (assembly GCA_963768125.1). Lineage (GTDB taxonomy): Bacteria > Pseudomonadota > Gammaproteobacteria > SZUA-229 > SZUA-229. The sequence continues at coordinate 28,640 of CAVYHC010000056.1, forward strand.
AATGGCCAACCGCACAACGCTGGTCATTGCGCATAGACTTTCAACCATCGAAAATGCTGATCTCATCGTGGTCATGGATAAAGGCAGAATTGTAGAGCAGGGTACACACGAACAACTGCTGTCATTGAATGGACATTACGCTGCTTTGCATCAAATGAACTTTAAAGAAAGTTGATATCTGTAACGATATCGATACCAGGACAGGCATGAAATCGATTGAGTTTTACTGGTATGAATCCAGCTTGTTGCTCTGGTTACTGTTGCCCCTGTCATGGCTTTACTGTCTTACTGGCGCCATTCGTCGAAAGCTATACCAGTTCAATATAAAAAAGAGTTATGCCGCACAGGTTCCTGTGGTTGTAGTCGGTAATATTGTTGTTGGCGGCAGTGGAAAGACACCATTATTGATTTCGCTTTGCGAATTTGTAAAAGAAAAAGGTTATAAACCCGGTGTCGTCAGTCGTGGATATGGCGGCAAGCTTAGCGGCATAAAACAGCTTAACGATAATGATTCCGCAGAATTGGTTGGTGATGAACCACTCATGATATATCAGCGAACGCAATGTTCCTGTTGTCGTCGGCGCGGATAGAGTTTCCGCGGTAAATCATTTACTTGAAAACAATGCTTGTGACATTGTTTTTTCTGATGATGGATTGCAGCATTATCGTATGAAAAGAGACCTTGAAATTGCGGTGATCGATGCAGCACGAAAATTTGGCAATGGTTTTTGTTTACCTGCAGGGCCGTTACGTGAAAGAGTATCGCGCTTAAAGGAAGTCGATATGGTGGTTTACAATGGCAGTAATTTGCATGAAAAAAATGAATGTTTTTATTCATTAAAAATTGTCGCTATCAATCGACTCAATGGAAACGAGAGTAAGGATATTGTCATCCTTTGCAGGCAAGGCGGTGCATGCTGTCGCTGGTATTGGCAATCCATCACGATTTTTTGATCAGCTGCGCGAATCCGGGCTGCATGTGATTGAACATTCTTTTCCCGATCATCATGCTTATCTACAGCATGATTTTTCTGAGTGGCGCGGCGAGTGTATTATAATGACGGAAAAAGATGCGGTTAAATGCCGTGATATAGCGCTGCCAGATGCATGGGTGGTAACCGTTAAGGCGGATTTTTCACCGGCGCTTGAATCAAAAATCACTTCCTGCTTATTGCCGTTATTAAATTAAACGCTGTATCAATGAAAAAAAAGCTACAATCTGTCCTTGTGTGTCCACTGTGTAAAGGCCCGCTGGTGTATAAGTCGCGACAAAAAGAATTAATCTGTGAGGCAGACAAGCTGGCTTATCCTGTTCGCAATGGTGTGCCGGTAATGTTAAATACTGATGCCCGCAAACTTGATACTTAACAGCCGCATAATTACGCTAAATGTCTCCTACCTTGTTATGAAATTGCCGTGTCAGATTTAACTATATCTAATCAGTTTTTTGCCACCTGCGCTAAAGGTGTAGAAGATTTGGTGCAGAAAGAACTGCAGCAGCTGAATATCAGTGACACTAAAATACACACGGGTGGTGTTTCCTTTCGTTGTGATATTGGCAGTGCTTATAAGGCCTGCCTTTGGTCACGAGTCGCAAGCCGCATTTTACTGCAGTTAAAAGAATTTGAAATCACGTCAGACGATGATCTTTATAGCGAAATAATCAGTGTCGACTGGTCAGAACATTTTACGCAAGACAATACACTGGCTATTGACTGCTTTAGTTCGCATTCAGTTGTGACTAACAGCCACTATGCGACTTTGCGAATCAAAGATGCCATTGTTGACCAGTTTATGCAAAACACCTCACAAAGACCTTCGATAAGTAAAGATTGCCCTGATATAAGAATCAATGTTTACCTCAGTGACAAGCAGTGTCTGTTATATTTCGATTTGTCAGGCGAAGCTCTGCATAAACGCGGTTACCGGCTGTCGGCTGGCGCTGCGCCATTACGAGAAACCCTGGCAGCCTCAATCCTGTATCGTGCCAAATGGCACAGCTTTTACCAAAAAGGCCTGCCTTTTTATGATCCAATGTGCGGCAGCGGAACATTGCTTATTGAAGCGGCAATGATGGCGGCCGATATTGCACCGGGACTGTTACGAGACAGCTTCGGTTTTCAGCAGTGGAAACTGTTCGATGAACAGCAATGGTTAGCGATTATTGCTGATGCTGAAGCTAAAAAAGGCAAGGGATTGTTATCATTACCCGTTATTTGCGGCAGCGATAATGGTGAAGCGATGGTTGCTGTTGCCAGAAGCAATATTAAAATGGCGGGCTTATCATCAGTGATAAAAGTATCTTTGCAGGATGCCACTGATAATTTAAAGCCCTGTGCCGGCAACGTAAAGGATGATTCTAATAAACTGGCAGCAGGGCTGCTGGTAACCAATCCGCCCTATGGCAAGCGTATTGGCCAGCCGCAGTTATTACGCACCTTGTATCACCGCTTTGGACTGCAGTTAAAGGCTAATTTTGACGGCTGGACGGTCGCTGTATTTACCTCGGAGCAGGAATTAGCGCAAAGTTTGGCTTTGCGTGCATTTCGTAAAAATACTTTATATAACGGCGCAATAATATCGGTACTTTATCAATACCGAATACAATCATTCGCAAAAGCTGAAACAACGAAACAACTATCTGATGCAGTCATGCCAGCTGATATGTCAGACGAATCATCAGACAATACCTCAGGTACCACTAACAATATTGACGTAACCAGCAACAAGGCATCTGAACATGCGGCCATGTTCAGCAATCGTTTGAAGAAAAACTATAAACATTTAAAAAAATGGGCAAGAAAAAATAATATTAGCTGTTACCGGGTTTACGATGCGGATATACCGCAATATGCCGTTGCCATCGATAAGTATGAAGACTGGATTCATGTGCAGGAATATAAGGCGCCGAAAACGGTCAATCAAGGCCGGGCATTTCAACGAATAAACGATGTCATTGATGTGGTTGCCGATGTTCTCGAAACAGATCAGGAAAAGGTGGTGCTTAAAGTACGAAAAAAACAGGAAGGCGCCGCACAATATCAAAAGCAGGAGCGCAAGAATGACAACCGGGACAGTCGAATTGAAGTAAAAGAAAATGATCTGAAATTTATCGTCAATATGCATGATTATATTGATACGGGATTATTTCTGGATCACCGTTTTACCCGCCAGCTGGTTAAAAAACTGGCGAAAGATCGCGATTTCCTTAATTTGTTTGCTTATACAGGGAGCATGACGGTCTATGCGGCTGCCGGTGGTGCCAACATCGACAACGACAGTAGACATGTCGAACACCTATTTGAACTGGGCAAAAGATAATTTATCCATCAATGGTTATTTGAACAATGTCTATGCTGATAGCAAACACCAATTTGTTCGTCAGGACTGTTTGAAGTGGATGGAACAGGCGATCAGTGAAAATAAAAAATACCAGTTAATATTCATTGATCCGCCAACATTTTCTAATTCTAAAAAGATGGATACTGAATTAGATATAAACCGCGATCATGTTGCTCTGTTAAGTGGCTGTCTTGCGCTATTAACCGATGACGGACTGATCATTTTTTCCAGCAATGCCAGGCACTTTAAACTCGATAGCAGTTTAGCTGAGAATTGTTATATCAAAGAGATAACAGCTGCTACCACGACAGAAGATTTTAGAAGAAAACCGCTGCACCGCTGCTGGTGTCTGGCCAAACAGGAATCTTTGCTCGATATAATATGAGGCGGAATAGCTCAAACCTGATCTAACAGAGAAACTACCCTCTATATGTTCATTCAATGCATTAGTCCGCAGATGGACGCAAATGGTCGTTCCTACGCATCCATGCGTCCACGACATTAGTGCTATCCCTGCACGTCAACGCAAATAAAAATATTATTAATTAGGTGGCATCCTGAACGATAGTGAAGGATCTTGTCACCTGTATAATATTTAGGCCATTAAGATCTTTCACTATCGTTCAAGATGACACGCAATTAATATAATTTTTTATTTGCGTTTATTTGCGTTTATTTGCGGATAAAACGTATTTTTTTTATAAGCCGGGCATCGCTATCATCGGTAATTAAGCGGGAACTGCGCTCAGTTCAGGTTTCTCACTGCTGGAAAGCAAGGTATTGATGAACTGATCTTCCAGGTCAATACGTGTGGCCAGTTCTTCACCCAGTTTGGCCAGGTAGTTTGGCAGTGACTTGATCGACTCTTCATTAATCTTGTCTGTACTGTCGTATAAATCATTAAATGCCACTGCTATCTGCGTCGTGTCATTAATTCGGGGCATTATTCTATCCGCGAGTTTTGTAATGTCGTCACGACGTTCACTGCCTTCTTCAATACGTCGATAAATTTCAAAGTGGCCGGTAGCCATGTAATCCATTAGCCCCTGGCAAAATTCATCAAGCAGCTCTATTGTGTTGGGTAAATCAAGATCTGCATCTTCAGAGTGCTTAGCAAGATTGTAGTATTGAGAAAGTACAGAGTTGCGTTCTTCAATGAGACGTTTAATCTCATTGCGTGTACGAGCGCGACGTTCATTTGGTGCTTGTGAAGACATGATTTACCCCGAAAGTTGATTAGACAACTTGTTTTATTGTTATTGTTTTACGCCATTGTACTAAAACAAAAATAATCTCGCAAATGGCAATCTAAATTCCAGATGTTGCGATTAAGTGTTTGAATTTACTATTGTTGATATTCTTACAATGGTATGTCGATTTTACTTCGCTAGTGAGCTGATGCTGAAATCGTTTATCATAGCTTAATTAACTGGCCAACGTCGAAAGCCCTGGCAAACTACCGTAACATGATAAAACCTTATTCCGAATCCTGCGATCAAAATAAAGATCCTATCCTTTCTGTTATTGCACCCATCTTTTCAGCTGTTTCTGATGTCCTGGAGATAGGCAGTGGTACCGGCCAGCATGCCATTTATTTTGCGCAAAAGATGCCACATCTGAGATGGCATACCAGTGACTGTAAAGCTTATCTCGACGGTATCAATGCGTGGCTGTCTGAGGCTGGCTTGTGCAATGTAAAATCGCCCTTTGAGCTGGATGTGTCTGTAACAGGCTGGCCTGCATTGGAGGTTGATGCGATATTTACTGCAAATTCAATCCATATTATGAATCAACAGAATGTTGTTGATTTTTTCGAAGGCATTGGTGCCTTACTAAAGCAAAAGGGCAGTTTAATCATTTACGGCCCTTTTAACTATAACGGTTCGTTTACCAGTAAAAGTAACGAGTCATTTAATCAATGGCTGCTGCACAGGGACCCGCTTAGCGGCATTAAAGATTTTGAAGACATCGAATCGTTGGCGAACAATAATGCGCTGCAGCTGGTCAGGGATTATGAAATGCCGGCAAATAATCGAATCCTGCATTTTGTGAAAAAATAGTTATTTTGTCTTGTACAAGTAAAGCTTGCTATCAACAGCGCGCAGCTTTATGAGGCTTTTAATTGCTAGTGCAGGCCTGTCGTAGTGAATACCATTCCATCCATATTTAATGAATGTACGAATATTGCCGTGATCCGTATTTTCAGGATGATTCAGTACGTCATTTCTATAATATTGACCAAAACAATGTAATGTCTGCGACTCATTTAAATGATGTATCTGTGCAAATGAAAATATTTTACAGGAGCCTTCATTTTCACCGGCCTCATTAATAATGCATTCCTGTGATGAGCCATTAGTAAATCGTGAAGGCGTGTAATGGTAAAAATTTTCGATGATGTCGATGACCTCTGAAAATTCCGTTTATTTCAGGCGCTGTCTTGAGTTGCTGAATTAATATTTCCAGTTTATTCATTAATTTTTTATCCGAAGGAATTATACAGTTGACGTATTGTAAATAAATTATATGTTTTAATCTTAACTAATAACTGAAGGCAGCCTCGGTACCTTGGCTCTTATCCACAGCAGATCTGCTAATCAATAGGCCATGTGGCTGTATTAAGAATATTGGCTTCTATGCGAATGGCGGGATTATTCGTCCCATCCATGGGACTCACCCCTACGGGGCTGCGCATAAAACGCGCATTCTAAATTGCTCCAGGCAATTTAGTCGAACCCGTTAGCGGGTTCGTTTCAACACCAGCTCAACCAATAAAAAAGGCCACCCGAAAAACGGGTGACCTTTGTTATTGGTGGAGATGGCGGGAATCGAACCCGCGTCCGCAAGCACTCCGCCATCGGCTCTACATGCTTATTCCGTCTATTAGTTTAACTTTGTATTACCCGACGAACAGGGAAAATACAGAGCGATTCCTGTAAGTTTTAGCGAATCCATCCAGGAATAAACTTCATCGCGATCTTACATTAGTCGACCCCGGTTATCTAAGCGTGTAAGCGCACATTAGGCCGAGGGCTATGAGCAGGGGTTTAAGCTGCTAAAGCGTAGTTGTCGTCGTTGGCAACTATAAGTTTGTGAACGGTTTTAAGAGGAACTTCACACCTCTGCATGCACCTCAGGTTTCATTACCCACGTCGAAGCCATGTCATCCCCGAAGCTGGTACTAAAAATAGAACGGTCAAGTTCTGCTTTATTATACGATAAATTGATACCGTATATTTAATATATGTGCAATTATCAAAATTACAAGATCAATACATATAATTTATTTTTTGCGCACTTTTGCGTTTTACTGCAAATAGTTAGAGTATCTTTGCTTGCAAAAGTTTCATCTGAGAATGGATTATTCGACACATGCCTTTGCCTTAACAGCATTAGCGATGCCTGAAAGAGTGTTATGACAACTTTTTCGCACCTGCGGGGCAATTCAGGGTAATATTCTGCCTTTAATTTTCGTCAGATCCGGCCGCCATTTCAGGCTGCCCGATGTGCAGCATAACAATCACAAATCTTACATTTCAGATCTAAAAATGCAGACATTTATTGGCTCGCCAGCGATTTCCACATTTCGCCAGGAAAAGTTACTTAAGCAAATTCAACAGGTTTTACCTGACGTTTCACAACTCACGGCACATTTCGTGCATTTTGTTGATGTTGATAAGCCGCTAAACGATGCTGAAACAGCCGTCATAGAAAAGCTGCTGCGTTACGGGCCACACATGGCGGAAACCTCAACCGAGGGTAAACTGTTTCTGGTTGTGCCGCGTGCCGGCACTATCTCTCCCTGGTCTTCTAAAGCCACCGATATAACGCACAACTGCAGTTTGCACCATGTTAACCGCATCGAACGTGGCGTTGCCTACCATGTTCAAACGGATAAAGCGTTTTCGTGGAATGAGGCAAAGCAGCAAAGGGTCGCCGCTTGTGTGCATGACCGTATGATTGAGATGGTGCTTGAAGATCTGGATGCGGCGAGCGGCTTATTTGGTCATCACGAACCGCAGCCAGGCGAGTCGATTAATATGCTGGATCTGGGCAAGCAGGCTTTAATTGAAGCCAATCAGCGTTTGGGCTTAGCCTTGTCAGAGGATGAAATTGATTATTTAATGAGTCACTACACGGCAATTAATCGTAATCCGGTTGATGCCGAACTGATGATGTTTGCGCAGGCCAATTCGGAGCATTGCCGCCACAAAATTTTCAATGCGGACTGGCTTATCGATGGTGAGAAACAGGACAGGTCACTGTTCAATATGATTCGTAATACCTATGAATTGCATCCGCATGATGTGTTAAGTGCCTACAGTGATAATTCGTCGGTCATCGCTTCACATAAAGCCAAACGTTTTATGCCTGATGGTGAATCACATCAGTACCATTACAGCGATGAACATATTGCGATTTTGATGAAAGTGGAAACCCACAATCACCCGACCGCAATATCACCGTTTCCAGGCGCAGCAACCGGTGCCGGTGGTGAGATTCGTGATGAAGGTGCGACCGGGCGTGGCTCTAAACCAAAAGTGGGTTTAAGCGGTTTTTCTGTTTCCAATTTAAAAATACCGGCCTATCCACAGCCATGGGAAACCGATTACGGCAAACCGGAACGCATTGTTTCTGCGCTTGATATTATGCTGGAAGGGCCGATTGGTTCAGCGGCTTTTAATAATGAATTCGGCCGTCCTAATATTGCCGGTTACTTTCGTACCTTCGAGGAAAAAGTCGCCGGAGCCGATGGTGATGAAGTGCGCGGTTACCACAAACCCATTATGCTGGCAGGCGGTTACGGTAATATCAGGGAGCAGCATATAGAAAAGCTGCAGCTGCCGGTGGCCACGCCCATCGTGGTATTAGGCGGTCCGGCAATGTTGATTGGTCTCGGCGGTGGCGCCGCTTCATCGATGGACAGTGGCGCCAGTGCAGAAGATCTCGACTTTGCTTCGGTGCAGCGCGGTAATCCGGAAATGGAAAGGCGCTGCCAGGAAGTGATTGATGCCTGCTGGTCGCAACACAGCAACCCGATTTTATCGATACATGATGTTGGTGCGGGTGGATTATCCAACGCATTGCCTGAGCTGGTTTATGACGGCGGTCGCGGCGCCGAGTTTGAATTGCGTGAAGTGCATAATGACGAACCGGGTATGACACCGATGCAAATCTGGTGCAACGAATCACAGGAGCGTTATGTCATTGCGGTTAATCCAGAACGCATTGATGATTTCAAAAAGCTGTGTGAACGTGAGCGATGCCCGTACGCCATTTTAGGTGACACCACAGAAGCCCAGACATTAAAAGTGCATGACCGGCACTTTGATAACTATCCGGTGGATATGCCGCTGGATGTACTGCTGGGCAAACCGCCAAAAATGCTACGTGATGTTAAACGCGTCAAGCTAAAGCATGAGGCACTTGATACACGCGCTATTGATATTACAGAAGCCGCTTTTAACGTGTTACGTTTGCCTTCGGTCGCCAATAAATCATTTTTAATCACTATTGGTGACCGTACGGTGACGGGCATGGTGACACGCGACCAGATGGTTGGCCCCTGGCAGGTACCGGTGGCAGATGTTGCGGTAACCACGGCTTCATATGAAGGCTTATTGTGGTGAAGCAATGGCGATGGGCGAACGTACCCCCATCGCCTTGCTGGATGGCCCGGCCTCTGCACGGATGGCGATTGCAGAAGCCATTACCAATATCATGGCAGCGTCCATTGAAAAATTATCGGATATAAAACTCTCGGCTAACTGGATGGCGCCTGCCGGTCATGCCGGTGAAGACGCCATACTGTATGACACCGTAAAAACCGTTGGTATGGAAATCTGTCCGCAACTGGGGCTTACCATTCCGGTGGGTAAAGATTCGATGTCGATGAAAACCGTATGGAGCGACAATGAAGAAGACAAGTCAGTCACCGCGCCGTTGTCATTGGTTATTACTGCCTTTACCCCGGTGACCGATGTTCGTAAAACATTGACACCGCAAATCCGGCCAGAGATCGAAGATACCGGATTACTGCTTATTGATCTGGGTAACGGTAAAAATCGTCTGGGTGGTTCTGCATTAGCGCAAACCTGTAAACAAATTGGCGACTTGCCGCCAGACCTTGATGATGCTGAAACATTAAAAGCTTTCTTTACTGTTTTCCAGCAATTAAACAGCCAGGGGAAAATCATTGCCTGGCATGATCGTTCTGACGGTGGCCTGTTTGCCTGTTTCAGTGAAATGGCATTTGCCGGCCATTGCGGTTTAGATATTCAGCTGGATTCGATGTTAAGTGATGATGACAGTGACGCGGTATCCGTTTTATTTAACGAAGAACTTGGTGGCGTTATGCAAATTCGCTGTCATGATCTGGAGACCATTGAACAGGCATTTGCGGCAGCAGGATTGGCTGACTGTTTACACGAACTTGGAAAAATTCACCAGGAAGATCAAATTACAATAAACAACAATGGCATTCCCGTTTTTTCTGCAACACGAAAGTCATTGCAAAAAGTATGGAGTGAAACCAGTTATCACATGCAGCGTCTGCGTGATAATCCAGAATGTGCTGAGCAGGAATTTGCTGCTGTTAGTCTCGAGGATAAAGGCTTAAGTGCTAATGTAAGCTTTGATATGAATGATGATATTGCTGCACCCTATATACATTCAGGTGTTAAACCAAACATCGCCGTGTTACGTGAACAGGGTGTTAATGGCCAGATAGAAATGGCGGCCGCATTTGACCGTGCCGGATTTAATGCCATTGATGTGCATATGAGTGACATCATTAATGGCGATGTTAATTTTGATGATTTCAAAGGGCTGGTCGCCTGCGGTGGTTTTTCCTACGGTGATGTATTAGGCGCGGGTGAAGGCTGGGCAAAATCGATTTTATTTAATTCACGTGCACGTGACGTGTTCGAAAACTATTTTAATCGTGACGATACCTTCAGTCTGGGAGTTTGTAACGGTTGCCAGATGATGGCAAATATAAAAACCTTAATACCTGGCGCTGAACAATGGCCGCATTTTGTGAGAAATAATTCTGAACAATTTGAAGGCCGCTTCAGCCTGGTTGAAGTGATGGAATCGCCATCCATCCTGATGCAAGGCATGGCCGGTTCTTTTATGCCGATTGCTGTCGCTCATGGCGAGGGCAGAGCTGAATACCGCTCAGCAGAACAACGCCAGCAGGCAAAATCAATCATGCGCTTTGTCGATCATAATGTGCAGGCCACAGAAGTGTACCCGTTAAACCCAAATGGCTCAGCCGAAGGTCTCACTGGTTTTTGCAGTGACGATGGCCGGGCGACCATTATGATGCCTCATCCGGAACGTGTTTTTAGAACGGTGCAGAATTCATGGCACCCGGATGACTGGCAGGAAGATTCACCGTGGATGCGCCTGTTTAGAAACGCCAGAGTCTGGGTTGGTTAAAGATAGTTGGCAGTTTGCAGTAGGCAGTTATCAGTAAAAGCTAAAAAATAGGTACAACATACGTTCTATTTTTTAAAATTACTGCCAACTGCCAACTGCCAACTGCCAACTATTTTCTTCTATTAGCCAACGTCACCTGGGTAATCAGCAATGCCTGGATTACTGCTGACATTAAGCAGTTTTGGATGATTGATTTTAGCTATTCTTAATACGTTATCCTTGTCTCTGTTTTTAACAATATGATCATGAACAACGTCCCACATTAAACGGCCTTCCGGTGTCCGGTTAACCTGTGCCCAACCGGCTATTTTATAAGTCTTATCGGCTTCAATTAAATGACCGTTATCGAGACGGGCCTCGGTAAGACGCTCATACAGTGGCTTCGAAGGATCGATGGTGTAATCCATGCCGCCAACACGAACCATGTCGCCGCCGGACTGCAGGTAAGGATCAGGGTCGAATAAATTATCCGCGACCTGCTCAAGAATATTTAATAAATCATGCCCTGTCATTTCTGTGACGTAAGTTTCGCCATAGGTTAATGAACACTGGGTCATGACATCTTCCATGGTAATCCAGTCACCTTTCAGTGTGGTTGTGCCCCAGCGCACACCAGCAGACATGGCAACATCGGCATCATATTCTTCACGCAAGGCGTTACACAGAATTTGATCCCAGGTGCCCATGAAATTACCACGGCGGTAAAGTACTCGATCAGCGATGGCGAGTTTTTCTTCAAGAATTTCGGCATAGGTTTTACCTACACGGGACTTGTTGTAAAACATTTTTTCGACTCGACTTTCTACGATCTTTTCGTCATAAACAGTGGTGCGCATCTGATCGATATAAGCCTGCATTTCTTTGTCGGCTGGCAGTGCATCAGAAATAATGGGTAACATGTTGTAATTCACGCTTTTGACTTTGCCGTCAGCGATATCAAAATCCATTACACCAACAAACTTGCCATTGGAACCGGCATTGGTGACCAGGCATTCGTGGCCTTCAATATTTTTTACTTTGACCGGCTCAGGCACGCCGTCATGTGTGTGGCCGCCGAATACTGCATTTAGACCTGGCACGCGTTCCGCCATTTTGATGTCGACATCCATACCGTTGTGCGATAACAGGACGATGGCATCCGGCTTTTCATCTTCACGAATGGCTTCCACCAGTTCGATCATGTCATCTTCACGTAGTCCGAAAGACCAGTCAGGGAAGAATTCCGGCGGATTGGCATTACCCGTACGCGGGAATGCCTGGCCAACGATACAGATTCGTGCACCATTGATTTCTTTAATAACATAAGGCTGGAAGGCGTAACCGGTATCTTCATCATACAGACCACGGCCATCGTTGGCATCGACCAGTTCGGTATATTTTTCATCCATCAAGGAATCTTCCTTGACGCGAACGTTTTGACCGATGAAATCACCTTTGAACAGGGCAACGTTGCTTAACACTTCACTTTCGTTATACGTGAACTCCCAGTGGCCAACCATGACATCAATGCCCAGAATATTTGACGCTTCCACCATGTCGACACCGCGTGTCCACAGAGATGTACCAGAACCTTGCCATAAATCGCCACCATCGAGGGTGACCGTGTTCTGCCGGCCGCCGGCCTCTTTGCGTAAGCGGTCTAACAGGGTTTTCATCTGCGGGAAACCGCCTGTTTTTCCGTATTTGGCCGCGGCATTCTCAAAATCCAGATAGGTGTAGGCGTAGGACTCCGGCGTATCCGGTTTTAAATTCATTGCTTGCAGTAATTTGTTACCGACCAGGTGGGGAGGGCGGCCCAATGCGCCACCAACACCGAGATTGACATTCGGTTCTCTAAAATAGACGGGTAATAATTGACCGTGAAAATCGGTGGTATGCAAAATTCGAACATTACCCTGCATCGGTAAATCATAGAAATCATCGGCTATTTTTCCAGCAGCTGCCGGTGTGGCTGATGCTGTAACCGGGGTTTTGTCATTGCAGGCGGCTAACAGGCCAGCGCCACTGGCGGTAGCACTCAATCCCATGAGTTTTAAGAAGGTTCGGCGGTCAATAGTTGGCATGGGAGCTCCTCGCTTGTGTTGTTTTTTATGGTTATATTTGTGAGCTATGAATAATAACGCAAATAATAGTAAAAGGTTAGTTATGTGATTAATTTACAGTTAGTAATGACGATTAACGGCTATAAATATTCATAAAATAACTAATAAAACGTGAAAAACTTGTGTAATATCCGCGTTCTCATGGCAAAGCTAATACTTTTATTCATTTTCAGCAGTCTGTTTAATCCAGCGGTGTTAGCTGATGTGGTTAAACCGGCCCTGGTGGAAATCAATATAAACGATAAAAGGCAGGTCAATGTTGAAGTACGCGCCAGTATCGAAGCCTTGCTCACCGGTATCAATGCGCAATACAAGAATACTCAGGATGCACCCAATGCGGATGAGTATGATGAATTTCGTCGATTATCTGCCAATGATTTGCAGCAGGCATTTGAGCGTTTTGAACAAGGTTTTCTGGATGCCATCTATATTAAGGCGGGCCACGAGAGACTAGCGTTATACATCGAATCGGTTGATGTTCCGCCCACGGGTTATACCAGGGTACCTAGAATCAGTGTTATCCGGCTAGCCGGCGAATTACCAGTATCCGCTGTATCCCTGCAGTGGTATTACCCGGCCAAGTTTGGTGATAATGCGGTTCGTGTCAGGCAGGTTAATGAAGCAACCGAGCAATGGCACTGGTCACAATGGCAATGGCTGCGTGACGATCAGGCAAGTGAATCTTTTTCTTTAACAGAACTCATTGCCAGGCAATCAATTTTTAAAACGCTTTTCTCTTATATAACGCTGGGCTTTGAACATATTGTTCCTAAAGGACTGGATCACATATTGTTTATTCTTGGCCTGTTTTTGTTATCCACACACTGGCGGCCATTATTATGGCAAGTGACCATGTTTACCGTGGCTCATACAATTACGTTAGGGTTGGCAATGAATAACATAGTAGAATTACCCGCTACTGTTGTTGAGCCGTTAATTGCCTTATCTATTGCCTATGTGGGCATGGAAAATGTATTTTCGAAAACCTTACATAAAAGCCGTTTAATCCTGGTTTTTATCTTTGGCTTGTTACACGGCTTAGGCTTTGCTGGTGTATTGTCTGATTTTGGTATGCCACAAAATGACTTCGTTACAGCATTGATCAGTTTTAACGTCGGTGTCGAATTCGGCCAGCTAGCCGTTTTATTGCTGGCTTTTGTTTTACTCAGGGTCTGGTTTAAAGAGCAACAGCGTTATCGAGAAATTATCGTGGTGCCGGGTTCGATATTTATTGCACTCATTGGTTCATACTGGTTTTTAGAAAGATTAGAATTGTTTTAAGTTAAATATTAAGAGAGAAGAGATGCGGGTTAAATATTTAAAGACTTTATTAATGTGTTTGCTGCTGTCAGCCTGTGCAAATACTAAAATTACAGAGAACTGGATGGATCATGAAAATAGTAAGTCATATTCGCATCCTATGATCATCGGCATAACGGATAGCCAGCAAACACGGCAGATTTATGAGAAACATTTTGTCGCTGAATTGGCGAAAAAGAATATAACCGCAACACCAAGTTATACATTAATCAGCAGTAAACAGGAAATTAATCAGGAAACGGTCAGCAATGCCATAAAGGGTACGCAAATCGATTCCGTGCTGGTGAGTTACCTGGTAACCGTTGACTCAAAACTGACACATCAGGATTCACCCATTAACACTGGTTATTCAGGTGATACCGATAACATGATGTCTGATACATTAGTATCAAAACGGGGGCGGGCAAGCAGTACGGAAGTGATTGACTTGAAAAATGATCTTTATGATGTAAAGTCAAAAGCCATCATTTGGTCGGTGCAAACAGAAACGGTTGCACCGCCTTCGATTGACGAAGTAATCATCGATGTAACAGATTTGTTAATAAATCAGCTGCTAGCAGACGATCTATTGTAATAAATGTAACTTTGGCAGCTTGTATCAGGCAGGAATATAAATATTGTGTTTCTGACCGCAGTTGATATGATGATGTGTATGTAATCTAGCAATAGTCAGTAAGGAGATATTATGAGTTTATTTTGTCAGAAAATCTATAAAAAAGTTTTATTTTCCGGTGTTTTGTTAATGCTGGCTTCGTGTGCAAATACGAAAATTTCTCAGTCCTGGGTCGAGCCTGGTAATAAAAAATCCTACAATGATTTGCTGATTATTGGCATTAGTGAAAGCGAGCATGATCGACGTGCCTATGAAACTCACTTTGTTAAGGAATTAAGTGACAAGGGTACGGAAGCTATTTCGAGTTATAAGCTAATAAAAAGCAGTGAAAAAATTAACCGTGAAACAGTGGATAAAGCGATAAAAGGAATGGAAATTGATGGCGTTATTGTTACTCACGTGGTGGCGGTTACCGAGGAAAGCATTTATCGTCCATCAATGGATTATATGCCTATGTATGGTGGTGGATATAATAGTGGTCTTTACAGTTACTACCCGCACGTAAATACCTATGTTCATCGTCCGGGGTATTATACCAAGCACGAGACGTATACCATTGAAACAAACTTGTACGATGTGGAATCTGAAGAACTGGTGTGGTCTGCACGTAGCCGTACATTTTCTCCAGAGTCAGTAGATGAGGTTATTGTTGATTTGACAAAACTATTGATTAATGATCTGGCAGATAAAAATCTTATCAAGAAAAAATAATCACTAGCATAATACTCAGTATGAAAACCTTTGCCATGCTTTTTTGGCAATGCGTGTTTGAAAATTACTATAATAATAACTAGCTAATAACAGGCTACCTAACCCAATAATGTTTCAACCTAAAGAATTGTTTATTGGCTTGCGTTATATACGCGCCAAACGTAAAAATCACTTTGTTTCCTTTATCGCCTTTATTTCTATTGCCGGAGTTGCATTAGGGGTCTTCGCCTTAATCGTTGTGCTTTCAGTAATGAATGGATTTGGTAATGAGCTGCGTGATCGTACCTTAAGTATGACATCGCATGCCACCATTAGCGGTTACGATGGTTATCTGCGTGACTGGCCAGAAGTCATTGAAAAAGCCGAGGGTATTAAAGAAGTTGTTTCTGCGGCACCTTATATCAGTAAGGAAGTCATGTTATCAAATGGCCGTCGAGTCAGTGGTTCACTGGTGCGTGGTATTGATCCGCAAATGGAAAGCAAAAGTTTCACAGGTTGAGTCGAAAATGGTGTCCGGCACCCTGTTCGATTTAAAAGCAGGTGAATACGGCATTGTCATTGGCCGTGAACTGGCCAACTCTTTAGGCGTATATGAAGGTGACCGGGTAACTGTTATTACACCGCAGGCCAGTATAACAGCAGTGGGTGTAATGCCGCGTTTGCGCCGTTTTCGGGTTGTAGGTGTGTTTGAAGTTGGCATGCATCAGTATGATTCGGCCATGGCTTACATGCATTTAGAGGATGCTGCAAAATTATTCAGTTTTGACAACAAAATTAATGGTGTTCGTTTAAAACTGACGGACTTATTCGAGGCACCTCGTATAACACGTGAAATTGAAAAAGATTTCGGTGAAGATTACTGGGTAAAGGACTGGTCACAACAGCATAAGAATTTTTTCAGAGCACTAAAAACTGAAAAGACGGTGATGTTTATTATTTTGTTAATGATGATTTCGGTGGCGGCATTAAATATTGTTTCGACCTTGATGATGACAGTGACGGATAAAGAATCTGATATTGCTATCTTGCGGGCATTGGGTATGCGGCCATCAAGTATTATGACGATATTTATCATCCAGGGTGCGTTTATTGGCTTTTTCGGTACCTTGATTGGCGTTGCCGCCGGCGTGCCCGTAGCGCTTAATGTGTTTGAAATTGTCTCCGGTTGGAGCAGGTATTCAGTACAGATTTTCTTCCCAGCGATGTTTATTACATTAGCGATATAACCGCTGATGTTAAAGTCAGTGATGTGCTGATTTATGCATTGTCGGCATTCTCTGTCACTATTCTGGCCACGATTTATCCCGCATGGCGCGCTTCACGTACGCTTGCCTGCTGAAGCTTTACGCTACGAGTAAATAAGATGTTAAGAGCAATCAACATTGCAAAAGATTATCATGATGGCATGCGAAATGAATTGCATGTGCTCGATGACATTAGCTTTCTCTTTGGATCATGCAGAAACATCAGCCATCATCGGCACTTCGGGATCGGGTAAAACCACGCTGTTAAATATTCTCGGCGGCCTGGATAAACCAACCGACGGACAGGTATTGCTAAATGATATGGATGTGCACAAACTAAGTGAAAAGAAACGCTGCACAGTAAGAAATGAACATTTCGGATTTATCTATCAGTTTCATCACTTGCTGCCTGAATTCACTGCATTAGAAAATGTTGCAATGCCGTTATTAATTAAAGGCGGTTCCGTTGAACAGACAAAACAACGTGCCCAGACAGTATTGGATGATGTCGGCCTAAGCCATCGCTTACACCATAAACCCAGTGAATTGTCCGGCGGTGAAAGACAGCGCGCAGCTATTGCCCGTGCCTTAATTCATCGACCGGACTGTATATTTGCTGATGAACCAACCGGTAACCTCGACCGCAAGAACGCAGAACAGGCGATAGATCTTATTATTAATTTAAACAAGGAATACGATACCTCACTGGTCATTGTTACCCACGACCACGACATAGCCGCCCGCATGGATACGATTTATACGCTTGAAGATGGTATCTTGAAGAAAACTTAATTGTTTTTTTAAACATTTGCGTCTTTTGCGTCCTTCGCGGATTAATTTATTATTAGTCTGAAAGGCAGAACATTATTATCCGCAAAGTACGCGAAGGGCGCGAAGAAAACAAACTATCATGAATTTGGAGACAGAGATAAAAATTATTAGTGACCATCTTAGCCTGTCATCCTGAACGACAATGAAGGATCTTGACTGGCAGTTCACGCTAATCACAAGATCCCTCACTATCGTTCGGGATGGCAGCGAGTTAATGTACGCGCAGCACACCCTGCAATAATGAAATAATTATATGCGCTTTTAAACCTTTCGTCTTTTGCGTTCTTCGCGGATTATTATTTTATTAAATCTTATCCGTAGGCTGGATCATCTGTGGATAAATAGTTCTTATTTCTACAGTAAAACTTTTTCTACTCCGCCATTATTGGCTTTTTGAATAAACTGTTTTTCCCAGTCTTTTCCGTGCAGCTGATTTGCCATTTCTATCACAATGTAGTCAGTTGTTAACCCGGTATCATCTGCATAACGTGCCAGTCCCTGCTGGCATGCCGGGCAGGAGGTTAGTAGTTTAACTTCATTGTTTTTTACCTTTTTGTGTCCGGTAATGTCATTAATACTGTTGCTTAATTCTTCACGTTTACGGTAGCGCAGCTGTTCCGCGATATCCGGACGTGATGTTCCCAGTGTGCCAGCCTCGCCGCAACAACGATCACTTAAGCTTACCGTTTTGTTCAATAAAGTTGATGCCACGGTAACAGGGTTATGCTGTTTCATTGGTGTGTGGCAGGGGTCATGGTATAAATATTCGCTGTTCGTGTTGTTTTTAAGCGTGATATTTTTTTCCATCAAATATTCATGAATGTCCAGCAGGCGGCAATCAGGAAATATTTTTTCAAACTCATACTTTAATAACTGATCCATGCAGGTACCGCAGGATACAATCACTGTTTTTATATCAAGATAATTCAGTGTATTGGCGATACGATGAAATAATACGCGGTTTTCCGTACTTATTGACCGGCTTTTTTCCTGCAAACCCGCAGAACTTTGCGGGTAACCACAACATAAATAACCGGGCGGTAGAACCGTCTGCACGCCGGCTTCATAAAGCATGTGTAAGGTTGCCATTGCTATCTGACTAAACAGTCGTTCTGAACCGCATCCGGGAAAATAAAAAACCGCATTAGAGTCATCGTGGTTAAGCTCAGGGTTTCTAATAATAGAAACATAATCGGTATCTTCAAGGCCCAATAAGGCACGACTGGTTCTTCTCGGAACGGCAACACGTATCGGTTTGCGTACCAGGTTAACGATTTGTGCTGTGCTATCAACCGCACCGGTGGTGCTTGGCGGTATTCGCTTCTTCTTGCCGAGCAAGCCAAACTTTTTCGCGAAAAAGTGGCCAATGTTAATGGCTTTAAATCCACCGCGCGCTAATACCGTGCGCATTGCTTTTACCGCAAACGGGTTTTTTACATTAAGAAAAGCAATGGCGGCCTTTGTGCCAAGGTTGCTTTTCTTTTGCCCGTGTTTGGTCAAAATGTGACGCATATGAATGGATACGTCGCCAAAGTCTATATCAACCGGGCATGGACTTAAACACTTATGACAGGTAGTGCAATGATCAGCAATATCATTCATTGAATCAAAATGAGAAAGCGAAATGCCACGCCTGGTTTGTTCTTCATATAAGAAGGCTTCAATCATTAGGCCAGTGGCTAATATTTTGTCCCGCGGTGAATAATATAAATTTGCACGTGGCACATGCGTCATGCATTTCGGTTTGCATTTGCCGCAACGCAAACAGTTTTTTATTTCATCGTTTAGTTCGCCCAGCTCACTGTCTTCAAGAATAAGTGCTTCCTGTTGCACCAGGCGCAGAGAAGGGGTGTAGGCCAGATCGAGGCTTGACGTAGAAAGTAATTTTCCTTTATTGAAGTGCTGATTCGGATCAATTTTATTTTTATAACTGGCAAATGCCTCAAGCTTCTCTGTTTCCAGGTACCGTATCTTGGTTAAGCCAATGCCATGTTCGCCGGAGATGACGCCGTCAAGGGATTGCGCTAATGCCATTATCTTATCAACAATAATGTCAGCTTCATGCAGCATGGCGTAGTTATCTGAGTGCACGGGTATGTTGGTGTGCACATTTCCGTCACCGGCATGCATGTGTAAGGCAACGAACAATTTAGAATCTTTTATATTACGATGAATGGCTTTTAACTTTTCTCTGACAGGTGCTAAATCCTGGCCGGAAAATATTTCACTCAATAAAAAGTAAATTTCTTTTGTGTAAGAAATTTCACTGTCACGACGTAAAAACAAATCAATCAGCATGTCACTTTCCCTGACATGTTCGTGTTCTGTATCAAGTAATAAACTTTTAAATTCGTTCGCAGGTGACTGCAGGTTTTGCAGAATGTTGCTCCAGCGTTGTTTTTTGGTACTGATCAGTGTTTTCGCGGTCTCACATTTATTATGTATTATCTCCTTTGCTTCCAAACTTGTAGCGTATTCATCATCCTCACTCGCATCTTCAAGATTGCTGTTAAGGTAGTCAGTAATGGCGTCACAAATTCTTATTTTGTTAGTGATGGCCTGTTCTATATTGATGCTTTCAATGCCGCGATTGTATTCAGCTAAACGAGGCAACGGAATAACGACATCTTCATTTATTTTAAAAGCATTGGTGTGTGCTGAAATGGCTGCTGTTCTCGCACGGTCCAGCCAGAATCGACGACGCGCTTCAGGACTAACTGCAATAAAACCCTGGGCATTTCTTTTTTTACTGGCTCTAATAATTTCATCTGCTGCAGCAATAACCTGCGCCTCATCATCAGCAGCAATATCGGCAAGTAAAACCATTTTAGGTCGACCGGTATGCGTGCCGTTGGTACTGGATGCCTTGGTTGTGTATTTAACCGCTTTTATGTACCGCTCATCTAAATGTTCCAGCCCGGTAAGCAGAACATTGTTATTGTTGTCCAGCAATTGTTTTACTTCTACAACAGCAGGTACTGCCAGTGCGATGTCGCTGCCGAAAAATTCCAGGCAAATGGTGCGTTTGTGCTCTGGCATTTTATGTAATAAAAAACGCCCGGAGGTAATCAAGCCATCACAGCCTTCTTTTTGAATACCGGGTAAACCTGATAAAAATTTGTCCGTTACATCTTTACCTAAACCGGCTTTTCGAAAATCCTGTCCGTTTAGCTGTAGTAGTTCTGCTTCACCAATCGCCGTTTTAGCGTCGGCTTGATAACGTGTAATTTTAAAGCTGACTTTATCCTGGTCATGAATTTTGCCGATGTTATGATCCAGCCGTTCGACTTCCATCCATAAGCCATCGGGCGTCACCATGCGCCATGACAACAGGTTATCTAATGCGGTTCCCCAGATAACGGCTTTTTTGCCACCGGCATTCATGGAAATGTTGCCGCCGATAGTGGACGCATCCTGTGAGGTCGGGTCAACCGCGAAGGCGTAACCATGCTGCTCCGCCAAATCTGAAACACGACGGGTGATAACACCAGCCGCACATTCTACGACCGGGTGTTTGACCACTGTTATTTGGCCATCAGAGCTTGGTAATTCGGTTTGAATTATCTGGCTTAAATTTTCCAGTTTCTCTGTATTTATTACCGCGGTGTTAGCATGCAAGGGTATTGCCCCGCCGGTATAACCTGTGCCGCCACCGCGTGGAATAATCGTTAATCCCAAATCAATGCAGCCGCGAACGATGGCGGCGACTTCAAACTCGGCATCCGGTTTAATGACAACAAAAGGCATGGCAATACGCCAGTCGGTGGCATCGGTCGAATGAGCGACTCGCGCCAGGCCGCTAAAATCAATATTATTTTTTGAGGTGATTTTAGTTAAAACTTTTATTGTTTTTTGACGAAGCGCTATCTGTGCGATTAAGTTTTGCTGGAACGTGGTCACGGCTGTTAAGCAATGGCTGTGCAGGATCAATGCATCCGTATTTCCATCCGCACGTAACTCAACCTGCTGCAAACGGTGTTTTAAGGCGTCGATTAATGCCTCTCGACGTTTACGGTTATTCAGCAAGTCATCTTTAACAAAAGGATTACGTTCGATAACCCACATATCGCCAAGAACTTCGAATAGCATACGCGCAGAACGCCCGGTACGACGTGAAACACGCAGTTTTTCTACTATCTGCCAGCATTCTTCACCGAGAAATCGAATAATAATTTCGCGGTCAGAATAAGAAGTGTAGTTATACGGAATTTCACGAATTCGTGCGCTGAGTGTATCGGTCATGGGTTCCAGCAAAGGCGATTTTAATGTTTAAAAACCGCATTATACGCTAACTGTTCATTATGTTTTATAAGCAATTTAACCACAGAGGCACAGACTTCTTTTTTACCGCGAAGGACGCAAATGACGCGAAAGGTCTAAAACGCAAATGTGTAATTCATTAATTGTAGGGTGCGCCGCGCGCACCGGAATAGTCACACAATAGCTGGTCATGGTGCGCACGGCGCACTCCGTACAATCTGTATAATATATTAGGCCATCAAGACTCTGTTCCGACTTACTCGTACACGATTACAACATAGGAATCGTACTTTATCGAGCGTTCAACTGCGTCCATCTGTGGATGCAATTTTTTGCGTCCTTCGTCGGCAATGTGGCTTGTTCTTACCTGTGGTGCAAGCTTTTGTTTTTTTTCTTGACCATCAGGGACTTTGCTACCATAATTCTGATTTTGGCACTCGAAATCATAGAGTGCTAACACTGATTAACACTATATTATTTTGAATAAACCAATCGTACTCACTGAACGCGCCGCTATTTTGCTTAAGCAATTAGTGGCCAGTTATATCCATGACGGTCAGCCAGTCGGTTCCAGGCAGCTGGCACAGGATGCCGGTCTCGATATCAGCTCAGCGACTATCCGTAATGTGATGTCCGGGTTGGAGAAAAACGGACTGGTTATTGCGCCGCATACCTCGGCAGGGCGCATACCAACTGAACAGGGCCTGCGTCTGTTTGTCGATAGCCTGCTTGAAATAAAGCCAATTGAAGAAAAGCTCATCCATCGCTTACAACAGCAGCTTGACCCTGATATGGAGGTCAATGAGTTAGTCAATCAGGCTTCGCAACTGGTCTCTGAGATGACACAAATGGCCGGTATCGTCACGTGTGCCAAAGCAAACGCATGCGAAATTACGTCACCTTGAATTTTTACCGCTGCCTGATAAACGCATTCTGGCCATTATGGTGACCAATGAAAAAGATGTGCAGAACAAGGTATTGCACGTTGACCGGGAATACAGCGCTGATGAACTGCAACACGCGGCTAACTATCTAAATCAGCAGTTCACCGGTCAGGATGTGCATGCAATTAGAGCCAATTTGCTGAAAGACCTGGACCGTAGCCGGCAGGACGTCGATACGGTGATGAAAACTGCCGTTGAAGTTGCCGATAAAGCCCTGTTTGATGAAAATAGCATCGAACCGGAATATATCGTTCAGGGTGAAACCAATCTGGTGCGTTATAGCGGCAAGCTACCGACCGGCTGCAATTACAGCATCTGTTTGAAATATTTGACAGAAAGCGTGAAATGCTGGGCTTATTTGATCGCTGTGTCCATAGTGAAGGGGTGAAAATTTTTATTGGCCATGAAGCCGGTTTCGAAGGTCTGGGGGACTGCAGCATCATTACCGCCCCTTATTCTGTCGCAGGTAAAGCGCTTGGTGTATTGGGTGTTATCGGACCGGCGCGGATGAATTACCACCATATTATTCCTGTTGTTGATGTCACGGCTAAATTACTCGGTGATGCGCTGAAGCCGACTATTTAACAGGAAAGTTAAAAAAACCACACTTTATCCTTGAATTGGCTCAACTTGGCACCATAAGAGCCTCAATAAAACACTTTTATCCAACAAATTAAATATTGTAGAAAGAGATATCGCATGTCAGCACATAAGCAAGAAAATGATGAAACTGTAGAAAAAGAAACCGTAGACAATGCCGCCGTAGAAGATGAAACCACAGAGTCACAACTGGAATCACCCGAGAAAAACGCCGACAGCCTGGAATCACAGCTGGAATACGCACAGGCAAAAGCAACTGAAAACTGGGACCAGTATCTTCGTGCCAAAGCTGAAATTGATAACCTGCGCCGCCGTAATGTCAAAGATGTGCAAAATGCACACAAGTACGGTATTGAAAAATTTGTTAACGAACTATTGCCGGTATTAGACGCAATGGGTATGGGGCTTGCGGCAGAAGACGCCAGTGCCGAGAGTTTGCGTGATGGCATGAAAATGACCATGGACATAATGGCCAAAATGATGGAAAAACTCGGTATAGAAGAAATTGATCCGCTCAATGAAAAATTCGATGCCACTGTGCACCAGGCCATGACCATGCAGCCGGTTGCTGATGTTGAGCCTAATACGGTAATAACAGTATTGCAGAAGGGTTACGCACTAAATGAGCGATTAATTCGCCCGGCAATGGTGATCGTTTCCAAAGCGGTGGATGAATAGAATTAAAACATGAGATTTATTAGGTATTTGGCTGGTTTTTTACTTGGATTTATTAAAAACAGCCCCATATAAAAGCTAACAACGAATATTACTGCTGCTGAAGCATAGTAGAGCAGTCGATTTATAGAATTTTGAAAATTATTGGAGACCAGCAATGGCTAAAATTATAGGTATAGACTTAGGTACAACAAACTCTTGTGTTGCCGTTATGGACGGTGATTCAGTTAAAGTTATTGAAAATGCAGAGGGCGAACGTACCACGCCTTCAGTCGTTGCATTTACCGATGACGAAGTCATTGTGGGTTCACCTGCAAAACGTCAGGCAGTAACCAATCCGCAAGACACCATCTTCGCGGTGAAGCGTTTAATCGGTCGTCGTTTTGACGAAGAAGTTGTACAGCGCGACATCAAACTGGTGCCTTACAAAATCGTAAAAGCCGACAATGGTGATGCCTGGGTAGAAGCCAAGGGTAAAAAGATGGCATCCCCCGAAGTTTCTGCACGTATTCTTCAAAAAATGAAAAAAACTGCCGAAGAATACCTGGGTCATGAAGTGACTGAGGCGGTTATTACTGTGCCTGCTTACTTCAATGACTCTCAGCGCCAGGCGACAAAAGATGCCGGTCGTATTGCCGGTCTTGATGTAAAACGTATTATCAATGAGCCAACCGCTGCTGCACTGGCTTACGGCATGGATAAAAACCGTGGTGATTCTAAAATCGTGGTTTATGACCTTGGTGGCGGTACTTTCGACGTATCAATTATTGAAATTGCTGAAATTGATGGTGAGCATCAGTTTGAAGTACTGGCAACCAACGGTGATACATTCCTTGGTGGTGAAGACTTTGATACCCGTTTAATCGATTATCTGTCTGATGAATTTGAAAAAGACACAGGCATTAACCTGCATAACGATCCATTAGCACTGCAGCGTTTGAAAGAAGCGGCTGAGAAAGCAAAAATCGAACTGTCTTCAACACAGTCAACTGATGTCAACCTGCCATACATTACTGCAGATGCCTCTGGCCCTAAACATTTAAATGTTAAATTATCACGCGCCAAGCTGGAAAGCCTGGTTGGTGAATTAATTGCACGTACTATTGGGCCATGCAAACAGGCGCTTAAAGATTCAGGTCTTTCTGCCAGTGACATCGATGATGTTATTTTAGTGGGTGGTCAAACCCGTATGCCTAAGGTTCAGGAAGAAGTGAAAAACTTCTTTGGTAAAGAGCCACGTAAAGATGTAAACCCTGATGAAGCGGTAGCCATTGGTGCGGCAATTCAAGGTGGTGTATCTGGGTGGTGATGTAAACGACATTCTGTTGCTTGACGTAACACCACTGTCGCTGGGTATTGAAACCATGGGTGGTGTAATGACCAAACTGGTTGAGAAAAACACTACTATCCCAACCAAAGCATCACAGACTTTCTCTACAGCAGATGACAACCAGCATGCGGTTACTGTTCACGTGTTACAGGGTGAACGAGAAATGGCAGCAGGTAATAAATCATTAGGTCGTTTCGATCTGGCTGATATCCCGTCTGCGCCACGCGGTGTGCCACAAATTGAAGTGTCATTCGATATTGATGCAAACGGTATTTTGAATGTATCAGCGAAAGACAAGGCAACCAATAAAGAGCAGTCAATCGTCATTAAAGCATCCAGTGGTCTTTCTGATACAGAAGTTGATCAAATGATTAAGGACGCTGAAGCACATGCTGATGAAGATAAAGAAGCACGTGCACTGGTAGAGACTAAAAATTCAGCAGAAAATATGATTCACTCCACTGAAAAATCAATTAAAGATCTGGGTGATAAAGTGGAAGCTGGTGAAAAAACAGCGGCTGAAGCAGCCATTGCTGAATTGAAAACAGCATTAGAAGGCGATGATAAAGACGCCATTGAAGCGAAGACCGCAGCGTTAACTGAAGTGGCTGGCAAGATTGCAGAAAAAGCTTATGCCGAACAGGCACAGGAAGGCGCGCAGCCGGGTGCTGAGCAAACTGAAGGTGCAGCGGCTGACGATGATGTTGTCGATGCCGAGTTTGAAGAAGTTAAAGAAGGCAAAGACGACAAGTAATATCGGCTGATTCTTTTAATACAGGGAATCAGTAAGTCCAAGCTTAACCGCAGCGTTGCTAAGGAAAAACTTTTAGCCGAAAAGGACGCAAAGTGCGCAAATGTAAAAGCAAAATAAAGCTTTTCTTTGCGTTCTTTGCGTTGTTCGCGGCAAACAAAAGTTTATTACTCTGTGCCTGCGGTTGATTTGTTTAAGTTGTAAATATAGATTTACTGAAGAATAAGAAAATAGACGATTATGGCAAAACCAGATTATTATGAAACCTTAGGTGTATCACGAGATGCCAGCGATGCAGATTTAAAAAAGGCGTATCGCCGCCTGGCAATGAAACACCACCCTGATCGTAATACCGATGATTCTGAAGAATCCGAAGCAAAATTCAAAGAAGCTAAAGAAGCACATGAAGTGTTATCGGATGCTAAAAAACGGGCCGCTTATGACCAGTATGGTCATGCCGGTGTTGACCCTTCAATGGGCGGACGACCCGGTGCCGGTGGTTTTGAAGATATCTTTGGTGATGTCTTTGGTGACATTTTTGGTGGCGGCGGCCGTCGTGGCGGTGGTCATCGTGCACAACGAGGTTCCGATCTTCAATATAATCTTGAACTAACCTTAGAAGAAGCCGTTTTTGGCACCGAAGTTAAAATTCGTGTACCCACCTTAATTCATTGTGAAACCTGTTCTGGCAGCGGCGCAAAAGCAGGCACTTCGGCAACAACCTGTACCACCTGTGGCGGTGCCGGCCAGGTGCGGATGCAACAGGGTTTTTTCGCAGTGCAGCAAACCTGTCCGCAGTGTCGCGGTAAAGGCCAGATGATCAGCGATCCGTGCCCGGACTGCCATGGCCAGGGCCGTAAACAGGAACAGAAAACACTTTCGGTTAAAGTACCGGCTGGTGTTGATACCGGCGATAGAATTCGCCTGGCAAATGAAGGTGAGGCCGGTGAGCACGGCGCACCAAGCGGTGACTTATATGTGCAGATGCACGTTAAACCGCATGATATCTTCACTCGTGATGATAATGACCTGCGCTGTGAAATGCCGATTTCAATTGGTACCGCTGCATTGGGCGGTGAAATAGAAGTACCAACACTTAATGGCAAGATTCGGCTGAAAATCCCTGCTGAAACACAGACCGGTAAATTATTCCGTATGCGTAGCAAAGGCGTTAAGCCAGTAAGAGGCGGAATGACAGGCGACCTGTTATGTCGTGTTCATGTTGAAACACCGGTAAAACTAAGCAATAAACAAAAAGATTTAATTAAAGAATTTGAAAAATCAATTAAGGAAAGTAGTAAGCAGCACAGTCCAAAACACGCTTCATGGGGCGATCGTGTGAAAACATTTTTTGATGATTTAAAAGCGTAATTTACCGCGAATGTCGTGAACAACGCAAACAACGCAAATATTTTTTATCCGCAAATGAACGCAAATGAAAGCTTCCGCATCCTGCTCACGCCCCTTACCTACGTCCTGTAGGCAACGCAGATAAAAACAACTTTTTTGAATTCAAGATAGTTTGTTTTCTTCGCGCCCTTCGCGTTCTTTGCGGATAATAATGTTCTTCCTTTCAGACTAATAAAAAATTAGTCCGCGAAGGACGCAAAAGACGCAAAAGGTTTAAAAACATAAATATCTGAATTATTGTAGGGTGAGCCGTGCGCACCCTACGGTTTGTTGCTGTTATAAAAAGGATTGTTCCTTCTATATGACAAATATGTTGTTTTTATCTGCGTTAATCTGTGTCCATCTGCGGATAAAATTTTTTGCGTTCTTCTCCCTGTTCGGGCACTTCGCGGCAAATATTATGTTTTTTTAAATGCGATATAATGGCAAACTACAAAAATAATAAAAATCATTGAGGTTCCAGTGCTCCGTCAAGCTTATATTGATGGATTCAGTTAACCTTGACGGAGTACTAAATGTTAAATATTGCAGTTACCGGTGCCGCTGGTCGCATGGGGCGCCACCTGATTCAGGCCTGTTATGAAAATACTAATTGTCAGCTGGGTGCGGCGATTGAACATGAAGGCAGTGCCTTTATTGGCCATGACGCTGGCGAAATGAACGGTGTTGGCAGATTAAACAAAAAGCTGGTCTCGCAGCTGTCTGCTGTCGCTGATGACTTTCATACCCTGATCGATTTCACCCGTCCTGACGTTACCTTACAAAATATTGCTACCTGTGTAAGCCTTGGTAAAAACATCATCATTGGTACCACAGGTTTTAGTGATGCTGAAAAACAAAAAATAGAAGAAGCTTCAAAATCAATCGCTATTGTGTTTGCGCCAAACATGAGCGTTGGTGTTAACCTGTGTTTTAAATTGCTGGATATCGCCTCACGTGTGTTAGGCGATGATGTTGATATTGAAGTCATAGAAGCGCATCATCGGCATAAAGTGGATGCGCCATCAGGTACCGCCCTTCGTATGGGTGAAGTTATCGCTGATGCATTAGGACGCAATCTAAATGATTGCGCCGTCTATGGCCGCGAAGGTGTTAGCGGAGAACGCGACCGAAAAACCATTGGTTTTGAAACCATTCGTGCAGGTGATATTGTGGGCGATCACACGGTGATGTTTGCTGGCATAGGTGAACGTGTAGAAATTACACACAAAGCCTCCAGCCGAATGACTTTTGCCAATGGCGCGATAAGGGCGGCATTATGGCTTGAAGACAAGGGCAACGGTCTGTACGATATGCAGGATGTACTTGACCTGAAATAGATTATTATTTGACTATACTGTAACAACAGATTAAAACGCAGAATCTTCATGCAAAATAAGAAGCCCACAAAAAGGTGAAACAATATGGAAGGTATGAATATAGTTGTTGTTTTCCCTGGTCAGGGATCACAATCAATTGGCATGTTGTCCGACTATGCTGAAACATGGCCTCAAGTAGAAGAAACCTTCCAGCAGGCATCGGATGTTCTGGGTTATGACTGCTGGGATATCGTCTGTAACGGCCCGTTAGAAAAACTAAACAAAACTGAAATAACGCAGCCGATTATGCTGGCAGCTGACATTGCGGTAATGCGAGTCATGGCGCAGCAATGCATGATAACGCCGATGGTTTTTGCCGGTCACAGCCTGGGCGAGTATGCCGCATTGGTCGCTGCTGAAGCAATGGATTTTCAAGATGCCATTAAACTGGTTTCCAAACGCGGACAATTAATGCAGGCGGCCGTGCCAGAAGGTGAGGGTGCGATGGCTGCGATTATAGGATTAAATGACGATCCTATCATTCAAATTTGCGAACAGGTTAGCAGTGAACTTGGCCAGCCCGTTGAAGCGGTCAATTTTAATTCACCGGGACAGGTGGTTATCGCCGGTACTACAGCAGCGGTCAATAAAGCGATGGAACGGTTATTAGAAGAAGGTGCGAAACGTGCCTTGCCTTTGCCGGTGAGCGTACCTTCACATAGTTCATTAATGAAAACAGCCGCGGATGAACTGGCTGTCTACCTGAAAGACGTCAGCATTAAACAGCCCACCATACAGGTTATCCATAATGTAGACGCAAAATCACATGATGAACCCGATGCCATTCGTGAAGCCCTGGTCAAACAACTGTATAACCCGGTACAGTGGACGCACACCATACAAATTGTGACAGATGGCGCAGATGTGGTTGTTGAGTGCGGCCCTGGCAGAGTACTGAGTGGATTAACAAGGCGCATCAATAGTGATGTGAAAACCTATTCACTTGAGAACATGGCATCAATGCAAAAGTTTCTCGACACAATGTCATTAGAAGATTGATGCTGTTTAACCAGCAAGCCTGTCATCAGCATATCAATACAAACTGCATCCGCTAAAGATTAAAGTTAATAAAGGTTTTAAATAAAAATGAGTAAAGAATTAGAAGGTGAAATTGCACTGGTGACAGGTGCCAGTCGTGGCATTGGTAAAGCCATTGCTGAACAACTGGCAGCAGCAGGCGCAACCGTTATCGGTACCGCAACATCAGACAGCGGAGCAGACAATATTTCAGCCTACCTGTCCTCAGCCGGTGGTAAAGGCATGTGTTTGAATGTGACAGATACGGATTCTATCGCCGCAGTAATGAAAGCGATTAATGATGAATTCGGTGCAGTGACTATACTGGTTAACAATGCAGGCATTACTAAAGATAATTTATTAATGATGATGAAAGAAGAGCAGTGGAGTGACATTATCGAGACTAACTTAACCTCGATTTATCGCTTATCTAAAGCGGTCGTGCGCAGTATGATGAAAGCGAGAAAAGGCCGTATTATTAATATCGCATCTGTCGTTGGATTAACCGGTAATCCAGGGCAAACCAATTACTCTGCAACAAAAGCCGGCATGTTAGGTTTTAGCAAATCATTAGCCCGTGAAATCGGCTCGAGAAATATTACCGTCAATTGTGTTGCCCCGGGTTTCATTGATACCGATATGACCAAAGAACTGGCTGAAGAGCAAAAACAGGCTTTAATCGGACAAATTCCGCTCAACCGCCTCGGTGATCCTGCCGATATTGCGGCGGCGGTCTGTTTTCTGGCGAGTCCTGCAGCGGCCTATATCACGGGTGAAACCCTCCATGTTAATGGCGGAATGTACATGCCATAGTCAAAAATAACTAACTATTTTTATTATGATATAGCAATATTGCTACAAGGTACATTAGCTAGTTGTTGTAAGTTATTGATTTAAATGTATAAAACTGATTTATTTTGCGCAAATATTAAAAGTAGAATATAGCTGGCAAGTACTGCTTTAATTCACTAGAATACCGCGCAACTCGAATTACCAATCCAGTTAGTATGACTGGATCAATTTTCATATGACCGTAGATGATTACCATTTAAAGGTCAAAACTAGAGGAAAAATAGATGAGCACATCTGAAGAACGCGTTCGTAAAATAGTCATTGAGCAATTAGGTGCAACAGAAGAACAGGCAACAAATGACGCATCATTTGTTGATGATCTCGGTGCAGATTCACTTGATACTGTAGAGCTGGTTATGGCTCTGGAAGAAGAATTCGAGTGTGAAATTCCTGATGAAGAAGCTGAGAAAATTACTACGATTCAACAAGCAATCGATTACGTAAACGCGCACTCTAGCTAAAACTCACTTTAACGGCAACGCTGCATTCGCAGTCTTGCCGTTTTTAGTAATAACGATCAATAGTGGTTGCTTTGTAGATGGTAGCTTCCGGATAACAATGCATTTTGTAATGACTAAAGGGGCTAAATTTGTCTAATCGTCGCGTAGTAGTCACCGGTCTTGGTATTGTTTCTCCGGTTGGTCTTAATTTAAAACAGTCATGGGAAAATATCACTGCAGGTAATAGCGGTGTTATTGCTATTGATAAATTTGATACCAGCGAATTCCCGGCAAAAATTGCAGCCACCGTAAAAGGTTTTGATGCAACGTCTATTATTCCTGCCAAAGAACTTAAAAAAATGGATACCTTTATCCATTATGGCCTGGTTGCTGCGGATGAAGCGTTAAACGATTCAGGTCTTGAGATTACCGAACAGAATGCCGAAAGAGTCGGTGTTGCTATTGGTTCAGGCATCGGCGGATTACCGATGATTGAAGTTAACAAAGAAAAGTTAGACAGTGGCGGTCCGCGTAAAATTTCACCCTTTTTTGTTCCCGGCTCAATCATTAATATGATCTCCGGTAACTTTTCAATTCGTTATGGCGCAAAAGGGCCTAATATTGCTATTGTTACTGCCTGTTCTACCGGTACCCATAGTATTGGTGAGTCTGCCAGAATTATTGCTTACGGCGATGCCGATGTCATGTTCGCCGGTGGCGCTGAAATGGCTTCATCACCATTAGGCATCGCGGGTTTTTCTGCTGCCAGGGCCTTATCGACACGTAATGATGATCCTGCTGCTGCAAGCCGGCCCTGGGATGCCGATCGTGATGGTTTTGTTCTTGGTGATGGCGCAGGTGTGCTGGTACTGGAAGAGTATGAACACGCCAAAGCACGTGGCGCAAAAATATACGCTGAAGTTGCCGGTTTTGGTTATAACAGCGATGCCTACCACATGACGATGCCGGTTCAGGATGGCAGCGGTGCAGGTAAATGCATGAAACTGGCATTAAAAGATGCTGGCCTTAATGCAGAAGATATTGATTACGTTAATGCCCATGGTACGTCAACACCCGCAGGTGATATTGCTGAAAGCAATGCCATCAAAATGGCCTTTGACCATCACGCTTATGACGTTGCAGTCAGCTCAACAAAATCAATGACCGGGCATCTACTGGGTGCCGCCGGTGGTATTGAAGCCGTGTTTTCGGTAATGGCGATTAAAGATCAACTGGCTCCACCAACCATCAACCTGGACAATCCCGGCGAAGGTTGTGATCTGGATTATGTTCCAAACACGGCACGAGAAATGAAGATAGATCATGCATTATCAAACTCATTTGGTTTTGGCGGCACCAACGGAACGCTCATTTTTAAAAAGCTGGATTAGCTGTATTAACTCAGGCTTTATTATCTGCGGTTATTTCTGCGCTGGCTTTATAAGACACCGCCCCATTAACACACTCAGCGAGACTTTCCGTGTCCTTTAAAACACGGTTGCTATCAACTCAGGCTATTCGTCGTGCATCGCCAGGCCATGGCTCTGTTGAAGAGTGCTCTGTTGAAGATGATTCAGCTAAAATTCCTGATCTGACATTATTCAATCAATACAATGTCGAGCGATATCCTTATTTATTACGCAGTAGCGCCAGCCGGCAGAATAATACGCAGTACGACATTTTAATTGCCTGTCCGCAATATGTGCTGAGCCTTAATGCAGATAAAACACTCGATTGCACAAATAAAGCGTTACCACTTGACGACAGCTTTTTTCAAACATTGGAACATTTTTATCAGCAAGATAAAAATGAAGTTACACACAAAACAGGCACTTCAAATGAAGATGAGTTGCCATTTACCGGTGGCTGGTTTGTTTATCTGTCCTATGAAATGGCGCAGGAAATTGAGCCCTGCCTGTCACTGCCAGACTTGCCTGATGGCCAGCCATTAGCAGTGGCCGCACGCTGTCCGGCAGCGATCATCGTCGACAAGAAAAATAATCAGTGTATCGCCGTTGCAGAAACGCAGTATGCCTATCTGCTTGATGAACTTGAGCAGGATTACAGAAATATTATTGTAAAGCTGAACAGGCAAAATAATAATGAATCTATGGTCGACCCTGGACAGGATAAAATAGCACTGAGCCGTTTAATTGAAGCGGACGAACAAGCGTATTTATCCCAGTTTGAAACAGTCAGAAAATACATTATTGACGGCGATATTTTTCAGGCGAATTTGTCCAGACTGTGGCAGGCAACATTAAAAAATAAGGTTGAAGATAGCGATTTATTTCGTGCTTTATCAAGGCAGAATCCTTCATCTTTTGCTGCCATGGCCTGCTTGAAAAATATGACCATCATCAGTTCGTCACCGGAACGGCTGGTCTCTGTAAAAAATGATATAGTCGAAACAAGGCCAATCGCGGGTACCCGGCCAAGGCATAGTGATCGGCAAAGCGATAATGCACTGGCAGAAGAATTGCTGGCGCATCCCAAAGAGCAGGCTGAACATATCATGCTGATTGACCTGGAACGCAATGATCTGGGCAGGGTTTGCCGTCCGGGCAGTATAGAAGTTAATGAATTAATGGTTTTAGAAAGTTGGCAGCACGTGCACCATATCGTTTCAAACGTGCGCGGTAAGCTGGAACAGAATAAGTCACCGGTTGACGTTTTACGCGCCGTCTTTCCTGGTGGCACCATTACCGGCTGCCCCAAGGTGCACTGTATAGAAATTCTGGCTGAAATGGAACAACAGGCGAGAGGGGCTTACACTGGCTCATTGGGTTATATCAATAATGACGGCAGCATGGATTTTAATATTTTGATACGAACCATGGTTCGCGACAGATCCGGGCACAATACAGAGCACAATAAAATAACCTTCAGAGCCGGTGGTGGCATTGTCAGTGATTCTGTCGCCGAAAAAGAACTTGAAGAAACGCGGGCCAAGGCCAAGGGCTTGCTGAAAATATTTAGTTATGAATAATACCGGCATCCACAATTTGATTAATGGCGTGTCAGCCGACTATTTGAATGTCAATGACCGCGCTATTCATTATGGTGACGGTTTATTTGAAACAATACTGTTTAGCAATAACCAGCTGTACTACTGGCAACAGCATTATCAGCGTCTGCTGCAATCCGCTACTCAATTAAAACTGAAATGTCCGCATGAGCAGCTGCTGTTAAATGATATTAAGCAACTGTTAATGAATAATGAAATTTCACAGCACAAAACATGTGCAATAAAAATTATTGTTAGCCGTGGCGCAGGCGATCGAGGCTATCAGTTTCGGCAAACGGCGGTTAAAGAAAATCGCATTGTTTCGCTATCGTCATTAAACGCCAGCTATTCTTCATTGCTTTCAGGCAGCTTGCTCTCTGGCGATTTATATTTATGTCAGCAGCAGGTTTCTATCAATGAAGGTTTGGCTGGCATCAAACACCTCAATCGCCTGGAAAATGTACTGGCAAGAAACGAATGGCACGGCGACCAGTCGAAAAACATTATTGACGGTTTAATGCTCAATGCTAATCATCATGTGATTGAAGGCTGCATGAGTAATTTATTTGCCGTTAAAGACAATCAAATATTTACCCCTGACCTTAAACTGTCTGGTGTTAATGGCATCATGCGTAATGTGATCATTGATGCTGCGAAAAATAATAAAATCCGGGTTAACATTGTCGATCTCACGATTGATGAGTTAGCAAGCATGCACGAAATATTTATTTCAAACAGTTTGATCGGTATGAAATCAGTGAATAAAATAGGCAAGACGCTTTACCAGCAACAAAACATTAGCAATGTCATATTTAAAACATTATTAGCAACAACAGACCATTATGTTCAAACTGTTTAGTAAAACATTACCCGCACTGTTTACCCTTGCCAGTGTTGTACTGCTGCTTGCGCTTTATTATGCATCGACAACTTATTCAGCAATGCATAAACAACTCGATCTGACGCAACCGGATACCCTTGTTTTTACCCGCGGCTCCAGCATCCGTACACTGGCTAACCAGCTGATTGAAAAAGATCTGCTGCATGACAAAATGCAATTTCTGCTTTGGGGAAAGTTTACCCGGCAGGCAACCCGGCTGCAGGCGGGTGAGTACCGGCTGATTCCCGGCTTAACGCTGGCTGGCCTGCTGGATAATATGGCAGCAGGTGATATTATTGAATACAATATTACCCTGATCGAAGGTTTAACTTTTCGCCAGGCGCTGAAAATTATCCAGCAAAACCCCGTAGTGACCCTGCGGCTGGAAAATCTTTCTGACGAAGAAATCATGAAACAGCTGGGCCACGAAGGAGAACATCCAGAAGGGCGTTTCTATCCCGATACATATGCTGTTTCACGCGGTGTCACGGATACTGAGTTGCTGACCCGTGCTTATGATGCAATGAAAAATATCCTGCAACAAGAATGGTTACAGCGAGAAGAGAACCTGCCCTACAAATCATCTTATGAAGCGCTGATTATGGCATCGATAGTAGAAAAAGAAACGGCCATTGCCGAAGAGCGCCCATTAATCGCCGGCCTGTTTACCAATCGACTGAGAAAAAACATGCGCCTGCAGACAGACCCGACGGTTATTTATGGCATTGAAAATTATGATGGCAACATTCGTTTCAAGGACTTACGAAAAGACACACCGTATAATACCTATACCCGTCAAGGCCTGCCGCCAACACCGATAGCATTACCCGGCAAGAGAGGCAATTCATGCCACCTTGCATCCGGACAAAACAGAATACCTGTATTTTGTCGCTTACAGTGACGGCAGTGGACGTCATGTGTTTTCAACTAACCTGGCAGACCATGAGAAAGCGGTTGATCAGTATCAGAGGAAGAAAAAGTGAACGGTAACCAGGCGGCAGTTAAGCGATGAGTAAATTTATTACACTTGAAGGCATTGAGGGCGTTGGTAAGACCAGTAACCTTCGATATATAAAAGAGCTGCTGGAAGCCTGCGGTCATGATTGTGTGGTCACCCGGGAGCCGGGCGGCACTAAGCTGGGTGAGGCATTGCGTGGCCTGTTATTAAGCCACTCTGATGACAATATGAGTGCTGACGCGGAGTTATTGATGATGTTTGCTGCCAGGGCGGAGCATTTAAACAAAGTTATTCTGCCTGCGCTGGACAACAATCAAACCGTTTTGTGTGACCGTTTTACCGAGGCGACATATGCTTATCAGGGTGGCGGTCGTCAGTTAGATGTTGATAAAATCAGTGAACTTGAAGAATGGGTTCAGGCAGAATTACGTCCCGATCTGACCATTATTCTCGATGCACCGGTTGAAGTCGGCCGTGCCCGTGCCGGCAACAGAAGTGAACCAGACCGTATTGAAAAAGAAAAGGATGATTTCTTTCAGCGTGTTCGTGAAACTTATATTGAACTGAGCGAACATTATCCGCATCGAATTTGCCTGGTCGATGCCTCACTGGAGTTAGCCGAGGTACAGCAGCAAATTCGAGAGAAGTTAGTCGATTACGAAATATTAGACTAGGAAACTTAAGATGAGTTGTTCACTATTAACTATTAACGTCTGTTATGATTTATCCCTGGCAACAAACACAATGGCAGCAGGTTACATCAGTTATTAAAAACTGAGCGTTTGCCGCACGCCATGTTATTACACGGTAACCAGGGCCTGGGTAAAGCTGATTTTGCTTCTGCAATGGCCAATGCGGTCTTGTGCCAGCAGCCAGGGGCAGATCTTCAGGCATGCGGCCAGTGCAAAGCCTGCCAGCTATTGGCGGTTAATACACACCCCGATCTGCATTACCTTGAGCCAACGCCACCGCCAAAATCTACCAGTAAAAACCCGGTACTAAGCATAAAAATTGATGCTATTCGTGCATTATGCGAAAAACTGAACCAGACCAGCCAGTTCGGCGGTTATCGTGTGGCTATTATTAATCATGCGGAACAAATGAACACGTCAGCAGCAAACAGCCTGCTCAAAACACTGGAAGAACCAGGGCAGAATGTGCTCATTATTCTGGTAACCTCAAGACCGCATCGCTTACCCGCAACCATTCGCAGTCGTTGCCAGACACTGCGTTTTAGTGAACCGGATGACAATCAGTCTTTAGACTGGATAAAACAGAATGAAGCAGCACAGGGTCTTTCGGCGGATCAGTTGCAGCAGGCGTTAAGGCAGGCACACGGTTCACCGTTAGCCGCATTACAGCAGCTGGACCAGGTTGAGTTTTATCAGACACTTTCAGAAGCCATGACGGCCAGCATTTCAGGAAAAAACTCCCTGGAATACGCGGCAAAACTGGTGAAATTTGGCAAAATCCAGACACTGGAAGGCATGTTGAGCTGGGCATCGGATTTAACCCGGATACTGACTTGTGGCCCTGATACCGTTATTACCAACGAGCTGTATCGCCTTAAGTTGCAGGCACTGGCTAAAAAAGTGCAGCCACGACGTTTATTTCGTTTTTATGACCAGTTAAATTTCAACATTTTACACAGCCCAATTGCACTCAATGAGCAGCTATTATGGGAAAATCTGCTATTATCTTGGGACAATTTATAACCTTATACAAGCGTGGTACAAACTATGAGTGCTCAAGCCGCACGACCTGGAATGCTGTCACTCAGCATCAAAGACAAATCTTCTTTATACGCGTCGTTTATGCCTTACGTTAAAAATGGCGGTCTGTTTATCCCGACCAACAAATCCTACAGCCTGGGCGATGAAGTTTTTATGCTGTTATCACTAATGGACGATGGCGAACGTTTGCCCGTCGCTGGAAAAATCATCTGGATGACACCAAAAGGGGCGCAAGGTAATCGCGCGCATGGCGTCGGTGTCCAGTTTGCACCACAGGATAAAGGTGCCACCCGCGGAAAAATTGAAACTCACCTCGCCGGGGCATTAAAGTCTGATCGTATTACACACACCATGTAGCACCTGACACGGTGTTAGTAGATTCCCACTGTCATCTCGACTGCATTGATCTGTCCGAGTTCGACAATAATTTTGACAACTTAATACAACATTCACATAACGCTGCTGTAGAGCACATGTTATGTGTCTCCATCAACCTAAAAAAATACCCCGAAATGCTGGAAAAGGTACGGCCGTATCCCGACATTTCCGTGTCTGCCGGTATGCATCCGATGGCGGACCAAAGCGATGAATTTTCCGTTGACTATTTAACTGAACTTGCCAGTGATGAAAAAGTGGTCGCTATTGGTGAAACCGGGCTGGATTATTATTACCATAAAGATAACCCGGAATGGCAACGTCAGCGTTTTCGCGCGCACCTGCAGGTAGCAAATCAGCTTAACAAACCCGTTATCATCCATACGCGTGATGCCGCTGAAGATACCCTGAGCATCTTGCATGAAGAAAATGCTGAACAATGCGGCGGTGTTATCCATTGTTTTACAGAAACACAGGATTTTGCCAACCAGGCCATGGAAATAGGCTTTATGATTTCTATTTCAGGTATCGTGACTTTTAGAAATGCGGATGTTTTACGTAAAATTGCAAAAAATATTCCGGATGACCGCTTACTAATAGAAACCGATTCACCCTACCTGGCGCCGATCCCGCACCGCGGCAAACAAAACCAACCGGCCTACGTGAAACATGTTGCAGAAACACTCGCCGAAATCAGAAATACCAGTGTTGAACATATTGCAGAAATAACAAAAGATAACTTCTACCGACTATTCAACATAAAAAAACCATAGGCTACACTGCGGCACCATGACTAAGCAAAAAATTAGTCCGCGAAGCACGCAAATTACGCGAAGAAAACAAAACATCTTGAGTTTTTTATACAGAAAAAATAATTTATCAGTGGCCCTCTTAGAGTGACCATCTAAGCATGTCGTTCAGGATGATAGTAGGGTGCGCCGCGCGCACCGTTATATAAGCACAGATGCATCCTCATGGTGCGCACGGCGCACCCTACAATAAATCAGATAGTTATGTTTTTAAACCTTCGCGTCTTTCGCGTCCTTCGCGGACTGATTTCTTATTAGTCTGAAAGGCAGAACATTATTATCCGCAAAGGACGCCAAGGGCGCGAAGAAAACAAAACATTTTGTGGTTTTTACACAGAGAAAACTATTTATTAGTGACCATCTAAGCATGTCGTTGAGGATAACAGTAGGGTGCGCCGTGCGCACAGCGCACTCTGTACTGAATTAGATATTTATGTTTTTAAACCTTTGCGTCCTTTGCGTCCTTCGCGGAAAAAAGTTTTTTAATCTTAAAATACTACGCGTATCTGCAAAGAATTAACTAGTGTAAATCATTCCAGCCGGCATCTTTTTCAAAACGATCGCCGAATTTTGTTTTTAATGTCGCCAGTGTCTCACTTAACTTTTCAGCACCTGTGCTTTTTATATATTCCAGCGGTCCGCCTCTAAAAGGCGCAAACCCGGTTCCGAAAATAACCCCGGCATCAATTAAATCCTGATTGTCTACAATACCTTCACGCAGGCAGGCAGCTGCTTCATTAAGCAGGCGAAGAACCAGTCTGTCCTGAACTTCCTGGGGGTTAGGGTATGATGCGTTTTTGTTTTTAAGCGGTTTATTGTTTTTGTACTTATAAAAACCTTCACCGGATTTTTTACCCAGCTTTTTGTCTGAAAGCTGTTTCAAGTTATCAGGTAAGGGCATACCCAGTGCCTCAGATAAAATATTCGCCACCGATTTACAAATATCCAGGCCAACGGTATCGGCTAATTCAATCGGTCCCATTGGCATGCCATAATCCGTTGCGGCTTTGTCGATGACCTCGGGGGCAATACCTTCATCGACCATGGTCACTGCTTCTAAGATGTAGGGCATCAATATTCGGTTGACAAGGAAGCCAGGAGAACTTTTGACAGCTAAGGGTAACTTACCGATATTCTTACCAAACGCCAATGCGGAAGAATCAACAAGCAACAATGCCACCAGATGCCGATACTCTGCGCCAGCGCCACAAGCCCGTGCTGGATGGCGAAGATGACGCTGCTGCACCCGAGCAAACTATCATGACGCAGGAACGCTTGTGCACTCTGAGCGAACTCAAGACTCACGAAGTCTGCATTGACGGTGTGATTTTTGGTTGGGTGGACAATCCTTCCGTTTCAGCCAGATCCCCATCAAGGCTGACAGCCCGGCTTACCTTGCACCGGATGCAATTAACGACTGGTCGGATGTGATGGTCAACGGCAGTGCAGGCCCAGCGGCTCAACTGCTACCGCCGCAGTGGACGGTGGCATGCATTTTGACCAGGCGACATCTTCAGATCTGAAGACCGCTGACCGGTACCGCCCGGATTTTACATTGCCGACCCCTTTAGCGGACCACGAACCCGCCGAAGCCGTCTCCATGACCATCGGCCTGCTGCGGCGCTTTCTGCTGGATCCGGTCGACGTGGTCGGGCGATATCACCTGGGAATCGGTGAACAGGCCGATCCAACAGCCGAACTGGCTGAGATGGCGGATGAGCCCCTATCGTCTCAATTTCCCATCGATTTTGAAATCCGTACCGCTCCGGTGCAAAACTGGTTGAGTGCCCAGTTAAATGGTTCATTCCGCCAGCTGCCGATGGATCGCCTGGAGACCGAATTCGACTCGGTCTATGCAGATCTGTCCCGCAAAAGCCTGCTTCCGGCCGGCGCTTTTGCATGCATGACAAATCCAAATTAAAACAGCAGGTACTGGCCGTCGGAGCGAA
>CAVYHC010000057.1:0-51017 GCA_963768125.1 uncultured Gammaproteobacteria bacterium
TAAAAATAAAATAGATATCAATATGTCAAATCTGAAAGCGATACTCAGTCTCAAACAACACGTACAGAATCACATTATTGGTCAGGATAGACTCATTGACCGCCTGTTAATCGCACTGCTAGCCGATGGCCATTTACTGGTGGAGGGCGCACCGGGTCTGGCAAAAACCAAAGCCATCAAGATTTTAAGCGATGGCATTGAAAGCAATTTTCACCGCATCCAGTTTACGCCCGACTTGCTGCCTGCCGATTTAACCGGTACTGAAGTCTATCGCCCGCAGGACGGTTCTTTCCTTTTTCAACAGGGCCCCTTGTTTCATAACCTGGTTTTAGCCGATGAAATTAACCGAGCACCGGCAAAAGTGCAGTCGGCTTTATTAGAGGCCATGGCGGAACGCCAGATCACCGTTGGCAAGGTCACCTATGCTTTACCTGATTTGTTTATGGTGATGGCAACACAAAACCCGATCGAACAGGAAGGCACCTATCCGCTGCCAGAAGCACAGCTTGACCGTTTTCTTATGCATGTCAGCATCGGTTACCCAGAAACCTCTGCCGAAAAACAAATTTTGCAGCTGGCACGCAAGGAAGCCAAACAGCAAGCTAATAATTTTACCGCTGAAGCCGGTGTTGAAGTTAAAAAAATCAGCCAGCAAAGCATTTTTGATGCGCGCAATGAAGTGCTTGATATTCACATGGCAGATGATCTTGAAGAGTATTTATTGCAGCTGGTTCTCGCTACTCGCAACCCGGCTGCCTATGGTGATGACCTTGCCAACTGGATGTTATACGGTGCAAGCCCTCGCGCAACCATCGCACTCGACCGCTGCGCTCGCGCACATGCCTGGATAGATCAGCGTGATTTTGTCAGCCCGGATGACATTCAGGCCATTGCCTTTGATGTACTGCGCCACCGCGTCATTTTAAGTTACGAAGCAGAAGCCGATGGCGTAACCCCGGACAGTTTTATTCAGGAACTGATTACCAGAGTAGCCGTACCTTAAAAAAACCATAATAGTCTATTCACTGATGAAAGCTTCCGCATCCCTGCTCACATCCCTTAGCCATGCCGATACAGGCAATGCAGATGAACGCAGATTAATAACACAAACAGTGATGATTTCATTGTGCTTTTATCTGTGGTCATCTGCGAACTCAATAAAAACATGAATCACAAAAACGCAGAAGGCATTACCTGGATTAGCCCGCAATCATTAATTCAGCTTCGCCTGCAAGCCAACCAGATCCCGTTAAATAACAGCAAAATTCATGCAAAACAGGGTGGCGCCTATGTCTCATCGTTCAAAGGACGCGGCATGGAATTTGATGAGTCGCGCATTTACCAGGCCGGTGACGATATTCGTAACATGGACTGGCGTGTAACTGCGCGCACAGGCACTGCACACTGCAAAGTGTTTCGTGAGGAACGTGAAAGACCTGTGCTGCTCTGGCTGGACCTCAATACTTCAATGATGTTTGCCACACGAAATAAATTTAAATCCGTTGTAGCAACTGAAATCGCCACATTGATTGCCTGGAGCGCAGCAAAAAATAATGACCGCGTTGGCGGCCTGATTTTTTCCGCTGACGAACACCAGGAAATAAAACCTCGTCGCGGTAAAACAGCGGTACTCGATTTTATTGGGCGCGCGACAAAACATCATGCCTGGAAATCAGCGCCAGCCCATGCTAAATCCAGCCAGGCTCAATCCGCTTTAAAACGAAACATGGCCTCAGCAATTGCAAGATTAAGAAAAGTTACACATCCAGGAAGTTTAATTTTTATGCTCAGCGATTTTCGCGATATGGACGAAAAGTCATACTCGCATCTTGCCAATATCGCGCGACACAATGATATTGTTTTAATTAAAATAAGCGATCCAATTGAAGTCGAGCTGCCCTCTTCCGGCAGCTATAAATTAACAGACGGTACAAACGAACTGCAAATACAGACTTCAAGCATAACAACAAGAAAAGAATATCATCAGCATTATTTAGAGCAGAACAGCCATCTGCAAAAATTTTGCCGAAAAAATCGTATGCATTTAATTCAAGTATCTACCAGCGACAACGCACTGAACAAACTAATCAGTGGTTTAGGTATACAAACAGATAACAAAACCCAGTTTCGCTCAGCAAAGTAAAGCATTGTGATGCAGACAGAAAACGCTCCAATACAGCAGGCGGTAGAGTTAAGGGACATACACCTGCCCGAGCCAATATCATGGTGGCCTGTAGCACCCGGCTGGTGGATTGTTTTTGCAACGCTGCTATTTATTATTTTCGCTGCCTTAATCACAAGAAAAATATATCAGCGCAGGCAACTTAAAAGGGATATCGCTGCCGAGCTCAATCAGATCAAACAACAATTTAAAGAAACACGCAACAAATCACAATTAGCAAAATCATTATCCATCTTATTGCGCCGCGCTAGCATAAGCTATTACCCGACGGCCAACATTGCAGGGTTGACCGGAGAAAGCTGGCTGCGCTGGCTTGATGACAGCCACAACGTAAGCACTGACAAAACCCCGGCGAATAACCGGTTTCAAAGTGATAGCGGGAAAATATTACTCAGCGCGCCTTATTTACCGGCAGAGAGCGAACTGGATTTTGATGCCGGGAAATTACTTGATTTATGCGCATCATGGTTAATGACAGCACATAGCAGAAAACGCGTTCAGCGTATTAAGCGGACAGCCTCAAGATGATGTCGCTAGCGATGATTACGCTATTATGGCCATGGGCATTTGCCGTATTGCCGCTGCCTTTTCTGTTACGGCTGGTTTTACCGCGCGCAAAAAAAACCAATGATGCGGCGCTTCGTGTGCCTAATTTATCGGATTATCAAGTTGGCCATCATTTTTCCTATATAAACAAAAAATCACGCTGGCCTCTGCTGTTATACAGCCTGGCCTGGCTGTGCCTGGTTATTGCAGCAGCAAGGCCACAATGGACAGGCGAACCTGTTGAACTGCCGGTCAGTGGCCGCGATTTAATGATGGCGATTGATATTTCAAAAAGCATGGACCTTCCGATTCGTCATAACATGCGATCTGTCAGCAGAATTACCGCAACGAAAGCCGTTGCCAGCGCCTTTATCGAGAAACGTATTGGTGACCGTATCGGCTTAATACTGTTTGGTGACCAGGCTTATGTGCAATCCCCTCTCACCTTTGACCGAACCACGGTAAACATATTATTACAGGAAGCGGTTACCGGACTCGCCGGCCAGGCGACAGCGATTGGTGATGCTATTGGCCTTGCCGTTAAACGGCTGTCAAAGCAGGACTCGGACAAGCGAAAAAAAAATTCAGTCTCGGGCAATATTCAACGAAACATCAGTGAAGACCGTGTATTAATACTATTAACCGATGGTGTCAGTAATCGGGGTGAAATTTCACCGCTAAAAGCTGCTGAACTTGCTGCCAAGAAAGGCCTGAAAATACATACCATCGGTATTGGTAACCGTGAGTCACGAGAACTGGATGA
Organism: uncultured Gammaproteobacteria bacterium; assembly: GCA_963768125.1. GTDB lineage: Bacteria > Pseudomonadota > Gammaproteobacteria > SZUA-229 > SZUA-229. Next base: position 3,492 of record CAVYHC010000057.1, read on the forward strand.
ACAGACATTACGTGAGGTTGCAAAAATAACCGGCGGCCGATATTTTCGCGCTTATAACACCAGCGATTTACAAAAAATTTATGAACTGCTTGATGAGCTTGAACCCGTAGAAAAAGACGTAAAAAGTTATCGCCCGATAAAAACATTATTTTATATCCCGTTAGCAGCCAGTTTTCTCTTTGCCGTTTTGCTCGCGCTGTTTTTATACCGGCCACCTTTTTCCTATGCCAGCAGCAAAGGCAAAGAGCCCGGTGCAGAGGACAGGAAAACCTCATGAACGAAACACTCAATGCCCTGCTCGCTGAAACATCAATCATTATGCACAGCCTTCACTTTATTCGTGCAGACTGGTTTTATGCCTTCATCCCGCTATTGTTATATCTCTTGCTCTGCTACAAAACAACATCGGATAACAGGAACTGGCTGCCAGTTGTGGACACACAATTAATGCCTTTTGTTTTAAGCAATACACAGGGCAAGCAACGCCGTTATCCCTTGTTGCTGACTTTTATTGCTGCCAGTTTGTGCATCACTGCACTTGCTGGTCCGGTTTATAAAAAATTAGCGCAGCCTGTTTATAGAGAACAGTCATCGCTGGTTGTACTCTTCGATTTATCACAATCAATGAATGCATCTGATATTAAACCTTCACGTTTATCACGTAGCAAGCTCAAACTACTGGATTTATTAAAAACAAGAAAGACCGGGCAGACCGCGCTGATTGTTTACGCTGCTGATGCGTTTGTGGTAACGCCACTGACCGATGACAATATCACGATAGCAAACCTGGTACCGTCACTGGAAACGGACATGATGCCAGCGCAAGGCAGCAACCTGCCCAATGCATTAAGCAAAACATTTTCATTGCTCACTCAGGCGGGTGTTGTCAAGGGCGACATACTGGTCATCACCGATGGCATTCATCAGCGAGATGAAAGCGCCATTAAAAAAGTTGTTTCACAGGGTCATCGTTTATCCATACTGGGCATAGGCACAAAAGATGGCGGCCCGATACCACTGGCGGAGTCTCTTGGTGGTGGTTTTTTACAGGACAGTGACGGCGCGATTGTTATTGCAAAATTACAGGCAGACAAGTTACAGACTTATGCATTAAGCGGCGGTGGTTTATACAGTTCGCTATCGGCTGACGACAGTGATATCAATAAATTAAGCCGTTTATTTCAATCCGCCGAAATATCTCAGCACAGAGAACAGGATAACAAGACAAACGATTTGAATGCTGACCTGTGGCAGGAAGAAGGCCATTGGTTATTATTACCGTTATTATTTTTCGCCGCCTTATGGGCAAGAAAAGGCTGGCTTGCTGCCGCGCTGCCTTTTTCCCTGCTGTTTATCTTACCGCTAGCTCAACCCGCGCACGCCGACACCGTGAGCGAGCCGATAAATGCCGCGTATCTTTGACAGCAAACATTTATGGTCCAGCCCTGATCAGAAAGCAATGAAAGCATTCAATGCCGGCGACAATGAAAACGCTGCGAGACAATTCAGAAAAAAAGAATGGAAAGCCAGCGCTTATTACCGCAATGGCAATTTTGAAGCCGCTGTAGAAACACTAAAAGACACGCAAAGCAGCGATGGTTTTTATAACAAAGGTAATGCTCTGGCCAAACTTGGGAAATACCAGGAGGCGATCAAGGCTTATGAAAAAGCTATCGAGCTTGATGACAGCAATGATGATGCGATTTACAATCTCGAACAGGTAAAAAACACGCTGCAACAGCAAAAAAACCAGGCGCAGGAAAATCAGCAGCAGAACGATCAGCAACAGGATCAGCAACAAGCCGACGAACAGCAATCCGAACAGCAACCGTCTGATCAGGATAGTGAACAGCAAGGCGATCAGCAGCAGAACGAGCAAGCGCAGAATGATCAACAAAAGGGCAAATCATCCGAAGAGCAATCCTCACAGCCAGAGACAGACAAACAGCAGTCAGATCAAAATCAACAGCCCGCTTCCGAGACTGAGCAACAGCAGCAGGCAGAAGAAGAGAATCTAAAACAACGCGATGCCGAAGCTGAAAAGAAAAAACAACAGGAAGAACAGCAACAGTACGAGCAACAGCAAAAGCAGCAGAACAAGGATGACAAAAACAGCGACGATGAAAACAGCGACAGCGAAAATAATGAAATTCAGAATAAAGAAGGCGAAGAAAAACCGGCAGAAATAGAGGTAAACCCGATGGAAGCGTCGATTAGCGAAGACGAAAAAGCCACCGAACAATGGTTAAAACGAATTCCTGACGATCCTGGCGGTCTATTAAGACGCAAGTTTTATTATCAATATCAACAAGTACCCAATCAAAACGACGACGAACAACCATGGTAATCACTGACCGAGCAAAGAAACCCCTGTCTATAAAGACGGCCATAATAAGTATCGTTAACACGCTATTACTGTTTAGCGTACTCATCGGCGCGTCTGCACAGGCAGCCAATATTACGGTGACAACCAGCCGCAACCCGGTCGCGCTGGATGATTCATTCCACCTGATCTATGAAGCAGACAGCAGCGTTGATGATGCCCCGGACTTTTCACCGATTTACCAGAACTTTGATATATTAAGCAGTAGTCAAAGCACCAACATGCGCTCGATAAACGGTAACTGGAGTCTGAAGAAAACCTGGGATTTAACCGTCATTGCAAAAGATATCGGAAAATTCACCATAGCACCCATTAAATTTGGCAAGGATCTCAGTCCGGCGATACAAATATCCATCGTTAATAGCTCATCGCCCAACAGGGTGGCACCCGATGGCCAGTCAACCATACCGGCTAAGATTTTTCTTGAAAGCAGCATCGATAAAAAATCAGGCTGGGTACAGTCGCAATTTGTTTATACCATACGTTTATTGCGTACTGTCGATATCGCTAACGCATCATTAAGCGAGCCAGAAAGCAGTGACACTGACGCAATTATTAAAAAAATCAGCGAAGATAATTATCAAACCACGCGCAATGGCATTCAATATGAAGTTTTTGAGCGTTCATATGCAATCTTCCCGCAAAAAAGCGGCACCTTAAAAATCAATCCGATAACGTTTGAAGGGCGTATAAACGCTCAACAGCCACGTTCAATATTTGACCAGTTCCGCATGAGCGGGCAAATAAAACGTTTACGCAGCAAAGCCGTCGAACTTAATGTCAAACCTGCGCCCGACTCAGTCAACCTGCAGGACTGGTTACCTGCCAGCAATGTGCAGCTCATCGAAGAATGGTCAGATGATATTAAAAACTTAACAGCCGGAGAACCTGTTACACGCACCATCACGATCGCAGCTGAAGGTTTATCCGCTGTGCAACTTCCTGATCTGCAGTTTGAAAACATTAAAGATTTAAAACAATACCCGGATAAATCGGTTAGCGAGGACAAACAGACCGGCACGGGCATTACCGGTTTAAAACAGATTAAGGTTGCCTTAATTCCTGCCAGCGCCGGCAGTTACACACTGCCTGAAATCAGGCTGCAGTGGTGGAATACCAAAACCAATAAAAAAGAAGTCGCTACGATTGCACAGGTAATTATTACAGCAACGGGCAGCGCCATTACACCCGCTAGCAAAATTCAAGCTAACGTTCCAGTAGCTCTGGATAACGCACTGTCAGCAGAAAATAAAAACCCGGCAGCGGTAACAACAATTATTAACAATGAACCTTACTGGAAATGGCTGGCACTGTTTTTTGCAATCGCCTGGCTTATTACACTTCTGGCATTGATCAATAAATCTAAAATTAACAACAGCAGGCTTTTAAACAAATCACGCAAACCGCTACAGTCTGTTAAATCCGCTGCCGCCACTGTTGAAAAACACGCAAAAAACGATAATGCCGAGGAAACAAAACTGGCCTTAATTAACATGGGCAAAAATAGTCTACAACAATAAAGACATCAGCAATCTTTCCCAGGTTGGCGACCACTGCTCACCCGGTCTAAAACAGGCCATTCGCCTGTTAAATGAATCGCTATACAGTACGGACGAAATCTCGTGGCAGGGTAATGAATTGTTAACTGCGTTTAAAGAAGAGAAGAAATTAAAGCACAAACAAGCAGACAAACATGCTTCTGCTTTAAAACCACTTTACAATCAATAGCAGCCGCTATTTAAGATACCATTAACGCTGCTTCGACGGCAGACACTTAATTACGGTAAAAGCCCGTAATTTTCAATAGTATAAACACTTTCCGTTTATTTTATTACCGCGTATACTTTATCGCTAGAGCGACGGAGCTGCATCTTATTTAACGCTAGCCACACAGGTGACATATGGTATTTGAATCATTTGCTGAAAGCCTTTCCTTTTTCTTATGGTCAACATTCATTCTCTCGGTCATTCTTGGCGCCGTCGTCAATAAAACCAATTTCTGTACCATGGGCGCGGTTTCCGACATGGTCAACATGAGCGATTACGGCCGCTTCAGAGCCTGGTTACTTGCCATCGCGGTGGCAACCATTGGGGTAAGCGTTTTTGAATATTTAGGCCTGGTAAACGCCACGGAGGCATTCCCGCCCTACCGTGGCACACAACTCATTTATATCGAAAATATTCTCGGTGGCATTTTATTTGGCATCGGCATGACCTTCGCCAGTGGCTGCGGCAATAAAACGCTGATACGTATTGGCGGCGGTAACATCAAATCTATTTTAGTGTTTGCCGTTATCGCGATTATTGCGTATTACATGACTACCCCTTTTCCAAACAGTGACAAAACCTTATACAGCGTTCTGTTTTATGACTGGATTAACCCATTAGCGGTTTCATTAAACAGCAACCAGGATTTGGGCGCCATAACCAGCAGCCTGTTGAGCAGCGATAACACAAACACCCTACGGCTTATTGCCGGATTAGCCGTCGCTTTCGGCATGCTGTTTTATGTGTTTAAGGCCGCCGATTTTCGCAGCAGCAAAGATAATATTACTAGCGGAATAATCATTGGCCTGGTCATTATCTCTGCCTGGTACACCAGCAGTAACGTCAGCATCATCAGCGACGACGCCACTTATTCACTGTCTGAATATTATGCAGAATGGGACATGCTGGCAGAAGACGATGAAGGCAAACCGGCAACCGGACGCGCCCTGAACGCCCAGTCATTTACCTTTATCAATCCAATCGGTCAAACTTATGGTTATATCAAAGACGGTTTCGACGCCGCGCTTTTAACTTTTGGCCTGCTATCTGTGTTTGGCGTGATCCTGGGCTCGCTATTGTGGTCAGTTATCAGCAAGTCATTTCGCATCGAATGGTTTGTCGATTTCAAAGATTTTTTCAATCACTTTATCGGCGCCATTTTGATGGGTTTTGGTGGCGTACTGGCGCTGGGCTGCACCATTGGCCAGGGTATCACCGGCATGTCGACGCTGGCACTGGGCTCAATACTCACTTTCGTCTCTATCATTTTCGGCAGTGCCATGACCATGAAAATACAGTATTACAAACTGGTTTACGAAGATGAAGCCAGTTTTACAAAAGCCTTTATTACCGCCCTGGTTGACATGAAACTACTGCCGTCTGCCATGCGAAAACTCGATGCCATCTGAAGAAGCGGTCATCGAGGCCAGGTCATGGTTTGTCTACATCCTGCGTTGCGCTGACAAAAGCCTGTATACCGGCGTAACGCTGGATGTAAACAAGCGACTGGATGAACATAACGGTTTAGAAAAAAACGGCGCTAAATACACACACGGCAGACGACCGGTCAAGCTGGCCTACCAGGAATTGACTTCATCACGTTCCGCAGCCTGCAAACGTGAATATGCCATCAAATCACTAAGCCGCTGTGAAAAAGAAGCGCTGTTAAAAAGTCAGAAATAAAACCCTAGAAAAAAGATTTTTTCGCTGAATGCACGATTTTTTGACCTGAATCAAGTTAATTTATCAACAAACGATTAACATACCTTCATCGCAGGTTTTCATAGTTCCTGCGGTTATGCCTCAGCGACACCTCTTTCTCCTGGAGGCTAGCAAGCAGTGTGAGCTGGTTACTCGCACTGCTTTTTTATTTCCCCTGTTTAATTCCTGATTTTCCGTGAATATTCTCTATTATTCGCCCGTCTAATACATTATTGTATCACTCAGCTCACAGGAAAAATAATATGCCAAAATCACTGCTCTTTTTTTTCATCTGTCTTAGCCTTTTTAGCGCTACGCAGGCAATCGCGACCACAAGTGATGCCCCCTGGGGCGGCGCAAGTCTTACCGCAACCGAATATAAACCGCAAAAAGTGGTTTACGACGTGCACGTTAAAACACAAGAAGAAGTGGAAAGCGTACTCGACCGTGCCAGCCACCTGAGCAAAATTACCGGTGCAGACCCCTTTGACCAATCCATCGTTCTGGTATTACATGGCCCGGAACTTCACTTTTTTGCCATCAAAAACTTCGCCAAATACCAGGAATTAATGCGACGTGCACAGAGCCTGGTTGACAGTGAAGCGCTAAAAATAAAAATGTGTAAAATTGCCGCCGAAAGCCAGGGGTTCCTGGCCAGGGACATTCACGGATTTATTGAAATGGTTCCCATGGGTGATGCAGAAATTATTCGTCTACAATACGAGGAAGACCATGCTTACATGCAATAATATTTTGTCATTTACGACTCTCATCCTTATCAGTCAATCACTTATTGCAGGCGAAAAATATGCACCGACTTCTGTCGAGATGGAAGTTAAAAAAGTCTCCGAACATGTTTATTATGTTGAAGGCGTACCCGGCATTGCAACGGATAATGAAGGTTTTATTTCCAATGCAGGATTCGTGGTCACCAACGATGGTGTCGTGGTATTTGATTCACTCGGCACGCCGTCCCTGGCGCACGAACTGATACAAAAAATTAAAGGCATAACAAAACAACCGATTAAAAAAGTGGTAGTCAGCCATTTTCACGCTGACCATATCTACGGACTGCAGGTATTTGAAGATTTCGGTGCCGAAATTATTGCGCCCTACGGTGCGCAAAAATACATTAACTCTGATGCAGCTAAAGAACGCCTTGAGGAACGCCAGTTTTCACTTGACCCCTGGGTAAATGAAAATACACATTTAGTATTACCCGATACCACAGTAGAAAAATCAACACATTTCACCATGGGCGGCTTAACTTTTACCATCAACTATATGGGTAAAGCACATTCAGATGGTGACCTTACGATGCTGGTCGAGCCGGATAAAGTTTTGTTTTCAGGTGACATTATTTTTCAGGGCCGTATTCCATTCGTTGGCAGTGCTGATTCTAAAAAATGGCTGGACACATTAACCCGGCTTGAAACCGAAGGACTAACTGCACTTGTTCCCGGTCACGGCCCGGCTTCAACTGATCCCAAGAACACCATTTCGTTAACGCGACGTTACCTTGCGCATCTGCGGAAAGTGATGGGCGCAGGTATCGAAGACTTTACCCCGTTTGACGAAGTCTATGCCGCCGCTGACTGGTCGGAATTCAAAGACCTGCCCGCCTTTGCGGAGGGCAATCGTATCAATGCCTACCAGGTGTACTTATCCATGGAAGCCGAGCTACTGGAAAATTAATCGGTAATCATAAAAAACGGGCCATAGGCATCATACTCGATGCTGGCACGAGAAACGGCTCAAACACCGTATTACAGCTTGTTGATCAATGCCTGAATATGCCCCGAGTTAGCGGCGAAATCTACCCTGCCAACTCGCGAACCTGACTGCACATGAAGCAATGAGTGTTGCTGGTCAACAAACTGTACTTGAACATTAACATCGTCTTCGAATAAAAAAACCGGAGAAAGTGCAATAAAATTTGCGCTTTGGTTATCACTGTCATGCGAAAGAACCTTCCAGCCTAAATCCGCGCCGGCCTTCAGCACACGCTGATATAATTTTTCTGAACTCATGTTGAATTGCGGCGTTTGCAGTTCTGCAAACTTATGATCATCGGCCGTTTTTGCTGAATTACTGCTTAGAAAAACCTGCAGGCGCTCAGTAAATCCTGGTGACTGTGATAGATTTGCGCCGTTTTTATATAAGGTGAAAAACACGGTGGCCACACTCAGTAATGCAGCAATTAATATTAACTTAATTATTGTCATCTAATTTCTACCTTTCATGCTGACCAATCATTCTATAGTGAATCACACTATTATATGATGAGGGCCTTTAACGTACACTAATGAATATACAGTATATTTAGGTATTTACTCACGGCTTTTCTACTAAAAACAGTATTTAATAACATAATCGGTTCATCCATAACTTTTTTACAGCAATGATTCAGCTTAAAGCGGTGTGAAACAGCCGTAAATAACCCTGAAATCATTATCCAGGAGCCTAAGCAAATTGTCAGTACCTATCTCTTATCTTTCGGTCATACTCATCTGGAGCACAACACCATTAGCCATTCAGTGGAGCGGCAATGATGTTGGCTTTCAAATCGGTGTTGCCGCACGTATGTTTATAGGCTTAATCGCGCTCTTCCTGCTGCTGCGATTAATGAAGATTGATTTACCCTGGCACAAAAAAGCACGCCGCATATACCTGATCAGCGGCTTATCTCTTTACCTGGCGATGAGCTTTGTATACTGGGCAGCACAACATATTGCCAGCGGCTGGATTTCTGTGATCTTTGGCTTATCTCCAATTATCACCAGCTTCCTGGCGAGCCTGATATTAAAAGATTCACATTTATCCGGCACCCGTTTAACGGGTATGTTATTAGGTTTTTCTGGCCTGCTGATGGTCTTCTATGAAGGCCTGTCAATTTCGACCGCCGCTTTACTGGGCATTGCCGCTACCGTCACTAGTGCATCCATACAATCACTTGGCTCCGTACTGCTTAAACAGCAGCAACCCGACTTCCATCCCATCGCCATCACCACAGGCAGTATAATGGTTGCCCTGCCCCTGTTTCTATTGAACTGCATCGTTGTAGGCAGCTGGCCTGAGGCTTTCCCTGTTAAGTCCGTTTTATCTATTTTATATTTAGCCATTATTGGCTCTGCAGTAGGTTTTCCACTGTATTATTACCTGCTAAAAAACCTGAAACCGGAACGTGTCGCCATCGTTATGTTAATCACGCCGATAACGGCCTTATTGCTGGGCGCTTATTTAAATGGCGAAATTATCAGCAATAAAGTCTGGTCAGGTACCGCACTCATTCTGTCGGGATTAAGCCTATACGAATACGGAAAGTATTTACCATACGTAAAAAAATGGAAAATACGCTGGCTACAGAAACCGCTGTGAAGCAGTGAATAACTAATAGTGAACAGTGAATAATGAATAATGAATAATGAATAATGAATAATGAATAATGAATTTTAAAATTATTTAAAAACTTACTCCATTACTTTCTAGTTTTTAGTTATTAACTATTAACTATTTATCTCCATGGATGGAGTGTATGCTGAGAATCGTCGGGAACGATTCCAGTGCACTGTTCACTTTTCACTTTTCACTTTTCACTTTTCACTTTTCACTTTTCACTATTCACTATTAGTTATTAACTGTTCACTATTTTTCCCAATGGCGCCTATTTATTATTTCTTTATTACCCCAAAAGTTTTTTATATGGGTAAATTCTTATGTTCTAACAGTCTTTTTTACTGAAATTATTAAGTTACGGAAATCATTAATAAAACCCAACTTATCCACAGTTTTTCCGGAAACTCTCCACCGGTATATACACAATATATAGTGCTTGACTTCATGCCTGACCACACCCTATAGTATTCAGCATAAAAACCCTGCAGCAGAACAGGGCCCCATAAAAACAGCTAAATCATCGTAGGAAGGGCTATGCAACCACATACATCCAAAAATACTATTCAGCAAGACAACAACCAGGCAACCATCACTAACACAGATTCAACCAGCATCGCAGCTACAGCACCCGGCCAGTTCCGCGTTATACGCCGCAACGGCAAGGTCACTGCATTTGACAGAGATAAAATTTCAGTCGCAATGACCAAGGCCTTTCTCGCAGTTGAAGGCGGTAATGCGGCAGCCAGCAATCGCATTCACGAAATCGTTAAAAATCTGACCACACAGGTCACTGATGCATTAACCCGTCGTATTCCTGATGGCGGCACCTTTCATATTGAAGATGTTCAGGATCAGGTTGAGCTGGCACTCATGCGTGGCGGACATCAACAGATCTCGCGCGCATACGTTATCTATCGTGACGAGCATGCCCGTGCACGCGCCCAGGAACTGGCGCTAGAAAAAAGTCAGGAAGAAACACCCGTCAACCGCATTAACGTAATACTGGACGATGGCAGCTTTCAACCACTCGATAGCAAACGTTTACATGCCGTCGTCACTGAGGCCTGTGAAGGCCTGGTCGATGTTGATGCAAATGCCATTCTGGATGACACTGAGCGCAATCTGTTCGATGGTGTTCCGAATAAAGATGTATCTCGCATGTTAGTCATGAGTGCGCGGACTTTAATCGAAAAACAACCCGACTACTGCTTCGCTGCATCGCGTTTATTACTCGACGATTTACGCACCGAAGCACTGAGTTTTGTCTACAACAAACCCTGCAGTGCAACACAGTCAGAAATCAAAACACAATACGCCGGTTATTTTGAGGCTTACATCAAACGCGCTATTGATGTTGAATTACTCGACCCGCGTCTGGCTGAATATGACCTTGAGTATTTAGGCAAACAACTGGATGCTTCACGCGATCACCAGTTCACCTACCTGGGCTTACAGACTTTATATGACCGTTACTTCATCCACCACGATGACACCCGTTTTGAATTGCCACAGGCTTTTTTCATGCGTGTTGCGATGGGACTGGCGCTGAACGAAATCAACCGTGAACAGAGTGCTGTTGAATTCTATCGCCTGTTATCATCTTTTGACTTTATGAGCTCGACACCCACACTGTTTAACTCTGGTACTTTACGGCCACAGCTTTCCAGCTGTTACCTGACCACCATACCCGATCATCTGGATGGCATCTTTAGCTCAATTAAAGATGATGCCCTGCTTTCTAAATACGCTGGCGGACTGGGCAATGACTGGACACGCGTTCGCGGCATGGGCGCACACATCAAAGGTACCAATGGTAAATCACAAGGTGTGGTTCCTTTCATGAAAGTTGCCAATGACACTGCTGTCGCTGTTAATCAGGGCGGAAAACGCAAAGGCGCAATGTGTGCTTACCTGGAATCCTGGCACATTGATATCGAAGAGTTTCTTGACCTTCGCAAAAATACCGGTGATGACCGTCGTCGTACCCATGACATGAATACTGCAAACTGGATTCCTGACCTGTTCATGAAACGTGTGGCAGAAGACAAAGAGTGGACATTGTTCAGCCCCAATGAAACACCAGAGCTTCATGATCTGTGCGGCAAAAAATTCGAAAAAGCTTACGTCGCCTACGAAGCCAAGGCAGCCAAAGGTGAAATGCAGGTACACAAAACCGTCAAGGCAAGTGCACTTTGGCGAAAAATGATCAGCATGCTGTTTGAAACAGGTCATCCCTGGATTACTTTTAAAGACCCATGCAACCTGCGTTACAGTAATCAGCATGTTGGTGTCGTGCACAGCTCAAATTTGTGCACAGAAATCATGCTGCACACCAATGACCAGGAAATTGCCGTTTGTAATTTAGGCTCGGTGAACCTGCCTGCACACATCAATGAGAATGGTCTGGATACCGAGAAACTGGAAAGTACCATCAACACTGCCATGCGCATGTTAGATAACGTGATCGACTACAATTTCTATAGCGTACCAGAAGCACGTGACTCAAATTTGCGTCACCGTCCTGTTGGTATGGGTGTCATGGGCTTCCAGGATGCACTGTATAAACAGCGCCTGCCTTACGCTTCAGAAGATGCTGTCGAATTTGCCGATCGCACCATGGAAGCGATCAGTTACTTTGCTATTAAAGCATCAACCAACCTGTCTGAAGAACGTGGTCGTTATTCCACATTTGAAGGTTCATTGTGGAGCAAAGGTATTTTACCTATCGACTCTATTGATTACCTGGCTGAAGGCCGTGGCAACTATCTGGAAATTGATCGCAGCCACACTTTTGACTGGGATTCATTACGCGAACGTGTACAGAAAGTCGGTATGCGCAACTCCAACACCATGGCGATTGCACCGACGGCAACCATTTCTAACATCTGCGGCGTCAGCCAGTCTATCGAACCAACCTACCAGAACCTGTTTGTTAAATCGAACCTGTCCGGCGAGTTCACTGTCGTCAACTCTTACCTGATTAACGATTTACGCGAACGCGGCCTATGGGATGAAGTCATGGCAAATGACCTTAAATATTACGATGGCAGCGTACAACAAATTGACCGTGTCCCCGATGACCTGAAAGCGCAATATCAAACTGCATTTGAGCTGGATGCATGCTGGTTAGTTGAAGCCGCATCACGACGCCAGAAGTGGATAGACCAGGGCCAGTCCTTAAATCTATACATGTCTGAACCGAACGGTCAGAAACTGGACGCACTGTATAAACTGGCCTGGGTACGTGGTTTGAAAACAACCTATTACTTACGCTCAATGGGCGCAACCCATGTTGAGAAATCAACCATGGATTCCAGTCGTAGCAGCGGGCTGAATGCCGTCGGCAATACTGCCGCTATCGGCTCTGAAGCGCCCAAGGCCTGTTCAATACTGGATCCGGATTGTGACGCCTGCCAGTAAACAATAGCAAGAAAAAATTAAACGGAGCAATAAACGCAGAACATTATAAAAGGGAAAAATAATAATAAAAATAAAAAAAGGGGTGGCGACATGAGTTTTATTGACGAGTTGAACCAGGTGATATACGACTTACCATTTAAAAAACATCAGGTGCGCAGAAAAAACATCGCACATTTTTGTGAACATGATGGCATTTGCATAAACTTTACTCGAGCTAGAACCACATGGCATGCATTAGCACCGTGTGCATTAAAACCCTGGTGGTTATTTTTGGAGCCCCTGCGAAAAAATTTGAAACAAAACAAACAACAAAAAAACAACAACAATAAAATAACAAGCAAAAATATAGAATTAATCGAGGTAAAAGAAAATGCTTAACAACTGGGACGACCCTTTTGCAAAATTTGCGAGTAAAAAGAACACGGCTGCAGCTGAGCAGTCTGCCAACGAAGTTATCAACAGTAAAACACTGGAAAGCATTCAGCCTGCTACAAAGCAAAACGTATCTACGGATACAGCTATCGATACAACGGAAGCTAAAGTTACGCCTGCCAATACACACAAAGCACCACATGCGGGTGACGGTATTGTTTCAAATGAGCAGCTGATGGCAACTGCCGGTGCGCCGCCACAGGTAAATCCTATTATCGAAGATACACACCTTAATTCAGACTTGACTGGAACCGGTTTAGAAGAAATTGAAATGGGTGCATCACGCATTCAGGTCGATGACAAAAAAATCATTAACTGTCGCGCTGATTTAAATCAGCTGGTGCCTTTTAAATACGACTGGGCGTGGCAGAAATATCTGGATGGCTGCGCCAACCACTGGATGCCTCAGGAAATCAACATGACTGCCGATCTCGCCCTATGGCGTGACCCTAACGGCCTGACTGATGATGAACGCACTGTTATTAAACGTAATCTTGGTTTTTTTGCCAGCGCAGATTCACTGGTTGCCAACAATTTAGTGCTTGCCGTTTATCGACACATTACTAACCCTGAGTGTCGCCAGTATCTATTGCGCCAGTCTTTTGAAGAAGCGGTGCATACTCACGCTTACCAATACTGCGTTGAATCACTCGGTTTAGATGAAGGCGAGATATTCAACATGTATCGCGAACTGCCCGCCGTTGCGCGTAAAGCTGAATGGGCACTACCTTTCACTAAACATCTTGCTGATCCAAATTTTCACACCGGCACACCGGAAAATGACCAGAAACTTCTGCGCGAACTCATTGCATTTTATGTTGTGTTTGAAGGCATCTTTTTCTATGTTGGTTTCGCGCAAATATTGTCAATGGGACGGCGTAACAAAATGACGGGCGTTGCTGAACAATTCCAGTATATTCTGCGTGATGAATCCATGCACATGAATTTTGGCATTGATGTTATTAATCAAATAAAAATTGAAAACCCGCATCTATGGACGGCTGAATTCCAGGAAGAAATGGTACAACTTGTTCGCGATGCCGTTGAAATTGAAACCCAATATGCGCGCGACACTATGCCTCGCGGTATTCTGGGTTTAAATGCACCCATGTTCGAGGAATATTTACAGTTCATTGCCAACCGCCGCTGTTCGCAAATTGGCTTACCTGAACAATATATAGGTGCGAGCAATCCGTTCCCATGGATGTCAGAAGTGTTAGACCTTAAAAAAGAGAAGAACTTTTTTGAGACCCGCGTCACTGAATACCAGACGGGTGGAGCTTTGAGCTGGGACTAATACCTTCATCATAACGCAACACTAAACTTAAGATTCTTAACCGCAAGAGAGGAGATTCACTTAAGGATATAAAAATAAGCCTTGGAGGCTGGAGCAATGAATTTAAAGGCGATGAGCAATCATCGCCTTTTTATTGCCTAATAAAATATAGTCTATTTATACAGTGTGGCGATGTGCCAATAACATAAAATAAACCTTTCTCTTCCGTAGCTTCTACCCCTGTCATGAAAAAGATATTTTCTTGATCAGCCCTGGTAAAAATCGAAGTTTAATCTTTCATAAAAACCAATTACTTAGTGTTATTGCGCACGATTTTTTTATTAATAGATAAAACTGACAAATAGTCAGAAATTAAGCCCCTTTTTAGCTGTGCAGGAGAACCTTTTAGCGTTAGACTCGAGGACGATTCGAACAAGGACAAAGCCATTAACGGACAAATAACCGTTAAAAAAGTCTGAACGAATCGCAGTAGATGACCAGCAATACGAGGCGACAGCAACGAAGCTAACGCCAAACAGGAACGTACCACTTATTTGCGGAGTTTATTGAATGAAAGTATGTGCCAAATGCAAAGAAAAAGAGCACTGTGCCAAGTTACCCGGCATTTGCCTGAAAGTTCCCTGCATTCTCGCCGCCTCAGTGGCGGTTATGGTTGTGGTCTTGCTATTTAACAGCACACTGTAAAATATGTAACAAAAAATAACGATATAATCATCAGCCATGAAGATAATAGAAGTCATCGCTGATGCCGGTAACCATGACACCATATTAGGCATTGCTCAACAGCAACAAGTCGAAGACATATGGTTCGGTCCAAAAAATGAAGACGGCAGAATAGCCGCCCGCCTTTTAGTTAGCCCCGAAAAACGCCAAAAAGTATTAGATGCACTGCAAACCGTTTTGCATAATGCCGAAAATTATCGTGTATTAATTATTCCTCTCGACACTGCCCTGCCCAAACCCGTTCAAGCAGAGATCGAACCCGTCACAGCAGAACCTCTTACTGCACAACAGCAGGCAGAAGAAAAAACCAGGGAAAAAATAAGAAAAAAAGCCGCTTTAATGAGCACCCGCGAAGAAATTCTGGCAACGGTGGAAAAAGATGCACAGCTCGACAACAACTTTGTTTTATTAGTTATTTTGTCCACCATCGTTGCTGCGATCGGATTACTGGAAAATAACCTGGCCGTTATAGTAGGCGCCATGGTTATTGCACCTTTATTAGGGCCTAACATCGCTTTTTCATTAGGCGCATCTCTCGGTGAAACCCAGCTGGTTATCGATTCACTCAAGACCATCTTCGTTGGCGTGATGCTGGCCATACTTTTTTCCATCGCGATCGGCCTGGTCTGGCCGGGAAACTTTGACAGTATGGAATTAATGTCTCGCACTGATGTCGCCTATTCAGGCACAGCGATCGCCCTTGCCTCAGGTGCCGCCGCTTCGCTGTCATTAGTCAGCGGAACATCTAGTGTCCTGGTCGGCGTGATGGTTGCTGTCGCATTAATGCCACCTGCTGTCACCATCGGTTTAATGCTCAGTATTGGAGAATACCATCACGCGCTTGGCGCAGCATTATTGCTGGCAGTGAATATAGTCTGCATTAACCTGTCATCCAAACTGGTGTTTTTATTTCGTGGCATTAAACCAAGAACATGGCTGGGCGCGCATAAAGCCAAACAGTCGCGCCTACTTTATATCGTACTGTGGGTTGTTTTAC
Source organism: uncultured Gammaproteobacteria bacterium (assembly GCA_963768125.1). GTDB lineage: Bacteria > Pseudomonadota > Gammaproteobacteria > SZUA-229 > SZUA-229. The sequence goes on from CAVYHC010000057.1 coordinate 19,608, forward strand.
TGGCGCTGTTATTTTTAATGATTTATTTACGACACAGGACGCAGACGTAGTCTGCGAATGAAAAATGAAAAATGAAAAATGAAAAATTTTAGAGACTAGTTACTTTAAATACCAGGGTAAAACCCAGGGCCTCTTATTGCATTATTTTTTCATTACCAGTTCAATGGCTTTAGTGGCGGCAACAAAACCAAAGGTAGCGGTTACTGTTACCACCGAACCATAACCAAAACTGCAATCCAGTGACAGGCCTGCCACACCTGGCTTTTGATAACCGACATTACCGTCTTTGTCTGGGTAACGTTGTTGTTCAGTCGAGTACACACATGGCACGCCAAAACTGCGTTTAGGATTACGTGCAAAATTATGCACTTGCCGCAATGCCAGGCGCACAGCAGAGGCTAAAGGATCATTCCAGGTACGTGATAAATCTTTCACTTCAATCTGCGTGGCATCAGTCAAACCACCCGCACCACCAGTGGTCACTATTGGTATTTTGTTTCGCTTACAGAAAAAAATCATTAACGCTTTGTATTTAATGCGATCAATGGCATCAATAACACAATCAAAAGGCAGTGAAGCGTCTGCTAACAATAAATCAAAAATATTTTCGTCACTGAGATATTGCTCTACTATTTGCACCTGACAATCAGGGTTAATATCCAGCACGCGCTGCTTCATAACATCCGCTTTCATTTTCCCTATGGTCGATTCCAGTGTATGGCACTGACGATTCATGTTGCTGCGTGAAATGTCATCACCATCAATCAAGGTCAATCTGCCAATGCCGGTGCGAGCCAGCGCTTCAACCGCCCAGGAACCGACACCACCAATACCGACCACACAAATATGGGCCTGCTGGATTTTTTGCAGCTGTTCCGCACCATAAAGGCGGGCGAGTGTACCGAAACGTTCTTCATTCATAAAAATATAGTTGACAGTTATTTTAAAAAATTACAACGCATAGTTTTGTTGTTTTTACTGATAACTGCAAACTGCCAACTGGCAACTATCTTTTAAGGTAAAATACCACCTTTTACACACACAAACCTTACATGTCTATAAACACTACAGAAACACCACACCGTGTAGGCTTCGTCAGCCTGGGCTGCCCCAAAGCCACTGTCGATTCTGAGCATATCCTTACCCGACTGCGTGCTGAGGGTTACGATATTGTACCGTCTTATGAAGATGCAGACCTGGTTGTGGTTAACACCTGTGGCTTTATTGATGCTGCGGTAGAAGAGTCATTAGACGCCATCGGCGAAGCACTCAGTGAAAACGGCAAAGTTATCGTTACCGGCTGTCTCGGCGCGAAAGGCGACATCGTTAAACAAACGCATCCGAATGTACTCGCTGTAACCGGACCACATGCAGCAGATGAAGTGATGCAGGCTATCCATGAACACCTGCCCGCGACTGCACGACCCCTTCATCGACCTGGTTCCACCACAGGGAATCCGGCTTACTCCCGCGACACTATGCCTATCTAAAAATCTCGGAAGGCTGCAATCACCGCTGCACCTTCTGCATTATTCCTTCCTTGCGAGGCGACCTGGTCAGTCGCCCGGTAAATGATGTACTCGTCGAAGCCGAACGATTAGCGGCCGCAGGCGTAAAGGAACTACTGGTCGTTTCTCAGGACACCAGTGCATACGGCGTTGACGTTAAATACAAAACAGAGTTTTATAATGGCATGCCAGTGAAAACCCGCATGACTGAACTGTGCGAAGCTTTAAGCCAGTTTGGCATCTGGGTTCGACTGCATTACGTTTACCCTTACCCGCATGTTAATGAGATTATTCCATTAATGGCACAAGGCAAGATACTGCCGTACCTGGACATTCCCTTTCAGCACGCCAGTCCCAAAATATTAAAAGCCATGAAACGGCCGGCCTCTTCTGAAAACACCTTGTTACGCATAAAACAGTGGCGTGAAATCTGCCCGGACATTACCATACGCAGTACCTTCATCGCTGGCTTCCCCGGCGAGACTGAAGAAGATTTTCAGCAGCTGCTGGACTTTCTTGACGAAGCACAACTCGACCGCGTCGGCTGTTTTGCCTATTCTGATGTCGACGGCGCAAAAGCGAATGCATTAGACGGTGCCGTAGCGGAAGAAATAAAACAGCAACGTGTAAAACGATTTATGGAAAAACAGGCGACCATTAGTGCCGCAAAATTAAAACAGAATATTGGCAAAACCCGCGACGTCATCATTGATGACATAGGGCAACCGGGCGAAAACATTATTGCCCGCACCTCCTCTGACGCGCCCGACATCGACGGACTGGTTTATATTGAAGCTAACGAAAACCACGGTTACCAGGTTGGTGACATAATAGCGGTTAAAATCACGGATACGGATGAATATGACATGTGGGCAGAGCCTTGTGGAGCGCAATGAATAATGAAAAATGAATAATGAAAAGTGAAAAAGTGGAAGGGGACATGAAAACTTTATTAATTATATTTATACCTGCCACCTCGTATAAACAGATCGATATTAATATTATAATGTTTCTCATTCTTTCACTTTTCATTATTCACTTTTCATTACCTATAATCATGTCCGATCCCGTCACCTTAAGTTCAGCCTTTCTACTCGGTTTTTTCAGTACCTTGCACTGCATCGGTATGTGCGGCGGCATCATCGGGGCTCTGAGCCTGAGCCTTCCTGTCGAGATACGTAGCAATAAACCCCGGCTGTTTACTTATGTGATGAGCTACAACATCGGCCGCCTCATCAGTTACGGCGCAGCGGGTCTGATCGCTGGCGCGGTTGGTACCGGCGTATTACAGTCGACTGGTTTTGATCAGGGACATGCCGTATTAAGAGTCATCGGCGTTTGCATGATGGTCGCAGTCGGCCTGTACCTGACTGGCTGGTTACCGCAGCTTGCCCGTGTTGAAAAAATCGGCATCCCGATATGGAAACGCCTTGAGCCTATTGGCCGAAAACTGGTGCCGGTCACGTCCATACCCAAAGCATTATCCTATGGACTTATCTGGGGCTGGCTACCCTGCGGACTGGTTTATTTTGTACTGATCTGGGCATTAACAGCCGGCGATGCCGTTCACGGTGCACTCACCATGCTGGCCTTCGGTGCAGGAACATTGCCGACTCTCATCACCGCAGGTTTTATGACCTCCTGGATCACCCGCTTTGCTCATTCGACGCGCGCCAGACAGGTCGTCGGCGCTGCTCATTATTATCATGGCCATTGGCAGTTTATTCATCCCGATGGAACACCACCATCACTAATCCGTACAGCATTAATGTTTGTTTCCAGCGACAATAAATTCACTTCCATCATCGGACACTCAGCGGCGCTTGAGTCGATTATTCGTACCGCACAGATAGCTGCCGCTGCCGATGTGCACGTTCTGATTGAAGGTGAGACCGGCACCGGCAAAGAACTGATGGCGCAGGCCTTACAGCAAAGCAGTAAACGCGCGCAGCAGCCCTTCGTTATCATTAACTGTGCAGCACTGCCTGCGGAACTGGCAGAGTCACTGTTATTTGGTCACGAAAAAGGGGCATTTACCGGTGCCGATGAAAGAAAAGACGGTTATGTACAAAAAGCACAGGGCGGTACACTTTTTCTTGATGAAATAGGTGATCTGCCGCTCGCACTACAGGCCAAATTATTACGTTTTGTTGAAAACGGCGAATGCCAGCGTGTTGGTTCACACCAGCTTGAAATCGTTGACGTCAGGATAGTAGCCGCAACTCATCGCAACCTGATGCAAATGATTGCCGAGGGAAAATTCCGCGATGATCTGTTTTACCGTTTAAGCGTTGTCAGTTTACGCATCCCCAGCTTAAAAGAGCGCAAACAGGACATCGCCGAACTGGCCAATCATTTTTTGCAAAAAGCGGCCACGCGCAATAACACGCAAGGCATGCACATTCACCCAGGATGCATTAAACCAGCTTAAACACTATGCCTGGCCGGGTAATGTTCGTGAACTTAAAAATGTTTGCGAACATGTCTCCGCTTTGTTGCCCGGAGAAGCCATCAGCAGAGGAAAATCTGCCACTTGATATTCAGCAAAACCAACCGCAGAGTTCGGGCTACACCCTGCCCGTTCACGGTATCAACATGGAGTCGCTGGAAGTTGACCTGATAAAACAGGCGCTTAATTACTCGAATGGTAATAAATCCAAAGCCGCAAAACTGCTGGGCCTGAGCCGTGACGCTTTCCTGTACAGACTAAAAAAATACCAGCTGTAAATATTGCAATAGCCGTTGTATGATAGAGATAATCGTAAAAAAGCTGGCCGCTTTTTTACCGATGAGTTAAATAGCCTATTTATTGAAACAGGCTACGCTATGGTCGAAACCCACATCAACGAAAACACCGGATTAGCAACCATTGTTCTGCGGCCGAATAACTCGTCCAGCTGGCAATTTAACATGCAGATTGTCGCTTCACTGGCATTCATTGCATTTTGCATTTCCAGCTATTTTGCATTGCAGGGACTGTGGCTGGTTTTTCCATTCGCCGGACTGGTCGTAGCTTTCTTATTCGTCTGCCTGTATTTACGGTTACGCGCCAATATCAATACCGAAGTCATTACTTTTGATGAGCATACCGTGGTCATTGAACGCGGTTGTTACCATGCAGAAAAATCCTGGAAGTACCACCGTATGTGGGCGAAAATTTTTGTCAAAAAACCAAGCACCCGTGGTCATCCCAAACAAATATTTATTCGCTCACACGGCAAAGAACTCGAATTAGGATCGTTTCTAAACAAAAAAGATAAAGATATTCTTATCAAAGACTTAAAAAATATTATTTATGCCTGAGTTTTTAAACACAATTTTTTCTGCAGCGAGCGGCTAAAAAGATTTCATCTCTCAAGCCTTAAATAATCCCATCCTAGTTGATATATGTCATGCCATCGCAGCACGACATTTCATACTATGTTGCTCATCAACTAGTATCAGCCTCAAGATATTTAAAAATCATGGATAACAAAGTCACTTTTAACAAAGAATTAATTCGTCGTTACGACACCTTTGGACCACGTTATACATCGTATCCAACCGCCGTTCAATTCTCCACAGATTATAATGTAGAGGATTACCTGGAATGGGTAGCACAAAGCAATGATGATCCCATTCCGGCACCACTATCACTGTATTTACACATACCTTTCTGCGACACGATTTGTTATTACTGCGGCTGCAGCAAAGTCGTCACCAAGGACAAATCCAAAGCGGCACACTACATTAAGTTACTAAAAAAGGAAATTCAGTTACAGGGCGCCTTATTTGCTAAAGACAGAATAGTATCGCAGATACACTGGGGCGGCGGCACACCCACTTTTTTAGAGGATAAGGAAATATCCGAGATTATCGAATGCATACGTGAAAACTTTAATGTGCCCGATAACGATGAAGTAGAATCCGGCATCGAAGTGGATCCGCGTACGGTTGATCGTCAACGCTTAAAAAATCTGAACGACCTGGGTTTCAATCGGATCAGTTTCGGGGTACAGGATTTTGACAGTGACGTTCAGGAATCGGTTAACCGTGTCCAGTCAACTGCGCAGATCAAACAACACATTATTGATGCCCGTAATCTTCATTACCAGTCAATCAATATTGATTTAATGTATGGCCTTCCGAAACAGACAGTGCAAAGTTTTTCTAAAACGCTGGACACCACCATTGAGTTAAGTCCTGATCGTATTGCAATTTACAATTACGCACATCTGCCGGAGATGTTTAAACCCCAGCGTAGAATCAATGAAGATGAATTGCCGTCAGCAGAAGAAAAATTAAATATTCTGCAACTGAGCATCGATAAACTGCAGAACGCGGGTTATGTCTATATCGGCATGGATCATTTTGCCAAAGAATCCGATAGCCTGGTCAAAGCACAGGAAGAAGGCAGTTTACAGCGAAATTTTCAGGGTTACTCTACCAACGCTGATAGCGACATGATAGCCATGGGAATCACTGCCATTGGCCGTATTGGTGATAATTACAGTCAAAACGTCCGCACTATTGAAGAATACGAAAGCTGTTTAAAGCAAAATAAAGTCCCTGTTTTTCGCGGCATTGAACTTGATGATGACGATATTTTACGTCGTGAAATAATTAATCAGTTGATGTGCAACAACAATCTTGACATCAATAAAATTGAAAAGAAATGGGGCATTGATTTTAAAACTTATTTCAAATCGTCCCTGGAAAACCTGCAGAAAATGGCAGACGACAACTTGCTGAAAATTGGAAAAACCAAATTGACCATTACTGCAACTGGCCGACTGCTGGCACGATCAATCTGTATGCAGTTCGACCGTTATTTACAGGAAAAAGACAGCAAGCGTTTTTCGCGTGTCATTTAACGCGCTATAAAACGGGGTTAACGCTAATCATCAATTAACATCCTTACGATTTCTAGCAGAGTTCAACCTGAGCTTTTGTGACAAATAACAATGCAATAGTCATCGATAAAATCAGCATAAACCATATATTCACTGAACCCGGACGCCACATGTTAAACTGGCAACATCATTTGTCACCTCAGTCCTGAAACCATGATCCGCCTGATCCCGTACATTTTTAACTTTAAAATCAACAAGATAGGGCGATAGCGAGACTACTCAAGCAGTAATATGGTTCACACTTTCCAGCTCAATTTACCTGACATTAATACGCAACTTTCTAGCGGCTTTGAAAAACACCGCGATGATACTTCCATCAAACGAAGCCACCTGTTTAATGGTCGCTACGAAAATATCTACTTAACAGAACAGCAAGTACCAGCACTAGCCAACTTGCTTGCAGTAGCCAATGAACACGCGCGCAACATTTTGCAACGAACGAATATTCGCTCAGGCTGCTGGTTTAATGACATGCCACCGGGCGCAATAACCACCAGACACAGTCATGACGATGACGATGAATTACTCTCTGCCGTCTATTATGTCAGCGTACCGGCTGAAAGTGGTGAGTTAATACTTTATGACAACGACACTGAAACTCGAATAATACCCAGCGCCGGACAAATGATTTTTTTTCCGCCAGATATTGATCATGAAGTTACAACAAATAACAGCTCAGAACATCGCCTTTCTATCGGCATTAATTTTGGTCCGGCCGAAGAATAAGACATGCAAATAATTTTATTTAAAAATATCTTTTGCACGGACAAAAAAATTTAACCTCGCCAATATATCTGTAACTATAATGGCGTACAATAAGCACTTTTTATAACATCCCTAATTTTAAAAATTATTAACTGACACGATATCAGCAGGCACGTTTATGGTCCAGTACAAGGCAAATTACAGTCGTAGTGTTTTATCACAGTTCCTTATGTTATCGATACTGGCGGGCTTTTTAGTCCTGATTAACCATGAGTTTCTGCTTGATTTTTATTTTAAAAACCAGGCGACCAATACCGGCTATATTGTCAATGGCAGCATTCTGGGAATTTTTCTCCTCGGTGTGTTCAGGGTCATTATTCTGCTTTTGCGCTATAGCAGAGAAGAAAATGCGCTTACCCGGTTTATCCAAAATGTGGAGCGCGATGACACATTACCGACTGACCGAATAAACAAAAAAAGCCTTATTTTTAACCGTTACATTTCCGTCCTTGAAATCAGTAAACATAATGTTGCGGTCAACCATAGTGCATTGGCTTCGACACTGATGGCCACGGAAAGTACGCGATTAAGCCTGCCGCGTTTTATCAGTAATATTCTTATTCTTACCGGTGTATTCGGTACCATCATTTCCTTATCCATTGCCTTGATGGGTGCATCAGACATTATTGATAGCGCCGACGGGATTAGCGGTATGAGCATCGTAATTCATGGTATGTCGACAGCACTGTCAACCACTGCCACGGCGATTGTCTGCTATTTGTTTTTCGGTTATTTCTACATGAAGCTCACAGAGGTTCAAACCGAACTATTGAGCGGTATCGAGCAGGCAACCACGCTTTATATTATGCCGCGATTTACCTATCAGACCGATAGCATGCTGCATGAAGTCGGCAACCTGGTAAAAGCGCTGCATGAAGCAGCACGGTTGATGGCCAGTACCCAGGTCGACTTTGCACAAGCAGGTCATAATCTCAACACTTTAACCGGCAATTATGCTGAAAGCCTGATGCGAGTAAGTAGTGATATCGAAGAAATCAAAGCCCTGTTACGTGACGGCTTCCGCCTGACCTCTCATTAAATGCAGAACAAACCAGTAACCGAGAACCGATTGTGAACGAAGATTTTGTTGATCTGCGCCAGGGACACTTAAATAGCGATAGCTTCTGGCCATCATTTACTGACATTATGATGGTAGTGGTGATTATCTTTCTGCTCACCTCAATGTTACTGATGGTAAAAAACTGGGAATTGCTTGAACAGCTACGCAATAGCATGGCCGCAGAAGAGCAGGCAGAAAAAATAATCTTTGACGCATCTAAAGAAAATGCAACTTTAGAAGAACAGCTTGCACATTCGCAAAATGAAGTTTCAATGTTGCGCATGCAACTGATGCAGTCCAGCGAACAGGCTAAGCGGTTAAATATGGAGCTTGAAGATAAACACAAGCAAATCGTTATTGTATTATCGGAAAATGCGCTATTACAAAATTCCGTTGCCAAAAATGAAAACCATATTGCCAGTTTAAGCTCACAGCTATCATCGATGCAGGACAACCTGTCGCAATTGAATAGTGATGTTGAACAAAAACAAAATGCACTGGAAGAAAATCACCAGAAAATAATGATCATTACCCAGGAACGTGATAGCAATTCCCGAAAATTAAGCGCACTGGAAGAAAGCTTCGGTTCACTCAAGGTTAAATACGACAAGCTCATCAAACCCGCGCGCACGGCTAAAGGCAGATATGTCGTCAGCGTTAATTACGAGCGCATTAAAAACAAAGAACGCATCCGCTTTAAAGATTCTGGCGAGGAAAATTACACAATTGTCAGTGAAAAGCAGCTGCACAGCAAACTGGCACAATTGAAGAAAAAACACCTTAAAAAGCTATATATAAAAATTGTTATACCGGAAGAAAGCGGCCTCACCTACAATGAAGCATGGACTTTCATGAGTGATTTATTACAGAAATATGATTATTATTACCAGGAATAAGCTTCGCAGAGCCTCAATTCTTAGCCATTTAACCCAGAAATATCAAAAAGTTAAGAAATTATTTGCTTTTTAACTATACTTAAAGTCTCTAACATTAAAAAATCGATAAATTTTATCTGTTCAAGGGGAACAAAAAGCAAACAGGTCTACCGTTATCACTGACTTATAAGAGTCGTTATGAGCAAACTAAAACTGATCATATTATTAATCGCTATCACGGCATACACAGCCAGCGCCGCTGCGGCTGAAACAATCTATCCGCTGATTACCTACAAATGTAATCCGCAAGCCGATATTATTACATTATCGAATTCCCTGTTGAAAAGCGATGAGGGCGCCGCGTTCAAATATTCAGACGAAGACGGCACTTATTCACCCTGGGATTTAGTTGAAATCGACCGTAGAACTGAGCGCACACGCATCGTACACACCAAGAAAATAACAAAAACCTGCACGCTCAGTTCCGGTGATTACACTATTACACTGGAGCCCCATGTCTTTAACCGCAACATGACTGGATCCTGCGGCGCCTCTATATCATCTTCATTTACTGTAAGTCATGACGGCGTCGATCATTAAAGCACGCACCCCTTTTGAAGATTATTGCCGCGGCAACTCGCCCATCATTACCCGTGTTACCGTATTTGGAAAAACCGGCGAAGTAAAAATAAAACGCATCGCGCGCCACAAATTTTACTAAACAGCATCTATTGCAGCAAAAATAGACCCCTGTCGTCTGTTGTATCCCCACATATTCCTGTTATTATAGCGTGGTCTTTGACGTCACTCTAACGCCCGCTCAAGTGGCCATAACTATAATAAAGGTGAAATTACGATGCGATTTATATTAAAACGTCCACAAATTAAACTTAGCAAAAGCCAGTCACTGAGTTTCATCACGCTTATCTCACTGATGCTTGTATCATCGTGGTCTTTTGCCTATGCATCGCCTGCAAATAAGGCAGCTGACCCGGCTTATGTCATCAGAACAGCACTCAATAAAATCACTACTTTCAGCAGCAACGCTGACAAGGTCAACCCGGTCAAACTTCGCGGTTTCATCGAAAATGAAATAATCCCTCATTTTGATTTTAACAATATGTCGCACTGGATTACCGGTCGATATGCCGGCAATATGTCAGACAGTGATAAAGCCGATTTCCAACGCACGCTGCGCGAAACTTTTTTATCAAGCCTGTCCAAGCACCTGGGCAGTTTTGATGCAAAAAACACAAGAGTTCACTTTTTACCTGCACGTTACAGAGGTCAGGAAGAAACATTTGTCAGCACCAGCATCCATCGCCCTGATGCCTTAACCGTTCGCCTGGACTTTCGTATGCGCCGCGATGGTGACGACTGGAAAATAATAGATGTTAAAGCGAATGGCTCAAGCGCGGTGCTGTATTATCGCAGCCACTTTATCGCACAATTACGCGAATACAAGAGACAGCAATATGTTACTACTAAAAGCCGCAGACATTACCATTAATAATACTGGAAAAAGTAATACAACTTTACAGTGAACCTGCCTGTATCAGGCGTGGTCTTTAAAAAAACACTTAAGTAAACTTTTTTTGTAGATCATGAATGAGAAGGCAGAAACCCAGGGCGAAGATACTGCTAATGACATTAAGTTGACAGGCAGGTCTCGCTTAGGTAAAGGCTATGTTTTACTCATCATTGTACTGTTTTTCTTTAGCCTGGTATTTCTCACCCGACGAGAAGCAATTAATACCATTGACTGCACAGCTGACATTATTGCCAGCAAGCCGGATGTCATTATGCTGGGCGCCTGGTGGTGCAGTTACTGCTACCAGGCAAAAAGATATTTTCAGAAAAACAATATTAGTTACTGCGAATACGACATGGAACACACCGCAACCGGAAAGCAGCTTTACCAGGAGCATGGCGCTGGTGCTGTACCGATACTGTTAATTGGCGAATATCAAATAAACGGTTACAGCGAGCAGCAAATCGAAACCGCGTTAAGCCTGTTAAAAAATAAGCAAAATACGCAGTAATACACCTCCTCAATTGTTCGTCTTACCTTGCCCGCTATGCTTACAAAATTGCAACAGTTTTTTAATCAATACCTGAGTGAAACCACTGAAACAAAAGTACCGCTCGAGCACCGTTTACAGCTTTCTTCCGCCGCTTTAATGGTCGAAATATTACATGCCGATGACCAGGTGACAGAACAGGAAGAAGCAAAAATACGGCATTTGATCAAACAACGCTTTAAGCTAAGCGCATCTGAAATAGAAGACTTAATCGAACTGGCGCATAATGAAAAACACGATGCCACAGACTACTATGCGTTTACCTCGCTATTAAACGAACATTATTCGCAACAGCAAAAGATCAAATCTGGTAGAAGACCTGTGGCATCTGGCGTATGCCGATGACCATCTGGATAAATACGAAGAACACCTGGTCCGGCGGCTGGCCGATCTATTGCATGTGCCTCATCAAGACTTTATCCGCACAAAACATAAAACGTTAAAAACATAGATATACCACAGGGGCACAAAGCACACAGAGGCTTTCGGTCTTACGCAGCTATGAGCATTTAACTTACAATTTTTTCTCTGTGCGCATTGTGTCGCTGTGATTCAAAAATCACTTAATGCAGCACACTCTCACTGCCCCACATTTTATTGTAGCGCTCAACCACTTCACGAACCTCATCCGGATAACCCACAATATCCATTTGCTGTAATCCTTCTTTGAAAAACTGCCGCGCATCCTGCGGTAAATTTTTCACCAGACTATCGTATGCCTGCTCAATAAGTTCCGGCTGATAACTGCGCGTAGCAACAATGCCATAATTCAAGTTCAATATTCGCCACGGACGCATCATGTTGGTCTGCTCAATATCACGACGAATTTCGTCATCACAGGCGTCAATAACCTCCTTCATTACAGCGGATAATTCCGCCAGCACAAGATTATCAGAAATCTCGTTGGCGTAACCTGCCAGGGAATTGACCAACATATCAATTTGAGATAATTTGCCGCCGTGACGTGCAACCCACAACGATACTGGCAAACTTAAACGTAAGATATCTCTATTTTGCTCCCCTGTTTTATTCTGTACATAGGAGACCATGCCTTCTAACAACTCAAGAGCATAACTGCCTATTTTATTGATGTCCTCCGCAGTTAGCATACCCATGCTTTCAGGGCTCATGTCTTTCTCTACCACACTATCTGCATCCGCCCGCTCCATCACATCAATGGCCTGATCCATGGCCGCGAGCAGGTTGTGCGGCGAGTTCATGTCGTCCTTGTCCATCTCTTCGTCCTGAAGATAATGGCTGACCGTATTATGAAACAGGTCTCTGAAAACGTTGGCATTGAACGAAAAGTCCATAATTATTATCTCTAATCAAAAATCGTATTATACAAGCCGTATTATAAGTTAAGATAAGCCGCATTACATTTATCAATAGAACAATATCATCATGAGATTACTGCACACCATGTTACGCGTCGGCAACTTGCAAGACTCGATAAACTTTTACACCGACGTTCTTGGCATGACAGTATTACGCCAGAAGGAATATCCCGATGGTAAATTCACCCTTGCCTTTCTCGGTTATGGCGATGAAAAACACCATACTGCACTGGAGCTCACCTATAACTGGGACACCGATCACTACGATACAGGCACCGGTTTTGGCCACCTGGCGATTGAAGTTGATGATGTATACCAGGCCGCAGAAAAAATACGTGCCCAGGGCGGAAAAATAATTCGAGAACCAGGACCAATGAATGCGGGCACGACATTACTTGCATTTGTCGCTGACCCTGACGGTTACGAAATTGAATTACTTCAGCCCAAACCCTGATGCCAATAACTGATCAACTATTGACGTATTAACTACCCACTGACTCAATGAGGCCTTTATTAATAGAGTCATCCAGCGCCATGGATGAACTCGTATCACAACTAGAAAATGAAAAAATCATTGCTGTCGACACAGAGTTTCAACGGGAAACAAGCTATTACCCTCACATTGCACTGATACAAATTGCCACCGATTCAGTCGTTGCCTGTATTGATCCCTTAGCTTTTGACGCTAAAGCTGCACTTAAAAAAATACTGCTCAATAAAAATATAAGCAAAATATTTCATTCCTGCTCACAGGATATGGAAGTACTGTTTTATTATCTCGGCGAGAGCCCTGCCCCGGTTTACGACACACAAATTGCCAATGCCTTACTTACCGAACATCATCAAATAGGCTATGCCTCACTCGTGGAAAACGAGCTAGGCGTACAACTGGATAAATCACAAACACGAACCAACTGGTTACAGCGCCCTCTCACTGAAAAACAAATTCAATATGCCGGCGATGATGTTTTTTACCTGTATCAACTGCATACTTTACTTGATGAAAAATTACACCGCAGTGGAAGAGACGCGTGGTTTAACGAAGAATCTTCAGCCTTGTTAAACAATGGCAATAATTTTCAGGTAGATATCAACCAACTCTGGAAACGTGTAAAAGGCGCAGCAGACTTAATAAAGACAAACTGGCCATTGTGCAGGCCATTGCACGAGTGGCGTGAACAACTGGCACAGGAAAACGACAAAACACGCAGAAAAATCCTGCCTGACGACACTATCATTCAACTTGCCATAGAAGCACCGAATAACATCAACACGCTCAATAATTTAATTGATCGATCGATACAGATTCAGCGATGAGGAAAAGCAACGATCTACTTGAAGCCATAGAAATTGCACAACAAAGTCCGGAAAGTGAGTGTCCCGACAATCGCTATAATGTATTAGATAATCAACAAAAAACTTTGTTGAGAAAACTTACAGCAGAAGGTCAGTCACCAGGCAGAAGAACTGGGCATATCAAGCGCCATGCTCAGTTCAAAAAAAGAACTCGAGAAACTGATACTAAATCAGGGGCCACGTCTGGGAACAGTCAGATGAGAAAAAACCTGAATATACACAACTTAAATTGAACGTTCTGCAAGGCTGGCGCTTTCGCAGCATAGGCCAGCAATTGCTAGAAACAGTTAATAATGCCAAATAACGGTTGTTTAGATTGCATAAGTCTAATATTATCTCTGGTTATAGCGATTTTTGCTTAATTATTTGTATTTTCCGGCTGAAAAATGTAACCGAATAGCTACAGATACAGTCAAAAAACAGTAATAAGACACACCTTGAGGAGAGCTTATGCATAATCTAACCAACAAATATTTTACGTTATTATTTATTTTTGCTTTGTCGCTAGCCAGCCTGAACAGCTATGCCGAAAGCTCGAAAGAATTTGGTGACTACGTCATACATTACAATGCTTTCAGAAGTGACACCATCTCACCTGAAGTTGCCAAACAATATGGCCTGACTCGCGCCAATAACCGTGTTCTTATTAATATCGCTGTATTGAAAAAAGTCATGAACACCACCGGTAAACCAACCAGCTCTGCTGTAACAGGTCATGCGAGTAATTTAACAGGGCAGCTAAAACAGCTTGAATTTAAAGAAATTACTGAAGGAAATGCCATTTATTATCTCGCTGACACAAAAATCAGTGATGGTGAATTTTTAAAGTTTGATATAAAAATAATTCCTGAAGGTGAAACTCGGGCCGCCAGACTGCACTTTGATAAACGTTTCTTCACCTATTAAGCGAGTAAAAATCATAAAAAGCCGTTTAATCGGCTTTTCTTATGTTTTATACATTAAGCCGGCAGAAAAATTGAGAAATTCGGTTTTTATATATAAAAACAGGTAAAAACAGGTTTTACCTGTTTTTATCAAGTCAATGAAGCTGTCGTCTCAGCATCATTCTTCGGCAAATTTGTTTCTACCGCTCTGCTTGCCAATCAAAACCATATAACCATGCTCGCCTGTCACCAAATTCTGAATGCGAAAAATCTGAAGAGGCATTGCGGATATATTCAAAGCTGTAAAAACGGCATATCTGCACGCTGCCGACCAGGTCCTCTGCGCAACCAGGTCCGTTGACGGGTAACCGTTGCGTCTAAAAGCTGCAAACCTGCATTGAGACACTTTTGTTTACACACTGCCAGAGCGATCTCATTACTCTGCTGCGTGTCCCACCAGTACCAAATAACTGACAAAATCAGAATTATAATCAGAATGTTATCCATCTTACGTATTACTTCGTTTAGAACGCCCCAAAATCGTTTCATCGTACAGGATTTTCGGATAAAATTAACAACTTACTTAAATTTTTAATTCAACTGACAACTGAGAGACATTATGCTTGCTGACGAAGAAACAACCGCTCGACCCAGCTCATACAGCTATGAAGACTTGCTAACCTGCAGTCAAGGCGAGTTATTCGGACCCGGCAACGCACAGTTACCCGCACCCAACATGTTAATGTTAGACCGTATCACGCATATCTCTGACACGGGCGGCGCATACGGCAAAGGTGAAATTAAAGCCGAGCTTGATATACATCCGGACTTATGGTTTTTTGAATGCCATTTCAAAAATGATCCGGTTATGCCAGGATGCCTGGGACTTGACGCCATGTGGCAGCTTGTCGGTTTTCACCTGGGCTGGCTGGGACATCCGGGCCGAGGCCGCGCATTAGGCGTAGGTGAAGTCAAATTTACCGGCCAGGTTTTACCCACGGGGAAAATAGTTCGGTATCAAATTGATATTAAACGGGTAATCGCACGTGGCCTGGTAATGGGTATCGCTGACGCAACGATGTCTATTGATGGCCGCGATATTTATGCAGCAAAAAATTTACGTGTTGGCCTATTTACTTCAACAGAAGATTTTTAAGGTATTGTAATGAAACGAGTCGTTATTTCTGGAATCGGTATAGTATCCTGCCTCGGCAACGATAAAAATGCCGTACTGAATTCACTGCAACAAGGCCGTTCAGGTATTAAATTTAAACAGGAATATGCTGATGTCGGTATGCGCAGTCATGTCGCTGGCAGTATTGACATCAATGTCGATGATTTTATTGACCGTAAAGTAAAACGTTTTATGGGCGATGCTGCGGCATTTTCCTATATCTCCATGCAGCAGGCCGTTGCAGACGCAAAACTCGATGACAGCATGGTCTCAAATATTCGTACCGGCATTATCATGGGTTCAGGCGGCGCTTCTTCTGCCAACCAGGTCGAGGCCGCGGATATTCTCCGTGAAAAAGGTATCCGCCGCGTCGGTCCATACATGGTGCCGCGCACCATGGCGAGCACCGTTTCTGCCTGCCTGGCAACGCCATTTCATATTAAAGGCGTCAATTATTCCATTAGCTCCGCCTGCGCGACCAGCACACACTGTATCGGTAATGCCTACGAGCTTATCCAAATGGGCAAACAGGACATTATTTTTGCCGGTGGCGGTGAAGAAGAACACTGGACACTCAGCATGCTGTTTGACGCCATGGGTGCACTGTCGACTAAATACAATGAAACACCAGAAAAAGCCTCGCGCACCTATGATGCAGACCGTGATGGTTTCGTCATTGCCGGTGGTGGCGCTACCGTGGTGGTCGAAGAACTTGAGCATG
Source organism: uncultured Gammaproteobacteria bacterium (assembly GCA_963768125.1). Taxonomy (GTDB): domain Bacteria; phylum Pseudomonadota; class Gammaproteobacteria; order SZUA-229; family SZUA-229. Next base: position 36,261 of record CAVYHC010000057.1, read on the forward strand.
CGCTCAAGCGTGGCGCGCCGATATATGCTGAGATTGTTGGTTACGGCGCAACATCCGATGGTGTCGATATGGTTGCACCTTCAGGTGAAGGCGCGATCCGCTGCATGCAAATGGCAACACAGGGCATTGAAGAAGACCTGGATTACATCAATACCCATGGCACCAGTACACCGGTAGGTGATTCAAAAGAGCTTTACGCCATCAAGGAAACCTTTGGTGAAAAAGTGCCGCCCATCAGCTCCAGCAAATCACTGGCAGGACATTCATTGGGCGCCTCCGGTGCGCAGGAAGCGATTTATTCCATGTTAATGATGCAGAACAACTTCATTCAGGCATCCGCCAACATCGAAACCATGGATGAAAATGCCGCTCGCTATGCCCATCGTCACTGAGCGCCGGGATAATGTCGATCTCAATCTTGTTATGTCTAATAATTTTGGCTTTGGCGGCACCAATGCCTGCCTGGTCATGAAAAAATTTAAAGAATAAGCGGCAAGCCATGTAGCACTTCATAATTCTAGTGCTACACTTGGAATTATTATAATAAAAATAACCAGCACAATGGCACGCACATGAGTAGATTATTTGAAAATCACGGAACGGGATGTGGAATCATGTTCAATCGAAAAGCGACAGGCTTCACTGCACTATTAACCGCTATTCTGTTATCAGCATTTTCCTGCAATGTATTCGCCAACCGCCCCGCGATGGAAGAACGTGGCGACGCGGCAGGCAACGCAGCCGACGAAGCCTCAGCTGACATGTCAATTGAAGCGCCAGCACAACCTTCTGCCGTTGAAATCATGATGCAGCAACAGTCACAGCAGCCGCAAAGGCCTGGTGATGTTGTGCAATTACCCGCAAAAGAAATGCAGCCGGGTGAAACCATAAAAGTAGAATTACTGGACTTCCCGCACCGCGGCATGAGTATGGAGAAAGTGCAGCTTCAATATGGCCAACCTATTGCCATATCGGACAGCGTCGGTAAACCACCTATTACACGCTGGACATACAGTGACCGCGTTGTTTATTTTGAGTATTCAATAGTATTGCATGTGGTTGCCCGCTAATTTTACTAAACAGGATTGCAGACCAGGCCGGTTAAGCCGGACACACCCCTCTTTCATTCATCCGTCAAACACCAGATATTACCGTTCCAATAGCTAACAGCCCGCTGCAAAGGCTACAAAGTTCTTTTCTTGATAAAGCAAATATTCAGCTTTACGTTAAACGCGACGATTTAATTCACCCTCAGTTTGGCGGCAACAAATGGCGCAAACTAAAATACAACCTGCTTCATCTCCAGCAGCATAAATTCAAAACCCTGTTAACGTTTGGCGGTGCCTGGTCAAACCATATTTATGCGACTGCAGCTGCTGGCAAATATTTTGGCATACACACCATCGGCCTTATTCGTGGAGAAGAGCATACACCGCTTAATGCCACTTTATCATTTGCCCGCGAATGCGGCATGGAATTACATTATGTAAGCCGTGAGACATACAGGAAAAAACACGACATACACTACCAGAAAAGTTTAAAACAGCAATTTGGCAACGTTTATATTGTACCCGAAGGCGGCAGTAATTTACTCGCGTTAAAAGGATGTAAAGAAATCGTAGAAGAAATTAAGCTTGAAATACCCTCACCTTTTGACGTCATCTGTTGCGCCAGCGGTACCGGTGCAACGCTGGCAGGCCTGGTCGCAGCAATCAACAAAAAACAGTATGCCATAGGCTTTTCCGCACTTAAAGGCGGCAATTTTCTTCATCAGGAAGTAAAATCGTTTCTGCAGCAGGAAAATACAAATTCAGACAGGGCCGAAGCTGACTTACAGGCGGATAACTGGCACATTGAAAGCCGATACCACTTCGCTGGTTACGCTAAAGTTAACCACGAACTTATGCAATTTATGCGCGATTTTCAATTACAATATGGCTTTGAACTGGACGCCGTTTATACCGCTAAAATGTTTTACGGATTATTTGAACTAATAAAATCCGGCAGCTTTCAAAATGGTAGCACTATCGTAGCCGTGCATAGTGGTGGACTACAGGGTAACAAAGGGTTTAATCTTCAGGCATTCATTAAATAAATATAATAACCATGCAAACTCAATGCCCACATTGCGAAACCAAATTTAGAGTCACTGAAACGCAGATTCAGGCTGCCGATGGATTTGTGCGCTGCGGTGTGTGCCAGGAAGTATTCAATGCTATTGAGGTAGCCGGTCAGCACCGCCATCAACAGTCATTACTGGAGGCCACCTCAGATAGCGCAACATTCTCGACAGGCGAAGAAACAGAAGCATCAGATGCAAGCATTATCCAGCATGCCATTGCAGAAAGTGAAGTAAGCGAAGTAAGCGAAAGCATTAGTTTCGATAAAACATCGGCCTCTGAGCAATCTGAAAAAGACACATTCGCCTTTTTTCATGAAGACAGTAAAGACTCGGCGATACATGTCGTGCCCGACAAATTTCGAAACACTTACCGCAACGAGTCAACTGGTCTTATTTCAACTAGCTTGTGGATTATCGGAACGCTATTGCTAACAGCGACACTGCTCATTGAATACACCTGGTTTAACCGGAACCAGTTAAGCCAGATTCCCGAACTGCAAACTGTAATTAACAAGTTATGTCAGCAGTTTGAATGCAAAGATTTATCCATGCGAAACCCCTCTAAAATCGAGCTCATTTCTAGAAACATATATTCTCACCCCAACGAAAAAGATGCACTAATGGTCAATGTTATAATGAAAAACAATGCCCACTTTGCACAACCGTATCCCGTTCTACAAATCGACTTTTCCGACGTACGCGGCAGCATAGTATCCGCCAGACGATTTTTTCCTGCGGAATATATGCCTATGCAGAACAATACGGAAGCATTACACTTACTTCAGCCAGATACAGAGACAACCGTTACCCTGGAAATAATCGATCCCGGCAAACAGGCAATGACTTATGAGTTTAATTTTCTGTAATTAAATTCCGCCGTAATGGTCAACTCCAGCATTGCTTAAAAGTTTGTTTTACAAATTATTGGAATCTGTCAAAATAAGTCCTGATGAATATAGGTAAATACACATTTGACACCCCTTTGATGCTGGCGCCGATGGCCGGTGTTACTGACCGTCCGTTCAGGAATCTTTGTTACCAGTTGGGCGCTGATTTATGCGTATCTGAAATGGTGACTTCACATAAACACCTGTGGAACACAAAAAAAACGCAGCTACGGCTTAACCATAAAGGTGAGAAAGGCATACGCAGTGTGCAAATAGCCGGCACTGATCCGTTAAAAATGGCACAAGCCGCACAATTTAATGTTGAGCATGGCGCCCAGATCATCGATATCAATATGGGCTGCCCAGCCAAAAAAGTCTGTAACGTACAAGCCGGATCTGCACTGCTGAAAAATGAGACCTTAGTTGCTGAGATTGTTTCTTCCGTCGTAAATGCAGTCGATATCCCGGTCACGCTAAAAATCCGTACCGGTTGGGACCAGCAAAACAAAAATGCTGTCAATATTGCAAAAATTGCCGAACAAAACGGCATACAGTCACTTTCAGTGCACGGCAGAACACGCGCCGATGCCTATAAAGGTGAAGCCGAGTATGAAACCATCGCTAGCGTTAAAGCAGCCGTTTCAATTCCGGTGATTGCCAATGGTGACATTAGCGACCCGCGCAAAGCAAAGACCGTTCTGAAATTCACCAATGTTGATGGCTTGATGATAGGCCGTGCAGCCCAGGGCAACCCCTGGATATTCAAACAAATAAAACACTATCTGGCGAATAATACTTATCTTCCTGCGATAGAAAACAAAGCAGTTAGCCAGATATTAAGCGAACACCTGAAAAATTTATATGATTTTTACGGCGAGCAATCCGGTGTCCGTATCGCGCGAAAACACATTGGATGGTACTTACTTAATTGTTATGGAGATAGTGGCATGAAAGATAAACAGGAATATGAATCGTTTAGACATCGTATCAATCTGGTGGATCATGCCAGCACCCAGCTTGAACTTGTGACCGATTTTCTTCACTTACCACAACCCCTGTTAGCAGCATGAGCATACAAGATATTCAAGACATAGACCCGGACGTTACTGATAACACAAGCGGTAATAATACAGAAAAGATATCTCAGCTTAGCCACGCGGTAAAACATTCCATTCGTCGATACCTATACGAACTGGACGGTGCGAAGCCGGACAACATGTACGAACTGGTACTTCGGCAAATAGAGCAGCCACTGTTTGAGGCGATTTTAGAACACACCAAGGGCAACCAGTCTCGCGCAGCGGAACTGCTTGGGCTGAACCGGGGTACCTTACGTAAAAAACTGCGCACTTATAATTTACATAAATAGCAAACTACCAGCTGGCATGCTTTCATGGCCGCAGCCGGCCATGTTGAATTTTTTTATTTTCGTTTTTTGAATTAAGGCTGCTCTCTCTTACTTTGCATTGCGGGGGTCATCTTGCTGTTTTTTTTTTGGCATTTACGACTTCTTTTTATTTTGGCATTGCGGGGCTCGTTTTGCTGTTGGCGTTTAGCATTTACAATTTCTTTATATTTTGGCACTGCGGGTCTCGCCCCGCTGGCGAGTGACTCTTTTGCTACAGCCCAAAAGAGTAACCAGAAAAGGCCGCCGCTACTCAATTGCCCCTGCGGGGTTCCTGAACCTGAGGGTATTGCCTACGAGCCCGCCCTGATGCGCCGTCCGGGCGCACAGGGCTAAATTCGCCGTCCCTGGCGAATTTGCTCTACCAATACCCCCAGCTTCAGCAATCGAGAGGCGGAAGTAAAAACAAGAATAAAATAAAAACCCGAAACAATGTCAGAAACTAAAACTAAAGCCAAAATACAGTACAAGACGTCATCACTGTTTTTGACCTTGACCTTTCCACCTTAGGCAAGCCATTTAGGCGGTGCCGTTATCATGGGCTTTCTGTGCCAGCTGTCTGAGCACACGTGTTTTTCAACGTGGGCGAGTTCTGGCGCAGCATGATAACGGTATTGCCTAAATGGGCACCCCCATGTTTTTTATGGGGGCGTAGCCGTAGTGGCGGCCTTTTCTGGTTACTCTTTGCGGCTGCAAGCAAAGAGTCACTCGCCCGTCAGTGGGCGAAATCACAAGAACAATTCAAAATGTTCGTAAATGCCAAAATACAATACAAGTCATCACCACTGTTTTTGACCTTGACCTTTCCACCTCAGGCAAGCCATTTAGGCAGTGCCGTTATCATGAGTTTTCTGTGCCAGCATGTCTGAGCGCACGTGTTTTCCAACGTGGGCGAGTTCTGGCGCAGCATGATAACGGTATTGGCTAAAGGGGAACCCCTGTGCTTTTTACAGGGGCGTAGCCGTTGTGGCGGCCTTTTCTGGTTACTCTTTTGGGCTGTAGCAAAAGAGTAACTCGCCCGTGGTGCGAGAACCACAATGCAACAATTCAAAAGAAGTCGTAACATGCCAAAACACCAACAGCAAGATGACACCCGCAATGCCAAAATAAAAAGAAATCGTAAATGCCAAAAACCCTCAACAATTCAAAACAGAAATAACCCGCCCCTCAAAGTGACACTAATCACTGCTCTCGGTTATAATTCGCCTCTTCCAAAAATTCCTGTAAAGGCTGACTTATATGACCAATGAATCTTCACGTCCCGTACGACGCGCGCTGATCAGTGTTTCCGATAAAAATGGCATTATTGAATTTGCCCAGTCACTGCACGCACAAGGCGTGGAAATCCTCTCCACTGGTGGCACAGCCAAACTGCTTATCGACAACATGATTCCGGTCATGGAAGTATCCAAACATACCGGTTTTCCGGAAATAATGGACGGTCGTGTTAAAACCCTGCATCCAAAAATTCACGGCGGTATTCTGGGGCGACGGGGTATTGATGATGACGTGATGAAGGCCAATGATATAACACCGATTGACCTGGTTGTTGTTAACCTCTACCCCTTCGAAGCGACCATTGCTAAAGAAGATTGCACCTTAGACGATGCCATTGAAAATATTGATATCGGCGGTCCGGCCATGGTTCGCGCCACCGCTAAAAACCACGCCTTTGTCAGCGTTATTGTCGACCCTGCAGATTATCAGCGCGTACTTGAAGAATTAAACAATAACGACGGCGTGGTCAGCAAAAACACCCGCTTTGATCTTGCGGTCAAGGCTTTTGAACATACTGCCAGCTATGATGGAATGATTGCCAATTATCTGGGAAGAGTACAATTTGATGAGGCTGGAGAAGTCTCCATGGACGAACTGCCACGCACGATTAACCTGCAATTCAGGAAAGTACAAAAAATGCGTTACGGCGAAAACCCGCATCAAAATGCCGCTTTTTACACAGAAAAAAATCCAGCCGACGCCTGTATTGCCACTGCAAAACAGTTACAGGGCAAGGAATTATCTTTCAACAATATCGGCGATACCGATGCCGCGCTGGAATGCATTAAACTATTTGATGAGCCCGCCTGCGTCATCGTAAAACACGCTAATCCCTGTGGTGTATCTGTAAACAGCAGTCTATTAGATGCCTATAATGCTGCTTACAGTACTGACCCTGAGTCTGCTTTTGGCGGCATTATTGCCTTTAACCGTGAGCTTGATGGCGCAACCGCTAAAACGATTGTAGAACGTCAGTTTGTAGAAGTAATTATTGCGCCTTCGATTAGCGGTGAAGCCATTGATGCCGTCGCTGAAAAGAAAAACGTTCGCCTGATGGAATGCGGTCAATGGCAAAAAACCATCGAACGCCTGGACTTTAAGCGCGTTAACGGCGGTTTACTGGTACAGGATGCCGATCTATTGATTCTCAATGAAATGACCATTGTTTCTGATCAACAACCAAGCGAACAGGAAATGAATGATTTACTGTTTAGCTGGAAGGTCGCTAAATTCGTCAAATCCAACGCCATTGTGTACGGCAAAAACAACATGACCATCGGTGTTGGTGCCGGCCAGATGAGCCGCATCAACAGCGCGCGCATCGCCGGCATCAAAGCCGAACACGCCGGTCTGGCCGTGCCAGGGTCAGTAATGGCATCGGACGCCTTTTTCCCGTTCCGCGATGGTATCGATGCTGCCCATGAAGCCGGCATTGTCGCTGTGATACAGCCTGGCGGCTCAATGCGCGACGATGAAGTGATCGCGGCGGCCAATGAACACGGTATGTCGATGGTATTTACCGGTATGCGCCATTTCCGGCATTAGATAAACGTCAAAAAAATCCAGACGAACGGCCAATACTTTAGTTTGAAACTTTGACACAATTGGGGTAGGTTTAAGAATCCCTATTTTTTAATTGTGGACAAAGAGCATCGTGGAAGAGAAACGACTCAAGGAAAATCATCAATTGCGAGAGAAGCTCGACAAGCTTCTTAAAGAAGCACGTCGCAACGAACAAACTCAAAATTTGTTTGATGATTTCACTATGTCCGTCGTTGCAGCACAGGGGCCTGAAGAACTGTTCAAGCTGCTACTGGAAGATCAAAAAAAGTTTCGCATAGACGAAATTCAATTATGCCTGATTGATCGTTACCATGAAGTTGAACGGCTATTGTCTGAAAGCTATCAAAATAAATACCACGGTTTAAGCTTCATTGACACGGAAACCAGTAATCTTCTTATCTCAGACCTGCCCAATCGCCCTATACTCGGCACCCGCATCATGTCGAAATATGACTGGCTAATCAATATAGAAGACACCAATAAATATAAATCAGCGGCCTTGCTGCCGTTAAAACGCGGTCACGAAACCATTGGTATTCTATTACTTCTCAGCGAAGATGCTAATCGTTACCACATGGGCGATGGCACAACCTTCCTGCATAGCCTGTCAGCCATGATTGCCATCGCGATAGAAAACTGTATTAACCGGCAGCGTATCCTGGAGCTGGGATATCAGGATGGTTTAACCAATGCCTATAATCGCCGGTATTTTGACGAGCGCTTAAAACACGAAATTGACCGCTGTGTACGTAAGAAAACGGATCTCGTCTGTTTATTTATAGACGTAGACTTTTTCAAGAAAATCAATGATAGCTACGGCCACCAGGTCGGTGATGCCGTGCTCGTCAGGCTGGTTGCACTGATGCGCGAGCAGGTTCGTTCCAGCGACATTGTCGCGCGTTACGGCGGCGAAGAATTTGCCATTATCTTACCCGATACCGGCATACAAAAGGCACATGAAGTCGCTGAACGAATACGCAGCCAGGTCGAAGAGCAGAAACTTATCATCAATGACAATACACTAAGTACAACCGTATCTATCGGCATGGCCTCACTCAGCCAGTTAAAATACCTGTCCGCTCCGCACGAAAATAATCAGCTACAGCAGCCTGCTGAGAGTCTTGATAAGGTATTACTTGGCAAAGCCGACGAAGCTTTATATCAGGCGAAACAAACCGGACGAAACCAGGTTGTTATTAAAAAAATAGCGAACTGAACACTGATGTAACAGAGCGTTGTTAGCCGTATTAAATGGCCGCTTTAATAGTCGCCTTAATCATCGCTGTGTAAATTGATGATATTTTTTGCAGACACATGACTACGAGCATTGAGCTTCCAGTTTGTATCAAACAGTTCAAAGTACCAGACACCTTCCGTTATCGGCTGTTTTAGATAAGCGATATAACGGTCTTCCATACCACGATTTAACGACAGACTAACGTCACTGTTTGCCCGTGTTGCGTGCTGCAGATTTAATTGCAATGTATCGGGGTAGGTTTCCAGCAAGCCTTTATCAAACTTCAGGTTGATAACTTTTTCATTATTATCAAACTCGATGACCGCGCTCAATGCCAGTTTAGTTGCCTGTTTATCTCTGATGATTACGCTGTTTATTGCCAGCCCCTGTTTATAATAATCATCTGCCACCAGGCCATCATCGGTATCCACCGCCAGCCAGATCATTACCACACCCATAATAACGGCAGAAAACGGTATCGCTATCATCATCCATAACAATGGATAGCTATACCAGGGTTTGCCTTGTTCTGTAAGTTGCATTATTTATACACCGGTCCAAGAAAACGCGCTTCTTCTACAACGGTTAATCCGTCGTCATCCGTCGCATTCAGGGTAAAAGAAATTTCATTACTGCGTTGTTCAATATTAGCTGAATCAACCTGCACGCGGACTGGCAGTTCTACGACCTCTCCGCTCTTAACAAATAGAGTATCTGTATCTTTTTTAAGGATTAACTCAGGCATGCCTTGCGCCGTTAACGTATAACTATGATCCTGCTTGTCCATATTCAGCAACTTGATTATATAGACATTTTCAATCAAACCTTCATTGGTTTCACGATATAAACTGTTTCGATCACGTATAACATCCATGGCAATGGGTGTGCGCGATAATATGGAATAAAAGGTGCCCAGGGTAATACCGATTAGTATTAGCCCATAAACCAGAACACGTGGCCGCAAGATGTGCGCCGGCTTGCCTGACAAGGTGTTCTCAGTCGTGTACCTGACAAGACCGGGCTCGTACCCCATTTTATCCATGACATCGTCACAGGCGTCAATACAGGCCGCACAGCCAATGCATTCATATTGCAGACCATCGCGAATGTCAATACCGGTCGGACAAACCTGCACACAGATCGTACAATCGATACAATCGCCCAATCCGGCCTGAACCTTGTCAACCGATTTCTTGCGCGGCCCCATCGGCAAACCACGCGAAGTATCAAAGGAAATAATCATGGTATCCGCGTCAAACATTGCACTCTGAAAACGTGCATAGGGACACATATACAGACACACTTGCTCGCGCAACCAGCCGGCATTGCCATAGGTTGCCAGGGCATAAAAATAGATCCAGAATGTTTCCCAGGGACCATTATCAAAGGTGAAAAAGTTGGCTGTCAGCTCACGTATGGGTGAAAAATAGCCGACAAAGGTTAGGCCGGTAAACAAAGAAAACGATATCCAGAGAAAATGCTTGCTCGCTTTAATTCGTATTTTACGTAACGAGTTGGGCGCCTTATCCAGTTTCATTTGCTGCGGACGTGTACCCTCAATTTTTCGCTCAATCCATAAGAAGGCTTCTGTCCAGACAGTTTGCGGGCAGGCAAAACCACACCAGACACGGCCTGCCAGGGCGGTGACAAAAAACAGGCCTAAAGCACTGACAATTAATAATAAAGCCAGGTAGAAGAAATCCTGTGGCCAGAACACCATGTTAACAATATAAAACTTACGCTCAGGCAAATCGAACAGCACCGCCTGACGCTGGTCCCATTGCAGCCAGGGAAGGATGTAATAAAGCCCCAGTAATGCGGCGACACCCGTGGTGCGCAGCGCAGCAAACAAGCCATGAACTTCACGCGGATAGATCTTCTTGCGCTTGGCATATAACGACTGTTCTACGTCATCGCTTTTAGCGCCATCCGGCATTTTTTCCGTTACGGGAGCATTTTCAACCATTATTAGTTTATTACCTTATACTGTTATACGTGGGTAAAACTCAGCACATAAAACACACAATTAAAATTGAATTTTTTAAACGGGTTTTGTTACGTTTAACAAAATTACTCGTTAATTAACTACCGTTCTCTGCTGCAGACGCCTTTGCTTTGGCCTTATTAATGGTCGCACAGGGTTTTAAAAAGTAACAGGTTGCTGTTGAAGTCGCAGCGCCAAATATCCAGAGCAGAAAAAAACAAATGGTATAGCTGCCCAGACGGCTAATATCATAATCAATGAAAATAACCGCTGGATCGAATGCGACCGTAAATAATACCGTGCCTATGCCAGCGGTAATAAATGACGGCCATAATATTGCAACAACACGCTGTATTAAAGGTATCGCATTCATCTTTGCTTATGACCTAATTAGTCCTGTATTTGCGCTTATTCAGCATCTGATTCGTGTGACAGGCTGTAAATATAAGCCGCCAGAACATGTGATTTAGCTTTGCCCAGGAAATCATTATGTGCTGGCATGCTGCCATTGCGGCCGCTGGCAATCGATTCTTTGATTGCACGCGGTGAACCACCATATAACCAGATATTATTCGTCAGGTTAGGTGCACCCAGGGCGACATTGCCGGTACCGTCCGGCATATGACAAGCAACACAGAACATATCGAATTTCGTTTTACCCGCAGCCGCCAACTCTGTATCGACATCACGCCCAGCCAGCTTCATCACATAAGTCGCTACCTGGTTGACACCCTCTCCACCGCCTAGCGGTGCTTCCCATGACGGCATCGCACCATTACGGCCATACATAATAGACGCTTCAATCGTTGCCGGCTCGCCGCCATACAACCAGTCATTATCCCGAAGATTAGGGAATCCCTTAGCGCCGCGTGCATCAGAACCATGACAGACCGCGCAGTAGTTTACAAACAAACGTTCGCCGGCATTCATTGCTGCCTCATTCGAGGCCAGCTCGGCAATACTTGTTTGTTCAAACTGTGCAAACAATGGACCAAATTCAGCCTCTGCGTCTGCGACTTCCTGCTCATACTCGCCGACTTCAGTCCAGCCAAGCACACCTTTAAACGATCCCATGCCCGGATAAAGAATTAAATAAACAATGGCAAACACCAGCGTGATATAAAACATAATCAGCCACCAGCGAGGCAGCGGGTTATTCAGCTCTTCAAGATTCTCATCCCATACATGCCCTGTGGGTACACCTTGCTCACCCGTCGTTTTGTTACTTCCCCTTAATAAATAAAACAGCCAGATGATGCCGCCACCTGCAATTGCAATAATAAACCAACTCCAGAATTCGCTGGTAAAGTCAGACATAATAATTCCTCATAACCTTATATAATTCTTTAAAACTCTTTCAAATCATCATCACGACAGGCGTTATGAATGATCTCGTTGTTGTTCTTTACTTACTGCTTTATCGTCATCCAGCGCCATTCTGGCCGCTTTATCAAAATCTTTTTTACGTCGGCCGCTCCATGCCCACAAAACCACAACGACGAAAATCACAAAAGCAATCACTGTCCACACTGACTGAAGTATTGATGCGTCCATTAGATTAACCTCTTATCGATATTCAATCATTAACGGCGTTGTTTTACGTGCAGTCCCAGCGCCTGTAAATAAGCAACAACAGCATCCAGTTCAGTTTTATCTTGCAGCGCCGCCGGTGCCGCTTCAATCTCAGCATCAGTATAGGGATGCCCAAGGATGGCCAGAGTCTGCATTTTTTTCTGAATGTCACTGCCGTCTAATGCCGTTGTTTCCAGCCATGGATAGGAAGGCATAATTGACTCAGGCACCACATCACGCGGATTAATTAAATGCACACGGTGCCAGTCATCTGAATAACGACCGCCTACACGATGCAAATCTGGCCCGGTTCGTTTTGAGCCCCATAAAAATGGACGGTCATAGATAAATTCGCCCGCCACTGAATAATGGCCATAACGCTCTGTTTCAGCACGAAAGGGTCGTATCATTTGCGAATGGCAACCGACACAGCCTTCACGAATATATAAATCCCGGCCTTCCAGCTGTAACGCTGTGTATGGTGTTAAACCGGCTACCGGCTCTGTCGTTGATTTCTGAAAAAACAAAGGCACAATTTGCGCAAGACCACCCCAGATCACGACGACCAGTGACAGCACAATTAGCACACCAACTTTGGTTTCAACTTTATCTTGAATAGTTGACATTATATTCTCCTGTAACGACTAGTGCGCTGGTGCCGGGATGGCATGAACGGCTGCCTTACCCTGAGCAATGGTTTTAGTTAAGTTGTAAGCCATAATCAGCATACCCACCAGGAACAACAGACCGCCACCTGCGCGGACGATGTAAAACGGATGCATTGCCTGCACACTTTCAACGAAACTGTAAGTTAAAGTTCCGTCGTTATTAATCGCACGCCACATCAAACCCTGCATGATGCCTGAAATCCACATTGAAGTGATGTATAACACGATACCGATTGTTGCCACCCAGAAGTGCGTTTCAATCAGTTTCTTACTGTAGATTTCAGTATCAAATAATTTAGGAATGAGGAAGTACATGGCGCCAATACTCACCATCGCAACCCAGCCTAATGCGCCAGAGTGTACGTGACCGATGGTCCAGTCAGTGTAGTGAGATAATGCGTTTACTGTTTTAATTGCCATCATCGGTCCTTCAAAGGTAGACATACCGTAGAAAGAAACCGAAACAATTAAGAATTTAAGAATAGGATCGCTGCGTAATTTCTCCCATGCACCCGACAAAGTCATGATGCCGTTAATCATACCACCCCAGGATGGCGCTAATAGAATAAGGGAGAATGCCATACCTAATGATTGTGTCCAGTCAGGCAGCGCAGTGTAATGCAGATGATGAGGGCCTGCCCAGATATAGGTAAACGATAATGCCCAGAAATGCACAACGGATAAACGGTAAGAATAAACCGGACGCTCGGCCTGCTTGGGAATAAAGTAATACATGATGCCAAGGAAACCAGCGGTTAAAAAGAAGCCTACCGCATTATGGCCATACCACCATTGCACCATGGCATCCTGTACGCCGGAATAAGCAGAGTAGGATTTAAGCAAAGAAACCGGAAGCGCCGCACTATTGACAATGTGTAACATGGCTACGGTGATAATAAAGGCACCGAAAGAACCAGTTAGCAACATAAATATGTTTAACCTTGCGCTTTGCAATCGTACCAAAAAATACCACGGCATAAGCCACCCAGACCACGGTAATCAAAATATCGATTGGCCATTCAAGTTCGGCATACTCTTTTGATGAGGTGTAACCAAAAGGTAACGTCACCACCGCCAGAACGATTACCAGCATCCAGCCCCAGAATGTAAATTGCGCCAGTTGTGGCGCAAATAAACGTGTATGGCAGGTGCGCTGAACGACATAATAAGAAGTCGCAAATAATGCCGAGCCGCCAAATCCAAAGACAACCGCATTAGTATGCAAAGGCCGTAAACGACCAAAAGATAACCATGAGGTATCGAAGTTCAGTACCGGCCACGCCATTTGAGAGGCAATAAACACCCCAACCAGCATGCCAACAATACCAAGAACGACAGTCATAATGGCAAACTGACGCACGACCGAATATTCGTAAGTCATCGTTTCATTGTTCATAAATGTAGTCCGCTTAAAATTTTCAAAAACCTGATAAAAAAATTTCTACAAGGCCATGAGTTAAAATGTATTAGTTTATTGTTCTATGATTATGCTAACAATGTCATTTAGTCAGTAGCTGGAATTCAGCAACACTCACTAAAACATCAATCAACAAATTGGGGTGCAAAACCGTTAAACCAGAGAATTGCCATCGCCACCATCATCACCACCAGCGCTACCATGCCAACTGCCAGTACCGCACTGGAAAACAGAAAGCCGCGATCTCCGGTCAACTTCCATCATGATAGGAAGCCCGGTATATAGAAGTTTTACCGAATAAGCCAGCGCCGGCAGCCCAATGACAAAGTTCAGCCACAAAATGGGGAACAACTCAACGATGCCGACCAGAAATAAGGTGTTGCAGTATAGGCAGCAAGACGAACACAACGTGACAAGTTCTGCTCTGCACCATAGGTTTTACCCATCCAGTGAATCATCAAACCCATGCTAAAGACACCCACTAACATGACAAGATAATAAGCAATAGCGATATATAAAGCGCTCTCGGGAGATAATTTGATCGCCTCACGCGCACCGATTTCCCAACCGAACATGGTTGTACCGAAATACCCGGAAATGGGCGCAATCGCCGCCATGATAAAC
>CAVYHC010000058.1:0-36826 GCA_963768125.1 uncultured Gammaproteobacteria bacterium
AAACATGCTGGTGCCCAGCAGCCAGGCATGACCGGGCAAGTTAAGGAAGAAATTCTTTCGCGTTTCGGCGAGTTAGGTGTAAGGGTTGCTGGCGGTGCCATACGCTTTCAACCCGACCTGCTGCGCGCCTGCGAATTTGTTTCACAAGCTCGACAATTCCGCTATCTGGATGTCGATGATAACTGGCAGGAGCTTACCGTGCCGACTGAGGGTCTGGCCTTTACCTGGTGTCAGCTACCGATTGTTTACCAGTTGAATGACGAAGTTGATCCGGCCCTTATTATTACCTGGCATGACGGAAATCAGCAGACCCTGACGCAATTGGCACTATCTGCCAAAGACAGCGCCGAGCTGTTTCAACGCAATGGCCGCATTCGCCAACTTACACTGGTATTGGCAAAAAACCAGTTGTTCTCTGAGTAAAAATGAAATTTCCGAAAGACTTTATCTGGGGCGCAGCTACATCCAGCTATCAAATTGAAGGCGCGGCCTATAATGAAGGTGGCGGTCGCTCTGTCTGGGACATGCAGTGTCAACAGGCGGGAAAAATTGCTAACGGAGATACTGGCGAAGCTGCCTGTGACCACTATCATCATTATCAGGATGATGTTGCATTGATGGCGGAAATCGGACTGCAGGCATATCGATTTTCTATTAGCTGGCCACGCGTTCTGCCAGATGGAGCAGGTAAGGTTAATCAGCAAGGGCTGGATTTTTATAGTCGGCTGGTTGATGAACTGCTCGAAAAAAATATTGATCCCTGGGTAACATTATTTCACTGGGACTTTCCTTATTCACTTTATTGCCGTGGCGGCTGGTTAAACCGTGACAGTGCTGACTGGTTTGCTGACTATACAGCTCTCGTGGTAGACAAACTTTCAGACAGGGTTTCTCACTGGATCACCTTGAATGAACCCCAATGTTTTATAAGTTTGGGCCACCTGGAGGGTACGCATGCCCCCGGTCTGAAAATGGGTATTTCAGAAGTACTGCTGGCCGGACATAATGCCTTGCGGGCGCATGGCAAGTCAGTTCAGGTGATTCGTGCAAATGCTAAAACTGCGCCTTTCATTAGCGCATCGCAAGCGAGCATCATCTCCATACCAGCTTCAGGCCAGTCGAGTGATATCGAAGCGGCCCGCCAGCATATGTTTTCTTGCCGAGAAAAACATGTATTTAATAACACCTGGTTCTCAGACCCAATGCTATTGGGGCATTATCCGGAACAAGGCGTCAAATTGTTTGCCGCGAATATGCCAAAAATTTTTCCAGGCGACCTTGAGTGTATCCATCAGAAGCTGGATTATTTTGGTGTCAACATCTATTCAGGCATTCATGTTCGCGCCTCTGCGCATAATGGTTTTGAAAGCGTTGAAAAAAAAGACTTGCCGGTAACTGCCATGGCTTGGCCTGTAACGCCTGAAGCATTGTACTGGGGGCCAAGGTTTTTTTATGAACGCTACCAGCTGCCGATCGTGATTACTGAAAGTGGCATGGCTAATGACGATACTGTGCACAACGGTAAAGTTCATGACAGGAAACGTATCGAATTCTTGTATAAGTACCTGAGTGAGTATGCCCGTGTAATCGAAGATGGTGTGCCTGCCCTGGGTTATTTTTTATGGTCACTGATGGATAACTTTGAGTGGGCAGAAGGTTACGGCAAACGCTTTGGGATAATTCATGTGGATTATGAAACACAGCAACGAACTTTAAAATATTCTGCCTACTGGTATAAGGCGCTAATCGCTAGTCATGAATCCGGTTATTTAAAAGATGCTAAACCAGTAGTTGATGATGAACAGACTATCGAAAGTGTCTGATACTAATGCTAACTCAAATTTTCGCTAACATTATCCTGCCCATATTTCCTTTTAAAGTTAATACGATATTGACATACCTCGATGATATATCACATCCGATACCGGGGACTGCACCATTCGCTATTGCCGTGCCTCGTATAAGAATATCGAATTATAAAGACGAATCACCTGTGGGATTTATCGGTAGAAAAAACCAGTGTTGTAGTTTGAATTATGTAAAAAATAATTACCATAATAAATGAGTCTATACGGAGAAAAAAAGTGTCGGGTATTTATAGTGTAAACAGATTTTTGTCGGGGATAGATTTTTCATCACTGTCTCATGCGCAAAGAGTTTTATTGATGCGGGAAATACTGGGTCGCAAGATACACGGTATGTCTTTTAGTGCCTATATGGATGGACAGGAGCCCGGTGATGTAATCAGTGCGGCCCAGGTAGAGCAGCGCCTTAAGATCATACAGCCTTATACCAACTGGATCAGAACCTTTTCCTGTGTAGAAGGCAACGAGCATGCGCCTCGTATCGCAAAACAATACGGCCTGAAAACGATGGTAGGCGTCTGTCTCGGCTCAGATCGCGAAAAGAACGAAATCGAGTTCGCTAATGCGATCGATCTTGCAAAGTCAGGATTTGTCGACATCCTTGCCGTAGGCAACGAAGTACTGCTCCGCGGCGATCTGTCAGAACAGGATTTGATCGAATATATAGAGCGCGCCAAACAGGCTGTGCCAGACGTAAGCGTTAGTTACGTTGACGCTTACTTCCTGTTTGAGGATCACCCTGCGGTCGCAGATGCCTGTGATGTCCTGCTGGTCAACTGCTATCCGTTCTGGGAAGACTGTCCGGTCGAATATTCATTGCTCTACATGAAGGAGATGTATCGGCGTGCGGTTATCGCGGCAAAAGGCAAAAAAGTCATCATCAGTGAAACAGGCTGGCCTAGTGCGGGCACTGTTAGCGGTGCGACCGTACCTTCTTACGATAATGCTATGCGTTATTTCATTAATACTTATCAATGGGCTGATCAGGAAGGAATAGAAATCTTTTACTTCACCTCTTTAGATGAAGCCTGGAAAACCGGTGATGAAGGGGATGTCGGTGCCTACTGGGGACTTTGGGATAAAGATGGCAACTTTAAATATGTATAAACTTTGGGGTGGATAAACAATGAAGAATAAAAAGTTAGATTTAGGTTTCGAAAATGCCATTTGTTATTCCGGCTACCGCGAAGGTCAATCACCGATTGAGGGTATTTTTCCTTCTTATGGCGAGATTCATGAAGATCTTAATATCCTTAAAGATAACTGGAAATTGCTCAGGCTTTATGATTGTAGCTGGCATGCTGAATTTGTTCTTGAAGTGATCTGTAATGAATCGTTAGATCTTAAAGTTATGTTGGGTGTTGATATGGCCGCCGAAGAGAGTAACCCTAACTGTCCATGGGGTGCTAACTATGATGAGAAAACGCTTATTGCTAACAGGCGAGAAAACAGTCATGAAGTGGACAGGTTAATTGATTTGGCGAATCGTTACCCGGAAATAGTCTCTTCAGTGTCTGTTGGTAATGAGGCCAGTGTAGACTGGAGTGACCACCTGGTATCAGTTGAAAAGTTGATTAGTTACGTTCATAGAATAAAGGCAGCTGTTAAGCAACCGGTCACTTTCTGTGAAAATTATGTGCCATGGACGAATAAACTGGAACCTTTGGTAGCAGAGCTGGATTTTATTTCATTACATACTTACCCGGTATGGGAATACCAGACAATTGATGGCGCCCTGGATTACACCCGGCAGAATTATTACAGCGTTGCCAACCATTATCCTGACAAGCCAGTAGTGATAACCGAAGCAGGCTGGACCACCTGTTCTAATGGCCGTGGCATACAGCCATGGAATGCATCTCAGGAATTTCAGGCTGCTTATTACAGTGAGTTATTAGACTGGTGTAAGGAGGCTGACATCCTTACTTTTATTTTCGAAGCTTTCGATGAGCCCTGGAAAGGTTCACCTGATCCACTTGAGCCGGAAAAACACTGGGGAGTTTTTACCATCGATCGAAAACCAAAGCTGGTCATGCGCGAACTCTATGCGCATCTATAAGCGATGCATAAGATGTAAATAATATCTTTATCAGCGTATGAAAAAAATTAAAGAATAAAGTTTTCTATCTACTACGTGTTTTATTTGCTTGTTGGGTTCAGTGAATTGAATGTGTTTTTTCTCAACGGGTTTAATAATCACGAGTTTTTAATATGAAGTTAGCAATGATAGGTTTAGGAAAAATGGGCGCCAATATGGTCAGACGCCTGGTAAAGGATAAACATGAAATTATTGCCTATGATGTTTTGCATCAAACAGCACTTGATCTTGAAGATGAATTAGACAGCGTTTCAGCTGCTGATAATCTGGAATTATTACTCGCCCGTTTGCCAGCGCCACGTATTATCTGGCTGATGGTGCCGCATCAATTTGTTGATCAAACTATCGATGATCTTTTAACGGCGGGTCTTGCTGCTGGCGATGTTGTCATTGACGGTGGTAATTCAAACTACAAACTGAGCCAGCAGCGTGGTGAGCGATTGCAGCAACACAATATGCACTTTATCGATAGTGGTACGTCCGGTGGTGTATGGGGTCTTGATAATGGTTACAGCCTGATGGTCGGGGGTTCCAATGAAGCGGTGGCTTTAGTTGAACCGATTTTCAAATCACTGGCACCATCAAGTGACACAGGCTGGGGGCATGTTGGTCCGGTTGGTGCAGGGCATTATGTGAAAATGGTGCATAACGGTATCGAATACGGAATGATGCAGGCCTATGCTGAAGGTTTTGAGCTGATGAAAGCAAAAGATGAAATGAATCTTGATATGCATCAAATATCACGCATCTGGCAACATGGAAGTGTCATCAGGTCATGGTTACTGGATTTAATTGCTGACGCACTTGAACAGGATGTTGAGATGAGCGCATTAAGTGATTTTGTTGATGATTCTGGAGAAGGCCGCTGGGTAGTGCAGGATTCAATTGACGAAGCAGTGCCTACACCAGTATTAACACTGGCATTGCAAATGCGTTTTCGAAGTCGTCAAGACCCTTCTTATGCAGGAAAAGTGCTTAATGCGATGCGTGCCGGTTTTGGCGGTCATCCGATTAAAGCTGTGCATGTTGTTAAATCTAAAAATAATGCATAGAGTCACCCTGAAAATACTTTAATGTTAACTGCTGAACAAATCTTTGAAACTGCTGATCCTACAAATATTGTTATTTTTGGTGCCACGGGAGATCTTACCAAACGAAAGTTACTGCCTGCGCTTGTGCGTATGTTTAGTTGTGGACTGGTGCATCAGGATAGTCAAATTATTGGTGTGGTGCACGATTGTACTGAAGAGGAGTGGATTGAGCTGGTGCGTAAAAGCCTGCATCAGTTCTCTAATGAGGTCGCACATGACGAAACCAGGTGGCTGGATTTTACCTCACACCTTAAAGTCGTTACTGGTGATCTATTAGAGGATTCAACTTACCATTCGCTTGCTGAGTCACTGCAATCTTCTGGCGGTAAAAAGAATGCTATGTTCTATTGTGCGATACCGCCAGCAATCTATGGCAATGTGGCACAGGGTTTAAAGCATGCCGGCCTGGCTTGCGAAGCCGATGGTTATCGCAGACTTGTAATAGAAAAACCGTTTGGTCGTAACCTTGAATCTGCAAAGCAACTTGATAAACAACTGCAATCTGTTTTTGATGAAAATCAGATTTATCGTATCGATCATTACCTGGGCAAGGAAAGCGTACAAAACTTACTGGTTTATCGTTTTGCGAATAGCATTATGGAACCACTGTGGAACCGAAATTACATTGATCATATCCAGATATCAGTTTCGGAAACACTGGGTATTGAATACCGTGCTAAATATTATGAAAACTCGGGTGCATTGCGCGACATGATACAAAGTCATCTAATGCAGTTAATGACACTGGTTGCGATGGAGCCGCCGGTCGAATTTACTACTGATGCAGTGCGAGATGAAAAAATGAAAGTGCTTCGTGCGGTGCGTCAATTTAAAGATGAAAATATCGAATTGCAAACGGTATCAGCACAGTATGCATCAGGTGAAGTCGATGGTGAATCCGTTTCGGCATATGATGAAGAAGAGGGCGTTTCGCCGGAATCCAGTACAGAAACATTTGCTGCGGTTCGATTTTATATTGATAACTGGCGTTGGCAGGGCGTGCCGTTTATTCTATGTACTGGTAAACGTATGAAAGCGAAAGTATCAGAAGTTATGATTCGTTTTCGGAGGCCGCCATTTAATCTTTTTGATAGCCATGCCTCCAGACCAGATGCTAATGCACTGGTGTTTCGACTGCAGCCTGAAGGAGGTGTTGTGTTACGGCTGAATGCAAGAAGCCCGGACTAACAACAGATAATGAGGGTATGGTGATGCGTGCGCCTTATGCTCACGATGTTGAAGAAGTTGCAGATGCCTATGAAATTCTGATGCATGACGTACTGACGGGTGATGGAACGCTGTTTTCTCGCGCAGATGAGGTTGAAGAATCCTGGGCAATTTTAGAACCAGTTCTGGCGGCCTGGAAAGATCGTGTTTCAATAGATACTTATCGTGCAGGCAGCTGGGATGTTCCGGGTATGGATAAGTTAACCGAGGGATGTGTTGATGGCTGGCACAAGCCAACAATCTATGAATGACATGATATAAAGAGCACGATATGGACACAGGGGGGTAATGAATAAATGTTAACACCACCGCTAAGTCTCTACGAGAAATTTAATTATGCCCTGGGTGATACGGCCTCAAACTTTTTCTTCCAGTTTTTCGCCATCTTCATTATCTACTATTACACGGATGTCTATGGCTTAAGCCCGGCTGCGGTTACTACCATGCTATTAACGGTAAAACTGTGGGACTGGATTACGGATCCGATAATGGGCCTTATCGCCGATCGAACCAGCACCCGATGGGGTAAATTTCGACCCTACCTGCTGTGGATGGCAATACCGTATGGTGCATTTGGCTACCTGATGTTCATCAACCCCGATCTGGATGACTCGGGCAAACTCATTTTTGCCTATGTGACTTATATTTTGATGATGACCGCTTATACAGCTATCAATGTTCCCTATGGTGCCTTGATGGGCGTGATGACAACATCATCCAGTGAGCGACTGACTTTAGGCACGTTCCGCTTTGTCGGTGCTTTCAGTGCGGCCATTGTGTTAGGTATGTCGGTGAGACCTTTAGTTAGATTTTTGGGCGGTGAGGATGAACTGCTCGGTTTCCAGTATACGATGGCAATTTTTGCAGTGCTGTCGTCTTTGATGTTCCTGCAAACTTTTCGTGGCACCACGGAACGTGTTGCGCCGCCGCCGGGCCAGGATAGCCATATTGGCAAAGACCTGAGAACGCTGATAAAGAACAACGCCTGGCTGGTGATGGTTGTCGCCGGCGTTTTTACCCTGGCAAGTGTTGCGATTCGTGGTGGTGCAACGGTGTATTTCTTTAAATACTACATGCTTGATGATAACTCTGCTTTCATCTGGATCTGGGACCGCACCAGCTTTTTTATTACAACAGGTGCGATCGTATTTGTCATTGGTGTCATCGCGGGACGCTTCTTGAGCAATGTCTATGACAAGCGTTCCCTGATGCTGTTTCTGACGCTTTCCAATGCAATCATAATGGGTTTGATGTTTTATATTCCAAACGATGCTTATTGGACAATGCTCGCCGTTAACGCCCTGGCGTCTTTGCTTGCAGGGCCGACTCCAGCCCTTGTTTGGGCGATGTATGGCGACGTTGCAGACTTTGGCGAGTGGAAATACAATCGACGCACTACAGCGCTGGTTTTTTCAGCAGCGCAATTCGCGCAGAAACTTGGCTTAACGATTGGCGGTGTATTACCGACAGCTGTGCTGGCTTATGTTGGCTATGAAGCCAATATAGCGCAATCGGATACATCGCTGATGGGCATCCGCTTGATCTTTACCTGGCTTCCCGCCAGCTTCGCGATTATTGCTGGTCTTGCCTTTATTTTTTATCCGCTTCGAGATTCCCACCTTGTTCAGATTGAACAGGATTTAGTGGATCGCCGGGTGGCTCAGGCTTTATAACCTTATAATGTTTCTTACATATAAATACGACGAGTCTGCACATCCGGTGTGCTGTGTTCCCATGCTTCATTAAAGATATCAGTCAGTTCCCGGGCACGCTGTGGTGACATGAAATTAACATTGGCTTCATAGTTTCTGTCTATTGCTGAAATACGGTACATTAAGCCCAGTTTATCGACCACCATAAATGCACATTGTTCATCCTGGTATTCACGCGATAGTTTATGGATAAATACTGAGCTTGTCAGGCTCTGGGCAAGCCTGACCAGGCAGTGTCCATTTTGTGCGGCTCTTTTAGAGATCTTGTACAAGTATGCGGATACTGGTACTTCGGGTGCCTTCTTGCCAGCTTGACAATTGATTCTTCAAATTCTTTGTTATTGTATATTTCTGCATCCATATCCTGAGTAAAGATATCAATACTGTGACGTGCCTGCCTGGCGAGAGACAGGGCCATGTCTTTATTTTCTTCTGCGTTGTCAACTTGTACTTCAGTCCTGGTTTCGCCGAGTTTGTAAAACATAGGAAGTTCTTTAGCCACAAGTCAAGAAGGTATGAATAACATAATTTATAGTCATTTTTTATTATTGTTATATGAGTATATTTAGCAGATTTTTTTCAACATTTCACGATGCGGGATATTTGCTTCATAAAAAACATCACCCTGTACGGTAAAGTTCTGTTTTTCGTAAAAGGCAATTGCATCTACCTGGGCATGCAAATAGAGCTGCTGGAAGTTTTGACTGCGGGCATCTTTTACTATGAATTGAAGCAGTTTGCTGCCGATGCCCTGGTTACGGTAGCTGGCTAAAACGGCCATACGGCCAATCTGGCCATCGGGCTTTAATCGGGCAGTGGCTATTATTTTTCCATTGAGCGAAGCCAGGTAATGTCTTGATGAATCATCGTATTCATCCCATTCCAGCTCGGCAGGGACGTTTTGTTCTTCAATAAAAACCTGTTTGCGGATCTGCGCCAGGTTTTCTTTCTCGCTGGGCCAGTTGGCGATGCGGATTTTAATCTTCGGTTCAGGCATCAGAAATTACAGTTATCAGTTTTAAGTTTTAAGTTATAAGTTAAAAAGCTATGGGTTTTCACTGCTGATGATGGCGCCGTCATTGAATAAGGACAGTAAAACGGATTTGTCTTCTGCTGTCATAATGTTTTCAAGTTGCGGCAAGTCGATGAGGTCATCTTCGCAGAGTAATTCTGCAAACGTTTTGCTGACTTCATAACTGCGGCCATCGACAAATAATAATGCTGCCTGATCTGAGTAACTGAATAAAAAATTAGAATAGCTTGATTGTTCTAATGTTGATTGAGCTGCGATTTTAGTGAGTTCATCGTAGTCACTATTATTTTGCTCATTGGCGAAATCTTCAAAGGTTTTGTTGTCGCTGCAGTATTGTCCAAGCCAGCGTTTTACCTGTTCATGTTCCAGTGTTAGGCCCTGTTTAAGCAGTTCAATAAAATGCTTTATTGTGTCTTCACCGATTTCGCCATGGTGTACGGGTTTAACCGGTGATTTGTCGCGGTAACGTGCAGAGGAGCTGGTGTTTTCGTTGAGATAATGGACGTAATCGCTGGTGATTGTTTTTAAGGACGGCGCTCTGAAGCCGACTGATGCGGTCATGCAATGTTGATTTTTACCGCTGTTATCGTTCTGTGCAATACCATGATGCGCGACATTGGGTGGCAGGTATAACATATCACCGGCATTTAATAGCCATTCCTGTTCGGCGGTAAAGTTTTTTAAAATGCAGAGGTCGGTATCCTTTAAGGTGTCTTCGGAAAAATGCTCACTAATTTTCCATAAGCGTTGACCACTTAGCTGTATAAGAAACACATCATAAGCATCGGTGTGTGCGCCAACAGAGCCACCCGCCGGGGCATAACTGATCATTAAGTCATCGATACGCCAGTCAGGAATAAAACGAAAATAGTTGAGTAATGATTTGGTTTCTGGCACGTGCCTTTCTACATCACTCACCAGTAACGACCAGCCGGATTCAGGAAGATCGCTGAACCGTGCATCGTCAAACGGACCGAATTCAACTTGCCACTTCTTGTTTTCATGCTCTTCTAAAACAAGCCTGGCGTTGACATGGTCTTCGCAGGCGAGGCCCGCCAGTTCGTCAGCAGACAAGGGTGATTGTAAACCGGGAAAAGCGTTTTTGATTAGTAAGGGTTTTTTTTGCCAGTAGTGATTTAAAAAATCGTCAATACTGGTATCCGCTAAGCAATGTTCACTTTCGCGGTAATCGTTTTTAGTGTCCATAATGGCGGGCTGTAGATAATGGCCGGTTACAGGTTTCTTGTCTGCTCAACGGCATTACCAATGTAATTATGCGGCGTCAGTTTTAACAGCTTGCTGCGTGCGTCTTCGGGTATATCGAGCGTTTCAATAAATGCCTGGAACGCCTGTTGATTTATTTTTTTCCCGCGCGTGAGTTCTTTTAGTTTTTCGTAAGGGTTTTCTATGCCGTAGCGACGCATTACCGTTTGTATCGGTTCAGCTAATACTTCCCAGTTGGCATCGAGATCAGCCTCAATAACGTCGACATTCAATTCCAGTTTGTTCAGGCCTTTTAGCAATGACTGGTAGGCAATTAAACTATGTGAAAAACCGACGCCTAAATTTCTAAGCACGGTTGAATCGGTGAGGTCTCTTTGCCAGCGAGAAATCGGTAATTTTTGGCTGAGGTGGCTGAACAGTGCATTTGCGATGCCAAGGTTACCTTCAGCGTTTTCAAAGTCGATAGGATTCACTTTATGCGGCATGGTAGACGAGCCGATTTCACCGGCGACGGTTTTTTGTTTGAAATAAGCATTTGAGATGTAGGCCCAGATATCACGGCTTAAATCGATCAGAATAGTATTGAAGCGGCTGATGGCGTCAAACATTTCTGCCATGTAATCATGCGGTTCAATTTGAATAGTAAAGGGATTGATCTGTAAGCCGATGGACTCGATAAATTGCTGGGAAAAAGTCGGCCAGTCTATATCCGGGTAGGCGGTAATATGGGCGTTATAGTTGCCGACAGCGCCATTGGCTTTACCGTAAATTTCTGTTTCAGCAACCTGCTTACGCTGTTTGCGTAAACGATAGACAACATTAGCCAGTTCTTTGCCGACCGTTGTCGGTGAAGCGGTTTGCCCATGTGTACGGCTAAGCATGGGTTGTGCTGCGAACGCCTGCGCCTGCTGGCTCAGGTTTTCAATGATCTGGTCCATCGCCGGTAATAATATGTTATCTCTGCCGGCTTTTAACATCAGGCCATGAGACAGGTTGTTAATGTCTTCTGAGGTACAGGCAAAATGTAAAAATTCATTGCTGGCCTCGAGCATGGCATTGCCCTGAATTTTTTCCTTGAGGAAATACTCAACGGCTTTGACATCATGATTGGTAGTGGACTCAATGGTTTTAACGCGTTGTGCATCGCTTACCGAGAAATTGTCGACTATGCCATTTAATACGGCCATGGCATCGCTATCCAGTGTTGCAACCTCTGCAATTTTACTATCGGCCGCGAGTGCCTGAAACCAGCGTATTTCAACCAGTACCCGGTGTTTGATTAATCCGTACTCGCTAAAGAGATCTCTAAAGGCTGCAGTTTTAGCACCATAACGGCCATCAATGGGTGATATTGCAGTAAGTTCGTTTAATTCCATCATAATGTATAATTTTCAATTCAGATCGTGTAAAAACGGTATTATATCATTAGCTTGAATATGTTGAGATAGAAGTTATGGCTACATATAGAATTGAAAAAGACAGTATGGGTGAGTTGCAGGTTCCACAGCAGGCGGCCTATGGCGCGCAAACGCAACGTGCTGTGGAGAATTTCCCTGTTAGCGGTATAACCATGCCCAAGGCCTTTATCCAGGCACTGGGACTGGTTAAACAGGCCTGTGCCAATGCCAACCATGCGCTAGGCGGCCTTGATGAAAACCGGCGCCGCGCTATTTCATCGATTTGTGATGATGTCATCGACGGTAAGTTAATGCATCAGTTCCCGCTGGATGTTTTTCAAACCGGTTCAGCGACCAGCACGAATATGAACGCCAACGAAGTCATTGCCAGGCTGGCATCAAAAGAGGCCGGCGACACAGTTCATGCAAATGACCATGTCAATATGAGCCAGAGCTCAAACGATGTGATACCAACGACCATCCATGTTAGCGCCGCATTAAGCTGTCACCAGCAGTTGATTCCGGCGATTAAGCATCTGGTTTTGGTTATTGACCAAAAAGCCGAATCACTGAGTGATGTTGTGACCACGGGCCGTACCCATTTGATGGACGCTATGCCAGTGAGCTTGGGGCAGGCGCTTTCTGGCTGGTCGGCGCAGCTGCAATCGGCGCTCTCGCATATAGAGAACACTTTGCCGGCAATACATCAGCTGGCGATTGGCGGTACCGCCGTTGGCACCGGCATCAATGCAGATGTGAAATTTGGCGGCCTGGTGGCTGAGCAGTTGTCAAACAGTAGCGGACTGAAATTCAAGCTTGCTAATAATCGTTTTGCTGCACTCAGTTCACAGGATGCGGCGGTGGCTTTAAGCGGGCAGTTAAAAACACTGGCGACAGCATTAATGAAAATTGCTAATGATTTACGCTGGATGAACAGCGGACCGTTAGCCGGTATCGGTGAAATTGCACTACCCGCACTGCAGCCGGGCAGCAGCATTATGCCCGGTAAAGTTAACCCGGTTATCCCGGAAGCAACGGCTATGGTTTGTGCGCAGGTAATGGGTAACGACGTGACGATAACCATTGCCGGCCAGTCGGGTAATTTTCAATTGAATGTCATGTTGCCGCTGGTGGCGTATAACTTATTACAAAGCATAGAAATCTTATCGAATGTTTCTCGCTTGCTGGCAGATAAAGCCATTGCCGGTTTTACCGTCAATCAGGATAAAATCAATGCAGCATTAGCTAAAAACCCTATTTTAGTCACTGCGCTGAACACGGTTATCGGTTATGAGTTAGGTGCGAAAATTGCCAAGGCCGCTTATGCACAAGGCAGAGCGGTAATAGACGTGGCCGAAGAGATGACCGACTTGTCACGAGACGAGCTGGCAAAACTGCTCGACCCAAAAGCATTAATACAGGGCGGTAATTAATCAAACATGACGCTGTGATGGTTATTCAGACCAAGAAATGATTATTTTGCATCTAAAAAATCATCAAGTTTGATTGCCGCTTTGTTCAGTGACGTCAATATACAGTTTCAGGCGCTGACCCGGTTGAATGTATTTGCCTTTGATTGTGTTCCAGCGGTGCAGGTCTTTAACGTTGACATGATACTTGCTGGCAATACGAGATAATGAATCGCCATTTTTCACCGTATAATGAATCGGTTTTATCGTGCTGTTCGGGTTATGTGTTTTTTTCGATGTTCGTGTGGATGACTTTGCTGCACTGGATTTAGACCAGACAGCCAGTTTCTGGCCTTTTTTCAAAGGATCTTTTATTGCCATGCCATTCCATTTGGCCAGCTTGTGCATATTAACCTTGTATTTCCTGGCGATCTCCCAGAAACTTTCACCCTTTTGCACAATATGCGTGATACGTGTGCTGCTACTGTTACGTTTAGTGTTTTGCGTGGTCTTTAAACGTTGTGTTGCAGACAATGCATAACTGCTTTTGTTTTTGCTGGAGACAGGAATGACAAGGTATTTTCCCTGGCGTATATTATTACCGCGTATCTTGTTTACTTTCTTTAAGTGCTTAACGGAAGTGTTATATTTAACCGCGATATGACTTAAGGTTTCGCCTGATTTGATTTTGTGCCGTGACCAGCGTAAATGTTTATCTGCCGGCAATGCCGCGTAATTTTCTTCAAAAATTTCAGCAGCATCAGCAGGCAACAATAATGTGTGCGGACCATCAGGGTCGGTTGCCCAGCGGTTGAACGCGGGGTTATAGTTGTATAAAGTTTCCAGATCTATTTCTGCAAGTTCTGCGGCCAGCGCAAGATCAATTTGTGCAGTGGTTTTTACCTGCTTAAAACCGGGTGCGTTTGAAATGCATCGCAGGCTAATTGAATATTTTTCAGGGGAAGTAACAACTTCTTTTAGCGCGAGCAGCTTGGGTACATAAGCACGGGTCTCTTTCGGCAATTTTAAATGCCAGAAATCAGTCGGACGATGTAATTTTTTATTGCGCTTAATTGCACGCTGAACTGTTCCGGAGCCAGAATTGTAGGCCGCCAGTGCCAGCATCCAGTCGCCTTCAAATATTTTGTTCAGATTTTCCAGGAAATTTAACGCTGCCTGTGTTGACGCATAAATGTCACGTCTGCCGTCATACCACCAGTTTTGCTTGAGGCCATATGATCGACCGGTTGAAGGGATAAACTGCCAGATGCCTGCAGCACGTCCATGTGAATAGGCAAAGGGTTGATAGGCACTTTCAACAACAGGTAATAACACCAGTTCGGTCGGTAAATTACGTTTTTCTGCTTCTTCGAGAATGTAATAAAGAAAGGGATCTGCGCGGCGCATAACACGTTGCATATAGTCTGGATATTTCGCGAACCAGGCTAATTCCTGTTTTACTTCGGCTGGCAGTGACTGCGCTTTACCATTGCCACCATTCATCGAAATTTGAAAGCCGTCGCGCACGCGTGGCCAAATACTATGGCCTGGTTCGTTATTTAGATATAACTCTTCAAATTGTTCATGTTCAATATGATCCAGTGATACCGTAGGCAAGGGGTCACTGTTATGAGAATGAAGTGTCACTTGAGCTGCGCTGACAGAACCAGACTTTGCGCTATTGCAGGCAGTAAGCAGAATTAGGCTGCTAACAGCAAGGGATTTTAAAACTGGGGAAAATAAAATATTCAAGGTGGTATCACTTTATTGTTATTATTATTAATGACGTTGGTGGTGCTTATTCAGTCGGATGTGCTCGACTGGCTTACCGGTGGCTTACCGGGTCAAATTATGTGGTTGGCTGCTGCTTTTGCGCGACTCATCTGTATCCCGTTGTTATAGCATACCGTACATCCTGTACTTATGTGATGTAGCATTATAATATCTCAGCGCGAAAAACCGCATGTCATTGATTACACTTAATATCAATGTCTAGAATTAAAACCCGTAAGTAAATTGTACAGCATCAACACAGAAATAGACTGAATATGAGCACAAATATTGTCAAAATTTACACCGATGGCGCCTGCCGTGGAAATCCGGGTCCAGGAGGCTGGGGCGCCAGCTTACGTTTTAATGGACATCATAAGGACCTGTATGGTTCCGAAGAAAAGACAACTAATAATCGTATGGAGCTAATGGCCGTGATTCAGGCGCTGGAGTCTTTGTCACGACCCTGTACGGTGAAGGTCTATACCGATTCTAAATACGTGCTCGAAGGCATAACAAAATGGATGCCCAACTGGAAGCAGAAGGGCTGGAAAACCGCCGCTAGAAAGCCGGTGAAGAATGTAGAATTATGGCAGCGGCTGGATGCTGCGGTGCAGCTTAACGACGTTAGCTGGCAGTGGGTGAAAGGGCATTCAGGGCATGACGGTAATGAGTATGCGGATGCGCTGGCGAACCGGGCTATCGATGAAATGCAAAAATAAAAAATAAACGTTGGCAGATATCCGTTATCCGTTTACAGTAACTGCCACCTGCCACCTGCCAACTTTTAATTATGAGACAAATCGTACTTGATACTGAAACCACTGGTTTAGAGCCTAGCCAGGGGCATAAAATTATTGAAATTGGCTGTGTTGAAATGATTAACCGGCGTTTGACCGGTAATAATTATCATCAGTATTTACAGCCAGACCGTAAAATTGACGAAGGTGCGCAGGCGGTTCATGGTATTAGTAATGAGTCGCTTGCAGACAAACCTCGATTTCCAGATATCGTTAAAGATTTCATCGAATATCTCGATGGCGCCGAGCTGATTATTCATAACGCACCGTTTGATGTTGGTTTCATCGATCATGAGCTCAAGCTGGTTGGTGCTGAATATGGCAAGGTGAGTACTTACTGCAGTGTCATCGATACCCTGGTGATGGCACGCAAACTGCGTCCGGGCAAAAAAAATAATCTGGATATACTGTGTAAAGAATACGAAGTCAATAACGCGCATCGCGAATTACACGGTGCTTTGCTCGATGCCGAGCTGTTGTCAGAAGTTTATTTACGAATGACTGGCGGGCAAAGTGCCTTGTCCTTAGACAGTGAAGAAAATACCGGCGGCCAGTTGGGAAGTGCTACGGCGAAAAAATTATCGGCGGATAGAAAACCGATAAAAATCATACAGGCGAATGATGCAGAGCTGCAGGCGCACCAGACTATTGTTGAAAAAATGGGCAGAGAAAGCTGGTTTTAAGTTTTAAGTTTTAAGTTTTAAGTTGTGTAAGTTTTAAGCTTGTAAGCTTGTAACTTAAAACTTACAACTTTGATTTACAAGCGAATTTTCATTGAGCGTGCTTTTTCTCTTTGCCAGTCACGTTCTTTGATCGTTGCACGTTTGTCATGTTCCTTTTTACCTTTGGCCAGACCGACATCCAGTTTCACCCGGCCATTTTTCTTCCAGAACAGGGCAAGCGGCACCAGGGTATAACCTTTGCGTTCAATTTGGCCAATTAAACGATCAATCTCATAACGGTGCATAAGAATTTTTCGCGCACGCGTCGGGTTTGCATGGATGTGCGACGATGTTGAGATTAATGGCGTGATGGTGCCGCCAATCCATTCCAGTTCACCATTTTTGGCGAATATGTAGCTATCATCTATTTGTACTTTACCTTCGCGCAGGCTTTTAATTTCCCAGCCCTCAAGAACCAGTCCAGCTTCGAAAGTAGATTCAATGGCGTAATCAAAGCGCGCTTTTCGGTTGCGTGCGATGGTATTGTCGTTAGTTTTTTTCTTTGTTTTTTTGGCCATGATGTATTGCTATGTATGGATGATGCTGGGCAAAATCAAGCTCGCAAGTATAGGGTAGATTCACCATAGTGTCATTGACAGAAATCAGAGTTGCTAGTTAATTCCCTGTTATTTGAAAAAATAGCTTGAGTCACTGCTATATATTGTTAAAAATGAATCACAAAAATTCAACTGAGAATGTTTCCTAAAAATTATGTCTGATCAACCTACTTCGATTCATGGGCAGTGGACTACCCGTACTGTCTTCATTCTCGCTGCCACCGGTTCGGCTGTTGGTCTGGGCAATATCTGGAAGTTTCCCTACATTGCGGGAGAAAATGGCGGTGGTACTTTTGTCATTGTTTATCTGCTGTGTATCGGATTAATTGGTCTTCCCATCATGATAGCGGAAATCATGCTCGGGCGTCGTGGTAAACAAAGCCCGATAAACACCATGATGATGCTGGCAAGAGATGAACATCGCAACCCTGCCTGGGCCTGGCTGGGCTGGATGGGGGTGCTCGCAGGTTTTCTTATTCTTTCTTATTACAGTGTGATTGCCGGCTGGGCAATGTCGTATATCTTCCGCACTGCAGGTGGGATGTTTCTCGGGGTTACCAGCTGACGGTGTAAACAGTATTTTTACCGATCTGGTGAGCGATCCAGAACGTTTACTGGCCTGGCATACGCTTTTCATGGTGCTGACCATGATGGTGGTCGCGCGTGGCGTTAAAAACGGCATCGAGAAAGCCGTGACTTTGTTGATGCCGCTGTTGCTTGGTTTACTGGTTCTCATTGTTATCTATGCCATGACTACCGGCTATTTTATGGATGGCGTACGGTTTTTATTCACCATCGGTTCGATAGACGGCAATGGCATCCTGATCGCCATGGGGCATGCGTTTTTTACGCTGAGTCTGGGCATGGGCGCGATCATGGTCTATGGCTCGTATTTATCAAACCAGCACTCAATTGTACAGGCATCCGTCATTATTGCTTTAGCCGACACCGTGGTAGCTTTACTTGCCGGGCTGGCGATTTTCCCCATTGTTTTTGCCAATGGACTTGAGCCTGGTGCCGGTCCGGGCCTGATTTTTCAGACCTTACCGATTGCTTTTGGACATATGCAGGGCGGCACACTGGTCGGCGTGGTTTTCTTTACCTTGCTGGTGTTTGCTGCCTGGACGTCGGCGATATCGCTGATTGAACCGGCGGTCGCTTACCTGGTTGAAAACAAAGGCTATAACCGTATCTATGCATCGGTGTGGATTGGTTTCTTTACCTGGTTTGTGGGGCTGGGCACGGTGTTGTCCTTCAACCTGTGGAAAGACAAAACCCTGACGATTCCCTATCTAGTCGAGAACTTAACCTTCTTTGATACCCTGGATTATTTAACCGCAAACATCATGTTGCCGCTGGGTGGTTTGTTCATTGCAATATTTGCGGCATGGGTAATGCACGAGAAATCAACACGTGCCGAACTGGCAACCTATCCAATGATATATAATGCCTGGCGAGTATTAGTTCGTTATATAACACCGGTTGCAGTTATTGTTGTATTTTTGAATGCCATCGGCGCCATAAACTATTTAGATAAAAAACCTTAGATAACAAGTCATTTTATGTCACACATTCAACGTAGCGCACTGGTGCATTATTCACCGGCAGAAATGTATCAACTGGTCAATAATGTTGCTGACTATGCATCATTTTTGCCCTGGTGCCGTTCATCAACCGTAATCAGTGAAAGTGACACTGAAATGCTTGCCTCGGTTGAAATTGCCAAAAGCGTATTAAATAAAACGTTTACCACGAAAAACAGCTTGAAAAAAGACAAACGCATCGAGTTACAGCTGGTCAATGGGCCGTTTAAAAAGTTAAACGGACACTGGCAATTCGAACCGCTGAAAACAGATAATGCCTGTAAAGTCAGCCTTGACCTGGAATTTGAATTTGATAGCGCAATGATGTCGATTGCCGCGAAACCCATATTTACCCAGATAGCGAACTCGCTGGTGGATTCGTTTTGTAAACGTGCTGTTGATGTTTATGGCGAACGCGGCTAACTGATGTTATGAGCACTAATAGTATTAACGTTGAAGTGGCCTATGCTACACCGGAAAAGCAGGTGATACGTGCCGTCAATGTCGATGCCGGAACAACGCTGGGTGCTGCCATTGTACAGTCAGGCATTATGATGGATTTCCCGGAGCTTGAACTTGAGCTTGAGCATGCCAAAGTTGGAATATTCAGTAAAGTCGCAGCGATGACCACAGTGTTATCTGACGGCGATCGCGTGGAAGTTTACCGGCCTTTAATCGCTGATCCCAAAGAAGTCAGGCGCAAACGTGCAGCGGAAGGCAAGGTGATGAAGAAGGGCGCTTTATCAAATGAAAAGTGAATAATGAAAAATGAAAAATGACCATACTTAAAGGGTAATGACTGTTTGTAAGCTTTTAATTATTCATTTTTCACTTATCATTTTTCATTGTTCTTATTAAGGTTCCACATACTGTGAATCATCAATCTTAACCAGTATGTCGTTTTCAAAATACAGTGTTAATAACGATTTCCTTTCAAATCCCTTGTTCGGAATAAAGCGATATATATAATCCCAGCGTTGGTTATGAAACGGATCTGACAACATGGGTGTGCCCATGATCTTTCGTACTTCAGACTTTGTCATGCCAATATTGATGCTTTCAACCTGCTCCAGCTTGATGGTGTTGCCCTGCTGTAAATCAAGTCGATGGGGCGTTGGTAGCCATTCCGCGCAGGCACTGAGCAATGTGCTACAAAAAATGACGGCCAGTAAGGCCCGGTACACAGGCGGCTTGCCTGAATTTATTTGGCGCCAAAATAGTTGGTTATATCGCCAAATGAGAGTGGTTCTCAGTATCATAAACGTGTTTAAATAGTGTTGTTCTTAGAAGGGCGGAAATACTACCGCATCTGACCATGATAATCAGTAGAAAGTTTTATGGAATCGAGTGATTTAAAAAAAGCCGGGCTCAAAGTGACCCTGCCACGAATGAAAATTCTGGAATTTCTGGAAGCCTCTAAAATTCGGCATCAGAGTGCGGAAGATATCTATCGTGCATTGCTGGACGATGGTGAGGAGATCGGTTTAGCCACGGTCTATCGTGTACTGACACAATTTGAAGCAGCAGGGCTGGTCGAACGCCACCATTTTGAAAGTGGCCAGGCAGTATTTGAGTTAAATGAAAGAGGCCATCATGACCATATTGTCTGTGTCTCTTGCGGCAAAGTCGAAGAATTCTATGACGAGATGATCGAACACCGTCAGAAAGAAGTCGCTGCTGAAAAAGGCTATGACGTCACCGATCATAGCCTGACGCTATATGGCAAGTGTCCAGTCTGCAGGAAAAAGTGACAAAAGACCGCTACGTTGTCCATAAACCCGTTTTTTTCATCATATCGTTTATTTTATGTAAACTTTATTATCAAAAATCCAGACTAAGTTTGGTAAATCCACTATAGCTTAATATCTGGCTGTGTTTCATCAATGGATAACTTCGATAAATGCAAAAGACGCATCATTTCAACCAGGTAACAAAAGATTTCACTATCGACCAGTATTTGCATCAACTGGTCGGATTTGACGTGGAAGAAAATAGTTTGTTACGCCATGCCTGTTCACTGGTGTGGGAGCTGCCAAGCGAAGGTGCCTTACCCAATTCACTGGATGTTGCCTTACTGCTAAGCGAACTGGGTTCAGATGAAACCACGCTTATCGTTGCCCTGCTAAGCAGCACCCGATTAATCAAAACAACAGACAGCAAAATGCTGGAAACACTCTACGGCCAGGACATCATGCGGCTGGTTAAAAGTGTCATTCAGCTGCACGAGTTTCATGGCGAGCAGGACGCGTCATCTCCCGAGCAGGTTGAACGCTTGCGTCGCATGCTGTTGTCAATGGTTGATGATGTCCGCGTTGTATTAATCAAACTGGCATTTCGCGTACAGCGTTTAAGGCAGTTAAAACTGGCTGATGTTGCCGAGCAGCAGGAAGTTGCAAGGGAAAGCCTGGAGATATTTGCCCCTATTGCCAACCGTCTTGGTATTGGCCAGTTGAAGTGGGAACTGGAAGACCTGGCGTTTCGTTACCTTGAACCCGATACCTACAAGAAAATCGCAGAAAATCTCGATGAAAAACGTGAGGAGCGTGAGCAGTTCATTGTTGATGTTGTCGAAAAAATAAATAAGATGACCAGCAAAGAAAATATTTCAGCAGAAATTTACGGCCGACCAAAACACATCTACAGCATCTGGAAAAAAATGACGGCGAAGAGCCGTAGCTTTGACGAGCTGTATGATGTTCGAGCAGTCCGTGTAGTTGTCGACAGCATCGCAGAATGTTATGTCGTGCTGGGCCTGGTCCACGCACAATGGCGTCATATCGACAAGGAGTTTGATGATTACATCGCTAACCCGAAGGGTAACGGCTATCAGTCATTACATACCGCTGTTTATGGCCCACACGGCAAACCGGTAGAAATCCAGATTCGTACAAAACAAATGGACGAATTTGCAGAATTTGGTGTCGCTGCGCACTGGCGCTACAAAGAATCGGGTGACAGCAAAAGCAACTCGCAGTCAGGTATTGAGTCATTAAGAAAATTGCTTGATTCAACAAATGTTAATGATGAAGACCTCATGGAAAATTTCCAGTCGGAAATGTTTCATGATCGTGTTTACGTGCTAACGCCTGAAGGACGAGTTATCGATTTGCCGGAAGGCGCTACACCGCTGGATTTTGCGTACGCCGTACACAGTGAAATCGGCCATCGCTGTCGTGGTGCAAAAGTAAATGGCCGCATTGTTCAGTTAACCTATCAATTAAAAAACGGCGAACGCGTAGAAATTTTAACGGCAAAAGATGCCGCGCCGAGACGCGACTGGATGATTTCTCACCTGGGTTTTATAATCACTTCACGTGCCAGAAACCGTATCCGCGGCTGGTTTAGAAAACAGGATAAAGAAAAAAATTATCTTGAAGGCAAGTCATTATATGACCGTGAATGCAAGCGCCATGGCATCAAACCTGAATCTTCAAAAATATTAAAACATTTCAAGCTGGAGTCAGCGGATGAATTTTATATCAACCTGGGTAGGGGTGATATTAGTATCGCGCAGATGTCAGCCATGCTTAATGAGTTTGAACAAAAACAGGAAATCGATGTTGATGTCACATCATTGTTGCCAACAAAACGCAAAACGGAAAATAAAACAAAAAGCAGCGTTAATGTTTTAGGTGTTGGTAATTTATTAACGTCTATTGCTAATTGTTGTATGCCAGTGCCGCATGATGATATTGTCGGTTTTATTACCAAAGACAGGGGCGTTAGTGTACACCGGGCTGACTGCAAAAATATTATTGTACCTCAAAGAAAAAGACCAGGCGCGTTTGGTTGAAGTAGAGTGGGGCGACACTGATATACACAGTTACCCGGTAAATATTATAATTCAGGCGAACGACCGTCACGGCCTGTTAAGTGATATAACAAAAACCTTTTCGGATGATAAGGTGAATATTATTGCAATAAATACCATGTCGAACAAAAAAGACCAGAGCGCGCGCATGGCAGTGACCATCGAGATACGAGACTTGCAGCAGCTAACGCGAATAATGGATAAGATATCGCAGCTTAGAAATGTGATTGAAGTTAGTCGTGGGGCGCATGGCGACAATGTTTTACAGTAACAGGTGATTATTCAAAATCTTTTATCACGACACATCGCTATTCGTTTTATCTGCTTCTGTCCGCAATTGTTTTGCATATAACCGCTGTTTTTTTTAACGGAAATCAGAGAAAACAACGGGCTTGTGTCGGCAATGTTTACCGGTAAAAAAGTCGCCTCTAAGAAACCTGTTGATTTAACGCTGGAAAAATAAAAAAGCAAACAGGTAGAATACTAATTCTTCCTGTTTGCTTCTGAGGACATAAGGTTTTCGTTAAGAAGACTCTCTACACCCTAATTATAAAGATACCTTGAATTAAATCGATTGGTATCTTTCTGCTTCTATACTCATGCATATATTCACTTTGTCACTTACCGTCGGAGACAGTGCCTTCATGTCAAATTCTGAGCGCAGCACCGTGGTAGTTGCTTTGACAAGAATATTGCGGGAACCGTCCAGGCTAGGTTCATTTTCGGTAATTTCTACATAAAAGGCAACGGATTTTGTGACACCGTGCATACTCAGCTTGCCCTTTAAAATGCCGTGGGTTTCACTCAACCATTCAAACTCGGAACTAATAAATATCAGTTCCGGGAAAGTTTTAGCGTCGAAAAATTGCTCGCTTTTTATCATTTTCTCAGTAAACGGGACATCGGTTTCTAAACTGCCAACGTTTGCTTTGACAATCGTTTGTTTGTTTTCCTGGTTTAACGCGATACCGCCCTTAAAGTCCTTGAAGTTGCCGTTCACCATACCGACCGGGCTGTTTACGCAGAATCCCATCTTTGAACTGTCGTTTTTTATTTGATACAAATGACCATCTGTCGCTGCTTCCAGCATTGTTGCAATTAATGACTGATCGAGCTTTGCGTTCTCAAAAGGTGCGCATAGGTCATCTTCATTAGCAGCGGTTGATTGAACGGGCAGGCTAAGTGACAGCAATACTAAACTGATATAAATTAATTTACTCTTGTTTATCATAGTCTTAAATCGCACATGAAGTTATATATAAGCAAATTCTAATATACTTTTGACGGTTTGTCAATCTTACATGTCTGCGCGTGGTAACAGGGAACACTTCGTATTATGATTCGTCACTTCATTAATATCTTTGAAAACCATCAGGAAATCACATGTCAGCAAGCGCTACAACCAAAGTAATCATTGCCGCATTATTGGGCAATGCAGCGATTTCAATCACCAAATTTTTTGCCGCTTTTATGACCGGCAGCTCGGCAATGCTTTCCGAGGGCATTCATTCGCTGGTTGATACCGGTAACCAGGTATTACTGCTGCATGGCATGAAACAGGCGAAAAAACCGGCCGATGATGAATTTCCCTTTGGCCATGGCAAGGAAATCTATTTCTGGAGCTTTGTTGTCGCGATTTTGATCTTTGCCGTAGGTTCAGGAGTATCGATTTATGAAGGTGTCCGCCACGTGATGCAACCTACGCAAATAGAAAATCCGATAATCAACTATATTGTTCTTGGTCTGGCAATGGTGTTTGAAGGCGGAGCATGGTTTTTTGCCTTTAAGGAATTTCGTAAGGTGAAAGGTAACCGCGGTTATATCAAGGCGGTGCAGCGGGGCAAAGATCCATCCATGTTTGTCGTGCTGTTTGAAGATTCTGCTGCACTATTGGGATTAGCTATTGCCTTACTTGGCATCTGGTTGGCGCAGGTGACCGGTAATGCCGTTTTTGATGGCCTCGCGTCGATATTTATTGGTTTGATACTGGGCGGCACGGCAATCTGGCTGGCGGTAGAAACCAAAGGATTACTTATTGGTGAAGGTGCCAATAAAGAAATTATTAGCAGTATTCGGCAGATTGCAGAATCATTTGAGGACGTGGAAAAAGTCAATGAGCTGCTGACAATGCACATGGGTCCGGAGTTTTTACTGGTCAATATCAGTATTCGTTTTAAGTGTGGACAGATGACGCGTGAAATTGAATCGATTGTTGCCGAAATTGACTCAGCCATTAAAGCTCAGCATGTAATGGTGAAACGTATTTTTGTTGAGGCCGAAGCGTATAGTCAAAAACTTTAACAGCGATTCACCACGGATTAGGGCAGGACGCCCGTAAGTACGATTCCAGGGATGGAATCGGTAGAGTCGAGTCGGGAACAGAGACCGAGAACAATGCATATGTCCATGGATGGACGGTAGTAGAGCAATGCATATGTCCAAGGATGGACGGTAGTAGGGCAATGCAGGAGCAATTGCCGAGGAGCAATTGTCGAGGCACAGAGGAAAGTTTATATTTCGTCATGCCGGCGCAGGCCGGTATCCATTTATCAGGTAAGTATAAGTTATCAGGATCCATACCAATATGAACGATGGATACCGGCCTGCGCCGGCATGACGGTATTCTATTTGGCTTGTAATTGTCATTTACGTCTTTCGCGTTTTTTATGCCCACATATAAGCTTTTCTCTGTGCTCTCTGTGTCTCGACAATCGCTCCTGCATTGTTCAACTTACGGGTGTCCTGCCCTAATCTGTGGTGAAATTTTTTTAATGTTTTCGTTGTATGAATACGTGATTTATCAACCACGCGCTAATGAATTTATTCTGAATTGCCCGTTTCTTTTAGCGGCGCATTGTCCATTAACAGGCTGTCATCTTGCAGGTTTTCATCTTTAAATAAATCGTCGTCGTTAAAAAGTTCATCATCAGTAAAATC
Organism: uncultured Gammaproteobacteria bacterium; assembly: GCA_963768125.1. GTDB lineage: Bacteria > Pseudomonadota > Gammaproteobacteria > SZUA-229 > SZUA-229. The sequence continues at coordinate 25,237 of CAVYHC010000058.1, forward strand.
ATCAGGAGGGTTACCATCATAAATCAAAAACTCTCGTCGCTGAAGATAAGCGTCACGAAGAAACGAATATTTATCCGGTACTGTTTCATCAAGAATATTGCCTGCTTTTAGCAAGCCGGCACGAATATCAATATATTTAACCGTTAAGGTTACCAGGCTTTGTCTTAAGGTCTGACGGTCGAAGATCGGATCGAAATACGTCCAGTCGACAGCCAGGCCGGCCGAGTCGCGAATAGTCATGGGTCCGAGAACAGGCAGCACAATATATGGGCCGCTATCAAGGCCCCAGACTGCAAGTGTTTGTCCAAAGTCTTCATTATGTTTTGGCAGGTTCATTTCTGATGCAACATCAATTAAACCTAATAAGCCGAAAGTGGTGTTGAAAACGAAACGTGCGGAAGTGGCCGTAGCTGCAGCGAACTTAGCTTGCAGCAGCTGGTTGAAAAAAACCACAATGTCATCAACATTGCTGAAGAAATTACTCACAGCCTTGCTGGCAAAAGAAGGCATGATGAATTCATAACCTTTTGCTGCGGGTTTGAAAGCGTATTTATCGACACCTTCATTGAAAGCGAACATGCTGCGGTTAAAGCTCTCAAAAGGGTCGTCCGGGTTGGCGGGCCCTTCAAGCGTTGCGCAGCCACTGCTTAATAAGAAAGTGATGAAAAGCGCACAGTAAATTAGAAATTTATTTTTGTTATTCACGTGATGGTTGCAATGCTTGTTTGCGCCTGAGTTAGCTATCAGCTTTCGCTTGTTTTGTTTCATTCAGCATGTCATATGCAAGCTGTGCAACGTTTTTTGAGCCGTTACCACTGCCTAATAGCTGACGTATTAAAGATAGCTCATGCCGCATTGTTTCATAGTATTTTTTGTCAGTTAGTAAGCGCAGCGCTTCTGCGGCTATATCAGGCGGTTTGGCATTTTGTTGAATAAACTCTTTAACAATTTCTTTGCCGGGAATAATATTAACCAGCCCCAGATGCTTAATACTAACCATTTTGCTTAATATGTAATGGCTTAAAGGGGCGATTTTGAAAACAATGACCATGGGAACTTCAAGTAAGCCAATTTCCAGTATGGCGGTGCCCGAGGCACTGAGAATAACATCGCAAGACTGAATGACATCATAAAAGGGCTGTTTGCTTGTGACTACAGATAATTCATTCATCTTTGCGCGAAACGGTGCTAAATCTTCTTCTTTAATGGTGCTGGCCACCGGTAGAACAAATTGAATATCAGGTTTTTCTTTGATGATGAGCTGTGCACTTGCAAGAAGTATGGGCAGTACCCGTTTTATTTCGCCGCTGCGACTGCCCGGAAATAAACCCAGTGTGGTTTTATCGTCGATTTTTAATTGTGTTCGTGCCTGTTGCCGGCTTTTGTCAGCGACCACTTCATCGGTTAGCGGGTGGCCGGTAAAGGTAACGGGCACATTAGCGTTTTCATAAAGTGCTTTTTCAAAAGGTAAAATGACGGCCATGTGGTCAACGATTTTTGCCATTTTGTAGACCCGTTTCGGTCGCCACGCCCAAACCTGGGGTCCGATATAAAATAATACTTTAATACCGATGCTTTTGGCATAAGCTGCAAGACGCTGATTAAATTCCTGGTAGTCAACCAGAATTAACAGATCAGGTGGATTGTCAGCAATGTTCTGTTTTAATTTATTAAGTTCGGCTTTAATCACGTTGTATTTCAGCAGTACTTCAACAATGCCTACAACAGCCAGTTCAGCCATATCAATAAATACATCAACACCGGCTGCACGCAAATTGTCGCCGCCCATGCCTCGAAATGAAATGGAATCATCAAGTTTTTTCAGTTCTGTCACCAGGCGCGCAGCATGGGCATCACCCGATGCTTCGCCAGCAACGATGACCACTTGTTTGAAAACAGCTTGTTTATGATGATTTTTGATGGTTTGTGTGGGCACGATGTTTCTGATGGTTTTTGTTATTATACCGGAGAGGCGGGTATCCAGTTACTGATGTTTAATTAACAGGCGAATAATACAATAATGAAAATAACATTGCAGGAAGATTTGCCCGTTATCAATGGCCTGCTGGCGGGAACAGATGAAGCAGGGCGGGGCCCATTAGCCGGCAATGTGGTGGCGGCTGCAGTTATACTGAATCCAGATACGCCTATTTCCGGTCTGGATGACTCCAAAAAGCTGTCTGAGAAAAAACGACAGCTTCTGGCCGTTGAAATAAAACAAAAAGCGCTGTCGTGGTCGGTTGTTAGTATATCGCCTCAACAAATTGACCAGATAAATATATTACAGGCTTCATTGCTCGCCATGAAAACAGCGGCAGAAAAACTGGATTTAGTGCCCGATCATGTTTTTGTTGATGGCAATAAAACCCTGCTTGACTGTTTTTGTGGTAGCACGGCAATCATAAAGGGAGATTCTCGTGTCGCCGAGATCAGCGCGGCTTCCATTCTGGCCAAAGTCGAACGCGATGCGCAGATGCTGGTGTTGCATAAACAGTATCCTGAGTACGGGTTTGATAAACACAAAGGTTATCCCACAAAAGTTCATCGTGAAATTTTGCTGTCGATTGGACCCTGCCCGGAACATCGCCGAAGTTATGCGCCGGTTCGTGATGCCTTAATGACAGGGCCAATGGCTGACAGGGTTCTTATATAAGGAGTGATACGTTTTACAATATTTAAAAGGCAAAATATTTCATTCTAAAGGCTGTAATTTGCTGTTTACCTTTAGTTGATTTGGTAGACTAAAGCCTCATCCAGGCAGAGGCAATTTCGTGACAACACAAGCAAGTTTCATTCACCTGAGAGTACACACAGAATACTCACTGGTCGATGGGGTAGTGCGTGTTAAACCGCTGATGACGGCGCTGGCTGAAGATAATATGCCGGCGGTCGCATTGACTGACCAGAGCAATTTATTTGCCATGGTCAAGTTTACCCGGGCCGCTCTGGCCACCGGCATTAAACCGCTGATAGGCGTCGATGCACTGGTACGCCACGGCGATGATCAGGAAGCACCCTTTCAAATGGTGTTGCTGGCGCAGAATAAAGAGGGTTACCTCAACCTGTCCAAACTTATTTCCAAAAGTTACCTTGAAGGTCAGCATCGTGGCGTGCCGATAATACAGGCAGAGTGGATAACACAGTACGCAGCAGGCATTATTGCTTTATCCGGCGGCCGGCAGGGTGATATTGGCCGTGCCTTGCTTGCCGGACAGGCGGCTTTGGCAGAACGGCGATTAAACAACTGGCAAAGTTGTTTCAAAGACCGATTTTATATCGAATTGCAACGCACAGGCCGTGAGAATGAAGAAGTTTATATCGCCGAAGCGGTTGAGCTGGCCATTAAATTTGATGTCCCGGTTGTCGCTACCAATGATGTGCGTTTTCTCAAAGCCGATGAGTTTGATGCGCATGAAGCCCGCGTCTGTATTCATGATGGTCGCACGCTGGATGATCCGCGACGCTCGAAAAATTACAGTGCACAGCAATATCTTCGCAGCAGTGAAGAAATGCAAGCATTGTTCGAAGATATTCCTGAAGCATTGGCAAACACCGTTGAAATTGCCAAACGCTGTAATCTGGAGATTCGCCTGGGTGAAAGTTTCCTGCCGCAATTTCCCATTCCTGAAGGAGAAACAGAAGAAAGTTATTTTTGCCGTGTATCGCGTGAAGGTCTGGAACAGCGCCTGAAGGTATTGCTTGATGAAAGTGCTGACGATTATGCCGAGCAACGAAAAAAATATGATGATCGTTTACAGGTTGAGCTCGATGTTATCAACAACATGGGTTTCCCCGGTTACTTTTTAATCGTTGCTGATTTTATTCAGTGGTCAAAAGACAATGGTATTCCAGTCGGTCCCGGCCGTGGTTCGGGTGCCGGCTCGCTGGTTGCTTATGCGCTAAAAATTACCGATATTGATCCGCTGCAGTTTGATTTACTGTTTGAACGTTTCCTCAATCCTGAACGCGTCTCACTGCCGGATTTCGATGTCGATTTCTGCATGGATGGCCGTGACCGTGTGATTGATTATGTGGCGCAAAAGTACGGCCGGGACAGTGTCTCCCAGATTATTACTTACGGAACCATGGCGGCGAAAGCGGTGGTACGTGATGTCGGTCGTGTCATGGGGCAGCCTTACGGTTTTGTTGATCGCCTCGCCAAGATGGTACCGTTTGAAATTGGCATGACACTGACGAAAGCACTGGAAGAATCGGAAGATCTTAAAGCGGCTTATGAAAATGAAGAAGAAGTTACCGCCATGCTTGATATGGCATTGTCGCTGGAAGGCCTGGCGAGGAATGCCGGTAAACATGCCGGTGGTGTGGTTATTTCACCAACGGTATTAACTGACTTTAGCCCGCTTTATTGTGAGGAAGGCGGACAGGGTGTGGTCACCCAGTTTGATAAGGATGATGTTGAAGCTGTCGGTCTGGTGAAATTCGACTTCCTGGGCCTGCGCACCTTAACCATTATTGACTGGGCGGTAAAACACGTTAATCGCCGGCATTGTAAAGAAGATGAGCCGCCATTAAAAATTGAACATTTGCCGTTAGACGATAAAAAAACATTTGATTTATTGCAGGCTGCCAATACCACCGCCGTGTTCCAGCTTGAGTCGCGCGGCATGAAAGATCTGATTACCCGCCTACAGCCTGACAGTTTTGAAGATATCGTCGCGCTGGTGGCGTTATTTCGCCCCGGCCCCTTGCAGTCCGGCATGGTCGACGATTTTATTAATCGTAAACATGGCCGTGCTGAAGTTGACTATTTCCATGCTGATCTTGAGCATGTATTAACACCAACATATGGTGTCATTTTGTATCAGGAACAGGTGATGCAAATCGCGCAGGTTTTAGCCAATTACACATTGGGTGGTGCAGATATGTTACGCCGCGCCATGGGTAAGAAAAAAGCTGAGGTTATGGCAGAGCAGCGCGAGTTGTTTATGAACGGTGCTGTTGCACGTGACGTTGATGCCGATCTTGCGACGCATATTTTCGATTTAATGGAGAAATTTGCCGGTTACGGATTTAATAAATCGCACTCTGCCGCTTACGCATTACTTTCTTATCAAACTGCATGGTTAAAAGCTCATTACCCGGCAGAATTTATGGCTGCCGTTTTGTCGGCGGACATGGATAATACCGATAAAGTTGTCGGTCTCATCGAAGATTGTCATGAGCAGGGCCTGAAAGTATTACCGCCTAATATCAATCAATCCATTAATCATTTCAGTGTGCCGGATGAAAAATCGGTGCTTTATGGTCTGGGTGCGCTGAAAGGGGTCGGTGAAGCGGCGCTCGATGGTATTATTGAAGAGCGCGACAGTCATGGTGAATTTATTGACCTCTATGATTTTTGCCGACGCAGTGATACCCGAAAAGTGAATCGCCGCGTTATGGAAGCGTTAATCAAGTCCGGCGCAATGGATTCACTCGGCCCTAATCGCGCCAGTTTAATCGCCAGTTTAAGCAATGCGGTTCAGCTGGCCGAACAAAATCAGAAAAATGCCAGAGTTGGACAGGATGACATGTTTGGCTCTTCGGATGAGCCTGATACACATGCCAATGTGCATATCGTTGAAGTTGAAAACTGGGATGACGAAACCCGTCTGACCAATGAAAAGGAAACGCTGGGTTTATATTTAACCGGCCATCCGATTTCACGTTACGAACAGGAACTACGACGTTTTACCGAGTGCCGTTTTTCAAAAGTGCCCGACCTGGTGCCTGAGGCTGAACGAGGCGGCAATGGCGGTGGTTATGGCGGCTACCGCAAAAAAAATAAAACACAATATTGTCTTGCCGGCCTGCTAATCGCCAAGCGAGAGCGAAAAACAAAAACCGGCAGTAAAATCGTCACCGGGGTATTAGATGATAGAACTGCTCGTATAGAAGTCGTGCTATATGAAGATGTTTTTGAACAATTCGGACACGCGCTGGTAAAAGATAAAGTATGCGTCGTTACTGGCAGTGTCAGTTATGATGATTTTAATGCGGCTTATTCGGTGAATGCAACGACTATACTCACCATGACACAGGCCAGAGAAAAATTTTCCCGTGGTCTGCAAATAAAACTGGATCGAAATAAGGTCAACGGCAACTGGTCAGACACAAGCATAACGCAGCAATTGAGCGAAGTGTTGCATACCTATAGAGAAGGGAATTGTCCGGTGAATATAGAATACAACAGTGGAAAAGATATCTCTCAATTCGTACTGGGCGAAGAATGGAACGTTGTTCCCTCTGACGATTTACTGACACGCCTCGATAAAGTCTTCGGTGCAGAACAAATACAAATAATGTATTAACGTTTTATAACTATTCACTATTAACTGATCATTTATGCGCCGCCATGTCCGCCAATTAAAATACCGTTTTTTCAAACCCCGCACCTGGCGAACAAACCTGGTTTTCTGGGGCGGTGCAATACTGGTTGGCCTGGTCGCTGCCGTTTTTGCGATTATGGCAGATCAGGCGGACCATCTGTTTCGAAAAATAATAAGCTACAATGAATACCTGCCATTACTGATAACGCCCGCCGGTTTTGTGCTCACCGTATATTTAACGCGAAAATTCTTTAGTGGCGCGGAAGGCAGTGGCATACCGCAAACATTGATCGCACTTGCAGATTCCGGCAGTAGTTTAAGCAATCGCCTGTTATCCATGCGCATGGTTGTAGGCAAGGTGCTGATGGCGATACTGGCTTTATGCAGTGGCGCCTCATTAGGCAGGGAAGGGCCAACCGTACATTTAGGCGCGGCGATTATGCATTCATTAGGAAAATATGCACATTTGCCAACACGTTATTACGAACGCGGCCTGATTTTAACCGGTGGTGGTGCCGGTATCGCTGCCGCTTTTAATACGCCACTCGCGGGTATTATTTTTGCCATCGAAGAGATGGCACGTTCTTATGACCGGCGCAACAGCGGCATGATGTTAATCGGTGTCGTGCTCGCCGGTATGACGGCTATTGTCGTGCATCAAAGTAATTATAATTATTACACTAGCTCACCAATGACTCTGGACTTTAGCTGGGTCTGGTTAGGCGTGGTTGTTTGCGGTGTGGTGGGTGGTTTATCCGGCGGCCTGTTTAGCCAGTTACTGATTAGCGCTTCGAAAAAACTACGCCCCTACATGCAGACACGCTGGCTATTGATTGCACTGGTTTTTGGTTTGAGTGTCGCTGTATTAAGTATATTAAGTGGCGGCACGGCGAACGGTAGCGGTTATCTCGAGGCCAAACAGATTGTTAGCTGCGCAGGTGTTGATACATGTACCGCCGATTATGGCTTGATGTATCCGATATATAAAATACTGGCCACCGCGGCGACCTATCTCACCACCATCCCCGGCGGCCTGTTTGCACCTTCACTGGCAAGCGGCGCCGGACTGGGGGCGGACCTGGCATTGCTGTTCCCGGTGGAAATGGCATCAACCATTGTTATCCTGGGTATGATTGGTTACTTCACCGGCGTCGTACAAACTCCGATTACTGCATTTGTGATTGTCATGGAAATGACCGACAACCAGGAACTGGTGCTGGCAATGATGGCAACAGCATTGATAGCCTCCGGTACGTCAAAACTGGTTTGCAAAAAACCGATTTATGAAGCACTGGCAGAAAATCTACTGGCGATGATGTCTGATGAAAAAAGTCGGCAGAAGCCGGTTGACAGTAACTAGTGGGCGATAGTCGTCTGTGGTGAAAAAGTTTTTGCCCTTGTTTGTACTACCGCTTTTGGCCGGTTTACTGGAACTGGGTTTTTCTGCCTACTGCGAACTGTCAACTGCCGACTTCTTTAATAAAACATAAACGGCACCGCTACCGCCATCCTTTGCTAGTGCAGAATGAAAAGCCAGTACCTGATCAACAGCGCGTAACCAGCGGTTTACCATGGGTTTGATGACTGGTTTGTCTTTAGAGCGAAAACCTTTACCGTGTACGATGATGACGTGGCGCACGCCTGCCGATTCACATTCGCCGAGAAATTCCTGCAATACTTTTCTTGCTTTTGCTACGGTTAATCCATGCAGGTCCAAAACCTGTTCGACTGTATTTTTTCCCTGACGTAAATTCCTAAGCACCTTATGCTGTAAACCGCTGCGGGAAAAACTCAGTATCTCGGGACAATCTTCGATAATTTCTGCATCCGAAAATACATCATCAATAGCATAACCTTCGGCTTCTGCGGCGGAATGCGTTAGCGGTTTGTTCGGTTTTTTCTTTTGCTTTACCCGGTTGTCTGGCTTAAGCGGGGCGACATCGGCCATTTCTGATAAAAATAATGATTCATCTTCATCTTTTGTTGAATCATTGCTCATTATTGGTCTCGTGATACGGTATAGTATTGCTCTTATTTTAACGTGAATATAAGTTGTTGGCTTGTGCATATTTTAGTGAGTAATGATGATGGTTACCGGGCGCCGGGTATTTCAGTGCTGGCTGAAGCCTTGGAGCTTGATCATCAAATTTCAATTGTTGCACCGGAGCGTAACTGCAGCGGGGCGAGTAATTCGCTGACGCTGGAACGCGGCCTGCGTGTCAGTCAGGTCGGTGAAAATTCCTATTTCGTTGATGGCACACCTACCGATACCGTGCATCTGGCGGTGACAGGGTTGTTGCACAACAAACCGGATATGGTGGTGTCGGGTATCAATGCTGGTGCGAATATGGGTGATGATGTTTTGTATTCCGGTACGGTTGCCGCTGCTATGGAGGGACGCCATCTGGGCTTGCCCGCAATCGCCGTATCAATGGATTCGTATACACCGGAACATTATGAAACGGCGGCAATGGCGGTGCAGCAGTTGCTTAAAAATCTTAATCAGGTATCGTTTGCAGCCAACACCATTTTAAATGTCAATGTGCCTGATATCCCCTGGTCTGAAATTAAAGGTTTTAAAGCTACACGTCTTGGCAATCGACATCAATCAGAAGGTGTGATTATTCAGGATGATCCACGAGGTGATCCGATGTATTGGGTGGGCCCGCCGGGTGAAGCGCAGGACGCCGGTGAAGGCACGGATTTTCATGCAGTCAGCCAGCATTATGTTTCGATCACGCCATTGCAGATTGATTTAACCCGATATGATAGCCTTGCCGAGCTTGAAAACTGGCTAACAGTACATAATGGCCCGAGATGAAATCGGCATGATAATTAACTAACACGAACAGATGATAAGTAACGATATTCAGGGTATAGGAATGACTTCGCAACGCACGCGCGACCGCCTGGTTGATCGTCTGCGAAATAAAGGCATAAAAAACGAACGTGTACTGGAAGTGGTGCGAACTACACCACGCCATATCTTTGTTGATGAAGCCATGGCGCATCGTGCTTATGAAGATACCGCTTTACCCATCGGACATGGTCAGACCATTTCGCAACCTTATATTGTCGCTCGCATGACCGAGATATTACTTGAAGGCGGCATACCGGATGTGGTTCTTGAAGTTGGCACCGGTTCTGGTTATCAGTCAGCGATCCTGTCGCGACTGGTGCCCAAGGTTTATACCGTTGAACGTATTAGTGCTTTATTGCAAAAAGCGCGTGAAGCTCATCGTAAGCTGGGTTTGCTGAATGTCTACTCCAAACACAGTGATGGCTCATGGGGCTGGGAACCGAATGCGCCTTATGCTGCAATTATGGTGACGGCCGCGCCGCAGTCGGTACCACCCAGTCTGCTGGAACAACTGGCCGTCGGCGGACGTCTGGTTATTCCTGTGGGCACCAAAGACGGTGTGCAGCAATTAAAGCTGTATGTCCGTACTGATGAAGGGATCGAAGAAAGCATCAAGGAGTCTGTGCGATTCGTGCCGTTACTTGATGGCGCGATTCGTTAATGTTATTTGCCGGCTTATATAACAAAATGATGAGATGGGCGGCGCATCCGCATGCTGAGCGTTATTTAATCGGCGTCAGTATATTCGAGTCCATATTTTTCCCGGTGCCAACAGCAATGATGGTTGCGCCGATGGCAGTGGCAAGGCCTGAGCGTGCGCTACGCATTGCGTTTATAGCGACCACGATGTCGGTACTCGGCGGTGTTGTTGGTTATTATCTGGGTTATTTTGCGATCCATGCCATTGAGCCGATATTGCAGGATGTCGGTTATTGGGACAAATACATGACGGCACAGCACTGGTTTGAGGAATGGGGATTCTGGGCTGTTGTCATCGCTGGATTTTCTCCGATCCCGTTTAAGTTGTTCACCCTGTCTGCAGGGGCACTCTCGATGGCGCTGTTGCCTTTTGTGTTTGCCGCCATTGTCGGCAGGTCGGCACATTTCTTTCTTGTTTCCCTGTTAATGGCATGGGCGGGGCCGAAGTTAGAACCGGTTGTAAAAAAATATATTGAATGGTTAGGCTGGTTTACTGTCCTGCTTATCGCTTTAATCATATATTTTCACTAACTGCCACGGTAGCAGAAGCGATGATTTATCGACAGGGTCGTTTTTTGTTTATAACAATACTGCTGGCAGCTGCTCTGGTGGCCTGTTCGAGCAATGGTAAAAAATGGAACCCTGACGATTACACGGTAAAGTCAGGTGACACGGTTTATTCGATTGCCTGGCGTTATGAGCTTGATCCGGAAGCGTTTGCTGCCTGGAATAATCTGTCATCATCCGGATTGATTAAACCGGGACAGCGCCTGCATACACGCAAACCCTGGAATTTTGATGCCACGGCGTAATCCATCAACGATAGCGGCAGATACCGCCAAAACGCGGGCATCCGCCAAGTCTTACAGTAATGAGAAATGGGTAAAAGCGGTAAAAGGCGATTCACTCTATGGCATTTCCAGGCGCTACGGTGTCAGCGTTGAGGAGCTGGCTCAGTTAAACCAGTTAAAGAAACCCTATGTTATTCAGCCTGGGCAGACGATTTTTTTGAAACCGCTAAAAACAGCAACTCATAAATCAGTCGACTCCATCCCGTCGATCGACAGCTTCACAACGCAACAAAGACGTCAAAATCTATTCGTTGGCCGACAACAGTAAAGTGGCAACGGCCAGCAACGGGTAAGATTATTAAAAAATTCAATCGACAGCGTAATGATTCCAAGGGTATTGATATTGCGGGCAAACTGGGTGATAAAATTGTCGCGTCTGCTGACGGCAAAGTGGTTTATAGCGGAAGTGGAGTAGTGCCTGCAGTATCTATTTATGACATGAGTCGTTTTAGCTTGCCGAGCGCATTTTTTTCAAGTTGCCTGATGCGTTCAGCGGATATGTTATATTGCGCGGCGAGCTCATGTAAGGTTTGCTTGTCCTCCTGCAGCCATCGTGCATTGAGTATCTCACGGCTGCGTTGATCCAGCGTGGATAAGGCTTCATGCAGGTTTTCAGCCTGGATAGCTGAGAAGTCATTAATGCTCAGGCGCTGCTGCCGGATCAGCATTTTGGCCCCAGGAAAGCTGCGGGTACGAGATAATTCTTCTCATCATCGTCATCGCTGTATCCGTCAAAACCCACGTCCTGTCCACTGAGACGAGATTCCATTTCCATGACCGTTTCCGGTTTTACACCCAGATCTTTGGCCACGGCATTGACTTCTTCATTATTTAGCCAGCCCAGGCGTTTT